>JANMSI010000009.1:0-30328 GCA_031389115.1 Akkermansiaceae bacterium
GTTTTTTTTTTTTTTTTGGGGTTCCCCTGGGGGGGGTTTAACCCCCCCAATTTTTCCCCGGGGGGGGGGTGGGGTTTTTCAACCCCCCCGCCACGATTGAGCTTGCCGTTGAAAAACCTCGCTTGTTCCAATGCGCCGTCCCGGCTAAGATCATGCCCAGTGAAAACGAACACCGCCCCGCAAGTTCCCGTCCGCCCGCTGATCAGCGCGGAACGGATGGAGCGGATCTTATCCTCGCGGCGCTCGATTTCCTCCGAGGAGTTCCTGAAACAGGTGGAAGCCCATCTTGGTCGCCCGCTCTTGCCTGCTAGAAAGAAAATCTCCGTCAATGGGCAGACGGTCTGGGTCTCCTGCTAGACCCCGGTGTCGTCACTTCACGGCTGACCCGCGGGGGTCAGGAACATGATTTCTTCCGCGAAGGCGAACGTGTTTACAAAGTCACCCGCAACCGCGTTTTCGGTCTCTGTCCCGGCATTGAGCTGGCGCTAGTTTCCTCCTCACAGGACGCCCGCCGCTTTCACCTTTGGGAAGCCTCTCCGCTCGAATATTTCGAGCGGCTCCACCTCCAGAATCTCCTCGTCCCCGGGCTCAACGCCTTCGAGGGCCTGATCGTCCAGCCGGGCGATGAAATGGCCATCGTCACCTCTCAGCCACGCTTCGACATCGTGCCGGTGACCACGGCGGAGATCGACGCCTGGTTCGCCTCGCAGGGGTTCGTGAAAATCACCGATTCCGCCTACTACCGCGCGGAGGACAACCTCGGCGTTTTCGATGCCCATGACAAAAACCTTGTCCGCGCCGACGAGGACGTGCTGGTTCCCTTCGATGTCATTCCGTGCCATCCCGCCGGCGGCTTCCTTGCCTTCATTGAGGAAACGCTAACCGCCGGCCACTCGCTCCGCGCCGTTCGCACCGTTAACACTCATCGCGAAGATGAGTTTCGCCCCGCTCGTGAGGCTTCCTTGACAGAAAGTTGGAAAGTTGGAAAGTTGGCTCTGTGAAAACGACCCTGGATTTGCCCGCCGACCTCATTCGCGAGATGAAACTGCGAGCCGCGCACGAGGGACGGAAACTCCGGGATGTGGCGACCGAGATTTTTCGCCGAGGCCTGTCGCAGCCAAGCCCGCAGAGCGCAACGGCCCGGCATCGGGTCAAGCTGCCGTTGATCCACTGCGGGAAGCCGATGGCTCCAGCGGTGGATTTGAGCGCAGAACAAGTGGCGAAAGTACTCCTGAAACAAGAAGTGGAATGGAGCCATGAAGCTGCCGGACGTTAACATTTGGCTGGCGCTGGCGCTTTCCGCTCATTCGCACCACGAGGCTGCGCGGAGCTGGCTGGATGGGCAGGAGACACTTGCCAGCATCTTTTTCTGCCGGGCAACCCAACAGGGACTGGTCAGGCTCCTGACCACCGCCGAGGTGCTGGCCGGCTACGGAATGCCCCCGCTCACCAACCGCGAGGCATGGAGGGTGGTGGAAAGTTTCATGGCGGACGAGCGGATCACTTTCGCAAACGAACCGGATGGGGTGGAGGAAACCTGGAAAGCCATGGCCATCCGCGACACGCAGTCGCCGAAGCTCTGGATGGACGCCTGGCTGGCCGCGTTTGCGCTGAGTTCCGGGTTTCAGATGATCACCACCGACAAGGCGTTTTCCCAGTTCAAGGGACTGGAGCTGCTGGTAGTGAAAGCGGGGAAAAATCCTTGAGCAACCGAACGGAAATCCGCTTTGAGACGAAGATTTCACCCGCTGTCACCAGCCAGATCGACATGCGCCCGCTCTCCAAAAAACAACCCGCATGAGTCCGACACCCAAAACCATCCAAATCTTCCTGCCGGGCGGCGATCCGCAAGGCATCCGTGTGGCGGAGATTACCACCCGCATCGTGCAGGTCATCGAAGTGCCGCGCAGCCTGCTTCCGGAATTCCTCAAGATGCCGGAGAGTGCCCAGGTGGCGCTCTATTTTCTCATCGGCGAATCCGAAGATATGGAAGAGCGCCGGGTTTACGTCGGCCAGACGGGCGACCTGCGATCCCGGTTGACCTCGCATAACAAGGAAAAGGACTTCTGGCAGCGGTCACTCATCCTTATTTCCCGGACCAACAGCCTCACCCAAACCCACTCGCTCTTTCTGGAGTGGCGCTGCCTCCAGGCCATCCGCGCCGCGGAACGGTTCACCGATCAGAACGGCAACGGCGGCTGCAAACCCCACACCCCGTCGCCGATGGAAGCGGATTGCCATGAGATCTATGACACCGGGCGCACCCTGCTCGCCACGCTCGGCTATCCGATCTTCGACTCCGTCACGAAATCCACCGCCGGGACGAAGCAGGATGACGATGTATTCTACTGTAAGGTCGCTGGCTGCGATGGTCGCGTGCTCTACACACCGGAAGGCTTTGTGATGCTGAAAGGTTCAACTGGCCGGAAGGGAAACGTGCCTTCCATAGCAGGTACTGCGGACGAGCGTTTCCGAAATAAACTCATCACGGCCCAAGTGATGCGCGTGGAGGGCGACAAGGTCATCTTCGAAAAAGACCACCTCTTCAACTCGCCCAGCATGGCGGCGCTTTCCCTGTTGGGAGTGACCGCGAACGGTTGGAACGTCTGGAAGTCGAAAGATGGGAGGACACTCGACGAGCTGAAGCGGCAGAATGTCTGATATTTGCGAATAGCCGGAATAGACGATCGTGTTGGGCAAACATAAACCCTAACTGCGAGAGCATTTGCAGATAGAAATGCAATCGAGAGAATGCGCATGCCTCCATGAGCAGGCGGTCGCTCAATTTCCCAACCGTTCAGACAGGCCTCAAGAACTTACCTCTTAACCATGCCGGGCTCTGGGAAACCCTGAGGGGACAGCTAGCGAGGCACCCCCGACCGGCGACCAATCGCGTTGGCTTCTTCGGCGAAGGTGGTAGAAGACCTTCCAATGTTCCATCTCCGACGAGCGACCGTGGCGGATTCAGATGCTCTGGCGCGTATCTTTTTGGCCGCGCGGGTGTCGGCCTTTCATTGGATGGATCCGGCGCGGTTTCACCTCGCGGATTTTGCGGCTCAGACCGAGGACGAGAGTTTTTTTGGCGGGGGACGATGACCAGGTGATCGTAGGTTTCATCTCGGTGGTCGGTTTGGAGAGCTTCATCCATCATTTGTATATCGACCGCGGGTACCAGCGAATGGGCGTGGGACGAATGTTGCTAGAGAGTCTTCGCGCATGGCTGCCGCAGCCCTACCATTTGAAATGCCTCACAGCTAACCGCCCGGCGCGGGAGTTTTATCAAGGGCTCGGCTGGACCGAAGGGGGCTGGGGGTCCGACGATCTTGGGGATTACGTGCTGATGAAATACAGCGACCCGCGCTGCTGATCGATCATTTCAAATCCTGGACGCGCTGGCGGCACCAGACGAGGCCTTCGCTGTATTCCTCGCTCTGCGGACGGGAGGCGAGCAAGCTTTCCCACAGGGCAACGGCGTCGGTGAATGCCTGCGACGCTTCGTCTTTCTTGTTAGCCAGTTGGAGGGCGTGGCCAAGATCGCCGAGAAGGTAGGCGCCTGAGCTTTGGAGCTGCTCGGGCCGCGGGCCGGCGGGGGCGGCGGCCGCTTCCAATTGCCCTAGCAGATCGCGCGATTTCCGGATCAGGGCGATCTCCTCGTCGCGCTGGCCAGCCATTCCTAACATCCGGCCCTTTTGCCACCATAGCAGGGCGAGCCGGAAGGAAACCAGCGCATTGCCCGGAGCAGATGCGCGAATCGCCTCAAGCATGCGGATGCCCTCCTCGTAGTCCTTCATCGCCTCCGCCGCGAAGCCCCGGTCGCGCTGGACTCCGGCACGCAGGCCGAGCAGCGAGGCTTTTCGCGAAACGGCTTCCGCATTGTCCGGCTGTTCGACCACAAGCTGATCGAGAAGTTTCATCGCCTCCCGGGAGTTCGCCTCCGCGCCCGCGATGTCGCCGGAGAGGACGGCGGACTCGGCCATGGCGGCGTGACAGCCGGCCAGATCGAGGCGCAGCGCGAAATCGTCGGGCGTGACCTTGAGGAGCTTGGTGATTTCCACGGTGGCGAGCGCCCGCACTTCGCGCGCGTCTCCCAGCTTGCCCATGCCGTCGAGGATCGTGGATGACGACAAATAACAGGCGGCCAGTTCCGATCGCAGGATCGCCGCATCGGGACGCAGGTCGGCGAGCCGGTTGAGCGTTTGGGTGGCGCGCATCAATTGCTTCAGGGCCTTCGCATCATCGCCGCGGGCGGCGAGGAGTTTCGCTTCGTGGAAATCCAGAATCGCGAGGAGTTGGTTCAATCGGTCCGCATCGACCTCGGCCTGCGGCACCCCGGTTAGATCGTTCCGCGCGGTCACGAACGCGGACTCTGTTTCGGGGTCGCCGGTGGATTGGCGGAGCAGCGCGAGGAGCAGGGAATTGGTCGCCATGCGGAACTTCAACTCGGCATCCATCGGCAGCCCGGTCCATGCGGCAAGCGCCCCCCCAAACCGCTTGCTGGCGGTCGGAGCGTCATCCGCGGCGAGCGAGATTTCAGCAAGCTGCAGGCGGATGCGCGCGCGCTCGTCCGCCAGCGAATCGATCTCCGCAGTGCGGATTAGAAAATCCTCAAAGTAACGTTCGAGCCGCTTCAACCGCTGCTCCCGGCCGTCCAGCGGCGGCAGGCGGCGGTTGCCCTTTTCCATCGCCCAGGAAAACAAGCGGTCGCCGATCAGGCGGGATGCCTCCAACCGCGCCAGCGCCAGTTCACGCTCGTAACTCAGCGAATTTTGCGCTCCAGTCATTTTCTCCTGCGCGTCGGACTTGGCGGCGACGGCGTCGTCGGCTGCTGAGTTAAGAGAGAGCGATTCGTTTTCGCGTTCTGCCCGTTCCTTCAAAAGCTGGCTGTTCGTGAGGTGCCAGAGGCCTCCGAGCACGGCGGCGGCGGTGGCGGCCACTCCCGTGTAGAAGAGCGCACGCCAAGCGCGGCGCTCGGCCCGGCGGCGCTGGTCCATCAATCCCTCCCGCTCGGCATCCGCGGCAGCCTTGTTTTCCAAGCGCTCGAAGCCCGCCGCCACCTCGACCATGCTGGCCGGGCGTTCCAACGGATCGAGCGGCAGGCAGCGGACGATCCAATCCCGGAACCCGGCTTCCAGCGGATTCATCGCCGCGTCCGGCCACGTGACCGCGGGCTTCGCCTCGAGGTTCCTCGCGATTTTTCCCAGGTCGGCCCGGATGCCTTCCTTGCGGACCTCGCCATGGACCGGAGCCACGAAGGCGAACGTGTCATGACAGCGCGGAAACCTGCCGGTTAGAATTCGATAGGCCAGCACGCCGAACGAAAACACATCCCAGCGATAGCCCGCCTCCTCGGGATAGCCGGACGGATCCCTGAGCTGCTCGGGCGGCTGATAGAGCACCGCATCGGTGAAGGCGGATTTTTCCACGCCGGGCATGTTGCCCATCGTCCAGTCGCTGAGCAGGACCTCTCCGTCCTCGGCGAAAAAAACATTTCCCGGCTTGAGATTGCCGTGGGCCACCTGGCGCTGGTGCATGAGGGCGAGGGCGCGGGCGAGCGAGCGAACGAGCTCCCACGAGTGCGCGCCCGGGTGATCGTGCAGCAGGCTCTGTAAATTCCGCGGGACCGGTTCCGCGCCTTCAGCAGCATCCGCATGCAGCGCCGTGATCCAGTACGGCTGCTCCGCCTTCAAGTCCGCGGCGGGCACCTTCATCACTCCAGCGGGCCAGCCGCCCGTTTCGAGCCGCGCGGTCATTTTTTCCAGAAGCGGTCGGTTGATCGCATTCGGGTGAAAAACCTTCACGACCCACTCCGCGCCGGTCTCATCCTTCGCCCCGAAAATGCGGCCGCTGCCGCCGTAGCCGATGAGCTTCCCCGGTTGCAATCGATCCACGCGCGGCACTTCCATCGACGAGGCCTAACTCACAAATCCCTCCCCGCCAATCCCCAAGGCGAATGATTTCCTTTCTGAAATGATCTCCAAGCGCCGGGCGTATCGCCTGTCACCTCAACCTGCCATGATCCCCAAATGCCCCGGCAACCCCCTTGAACGCTACTCGTCGCGCCGCGAATTCTTCTACGTCGGCCTGCTCGGAGGGATCGGACTGACCCTGCCGCAGTTCCTCAGCAATCGGGCGCGCGCCGATACGAAATCCGGCGGCGCCCACCCGGCAGTGGCCCAGGGCATCATCCATATTTTCCTGCCCGGCGGACTGGCACACCAGGAATCCTTCGATCCCAAACCGTTTGCGCCCGCCGAGTACCGCGGACCCTTTGGAGCCATCGACACGAAAATTCCCGGTATTCAGTTCGGCGAGTTCATGAAGGAAACGGCGCAGATCGCGGACAAGATCACGCTGATCCGTTCGATGTCGCACGGCGAGGCCGCCCATGAGCGCGGCACCCACAACATGTTCACCGGCTACCGCCCGTCGCCGGCGTTAGAGTATCCGTCGATTGGCTCGGTGATTTCGCACGAACTTGGATCGCGCAACGATCTGCCACCATACGTCTGCGTGCCGTCCGTGCCTAACGAGTATGCGAATTCCGGCTACCTTTCCTCCGCCTTCGGTCCATTCGCCCTGGGAGCGGATCCGGCGCAGGGAGATTTTCAGGTGCGCGATCTAAATCTGTCGAAGGAGGTGGACGACGCCCGTTTCGCCCGCCGCCGGTCGCTGTTGGAAACGGTGGATCATCATTTTCGTGCGCTGGAGAAATCCGATGCGATCGACTCGATGGACGCCTTCTATCAGCACGCCTACAAACTCATTTCCTCGCAGAAGGCCCGCGAAGCATTCGATCTCAAGTCCGAGTCGGACGCCCTGAAGGACGAATACGGGCGCACGCCCGCCGGCCAGCGCATGCTGCTGGCCCGCCGCCTGATCGAGGGTGGCGTGCGCTTCGTTTCTCTAACCGCCGGTGGCTGGGACCATCATGACAACATCAAGGGCAGCATCCAGAACGAGCTGCCGCAAACCGACAAGGCCATCGCCGCGCTCATCCGTGACCTCGACCGGCGCGGCATGCTGGACTCCACGCTCGTGATGGTCACCACCGAGTTCGGCCGCACTCCGAAGATCAATGCCACCGGCGGGCGCGATCATTGGCCGCGCGTATTCTCCACGATGCTGGCCGGCGGCGGCATGAAGCAGGGCTACGTCCATGGCGCGTCCGACGCCCTCGGCGGCGATGTCGATACCGACGGCGTCACCGTCGCGGACCTCGCCACCACCATCTACCACCAGATCGGGATCAAGGCGGACAACGAACTCATGTCGCCCGGAAACCGCCCAATCGAGATTGTCGCCGAAGGGCAGGTGCTCGATGCGCTGCTGGCGAAAAAAGCCTGATGTCGTGATGCGCGCCTTCTCCATTTTGCTGCTGGCGTCCGCAGTTTCGCTTGCCGAGTTTTCCCCGGTTCTCAGCCTGGTAAACCCGCGCGGCGGTCAGCGGGGCACGGAGGTGACGGTCAGTTTCGACGGGGACCGTCTCAACGGAATCGCCGACGCGCTGTTTTACGAACCCGGCCTAACTATTTCTAACATTGAAATCAAGGACGGCAAGCACGCCACCGCGAAACTCACCATCGCCGCGGACGCCGCGCTGGGCGAGCACTCGCTACGGCTGCGAAGCCCGGGCGGGCTGACCGAACTCCGGTCGTTCTGGGTCGGGCAGTTTCCCTCCGTCGCGGAGGTCGAGCCGAACGCCAGCTTCGATCAAGCCCAGCGGATCGAACTCAATCGCACCGTCGAAGGCATCGCCGGCAACGAGGACGACGACTACTACGTTTGCAGTTTAAAAAAAGGCCAGCGGCTGTCGGTCGAAGTCGAAGCGATCCGGCTCGGCCGCGTTTTCTTCGATGGTTACGTCGCCATTCTCGATCCTAAAAAATTCGAGCTGGCGTCCTGCGACGACACGCCGCTGCTGCGCAACGACGCGTTCGTTTCCATCATCGCGCCGGAGGATGGCGACTATCGGGTGGTCGTCCACGAGGCCGCTTACGAGGGAAACGACCAGTGCCAGTACCGGCTGCACATCGGCACCTTTCCGCGGCCCAAAGCGGTCTTCCCCACGGGCGGGAAGCCGGGTGAAACCGTGGAGTTCACTTTCCTCGGCGACCCGGCGGGACCGTTCAAGCAGTCCATCACCCTGCCGCAATCCGTGAATGATCGCTTCCCGATTTTTCCTCAAAGCGACGGACTTTTCGCGCCATCGCCCCATTGGATCACGGTATCGGCGTTAGATTCTATCAGGGAAACCGCCGCCAACCATGACCTCGCGTCGGCGACGGCTGTTCCAGCCGTTCCCGGGGCCATGCATGGCGTTCTCGAGGACGCTGGCAAATCGGACTGGTTCAAGATTTCGGCAACAAAAAACCAGAACCTCGTGATCCGCGTGCGCGCCCGCAGCCACCGCTCGCCGTTGGATTCCGTGCTGTCGGTCCATAAGGCCGACGGCGGTCAGCTTGCCCAGAACGACGATCAGGGCGCGCCCGACAGCGTGATCAACTGGACCTGCCCCGCCGATGGCGACTACGGCATTCAAATCCGCGATCAGCTCAATCGCACCGGCGCGGATTTCACCTACCGCATTGAAGTCACGCAGAAGAGCCCAGCCATCGCCGCCAGCCTTCCCACGATTGAGCGGGTGAATACCCAGAAGTGGAAAACCTTCTCCGTTCCCCGCGGCAATCGCTACGCGGCGGTCGTCAATGTCGCGCGGGAAAACATCGCCTGCGATTCCGTCTTTGAGGCCGGTTCCCTTCCCGCCGGGGTGACGATGCACTGCCCGCCCGTCCCGAAGTTGGTCACCACGTTTCCCGTCGTGTTCGAGGCGGCCGCGGATGGGCCCGTCGCGGCGGGACTGCACGCCTTTTCGCTTCGCTCCACCGGCGACGCGCCCGCTCTCACCGGACTGCTGATCGATACGATCCATCATGTGGATATGAACAACGAGGGCGCCTATCATTCCATCTCGTTAGACCGAATTGCCACCGCCGTCACCGTTGAGGCACCGTTCAAGATCGATATCGATCCTCCCGCCGTGCCGATCGTGAAAAACGGCACGCTGTCGCTCAAGGTCCGCGCCACCCGCAGTTCCGGTTATGTGGAAAAAATCACCGTCCGCTCCCTGTGGAATCCCCCCGGCGTCAGCGGCCCCGTCACCGTTGACATCCCCGGAGACCAGTCGGAAATCGCCTACGAACTCAACGCCAGCAACGACGCAACCCCTGCGGACTGGCAGGTCTGCGTCCTCGCCGAGGCAGGCACTCCGCAAGGCCCCGTGCTGGTTTCCTCCGCCCTAACACCGCTCAAGGTGGCCGAGCCTTACATCGCCATGACGCTGGACCTAGCGGCCACCGAGCAGGGCAAATCGACGTCCATGGTGGCGAAGATCGAGACGCTTCACGCCTTCGAAGGAGCGGCGAAGGTCGAGCTGCTAGGGCTGCCCCACGGCACGACCTGCCCGCCTCTAACATTCACCAAGGACCAGACCTCGCTCACCTTCCCAATCACCGTCGCAGCGGATGCCAAGGTCGGCAAACACAACGGCGTTTTTTGCCGGGTCCTTGTTCCTGAAAACAATTCCACCATCCTCCATCAAACTGGGATGAATAGTACCCTGCGCATCGACGCTCCAGCTCCCGCGCCCGTCGCCCAGGCGGACACCAAGCCCGCCGAGCAAAAACCACCGGAGCCCCAAGCGAACGCCGAACCCGCGAAACCGCTGTCGCGGTTAGAGCAACTCAGGCAGAGAGCGAAGTGATGAAAACAAAAACGCCCGGCTCCACGATGGGAGACGGGCGTTTTCAAATGAACGGATTACTCGCCGAGGCCGAAGCGGACGAAGCGGGTGACGGTGAGCGTATCACCGAGTTCCTTGCCCTTGGCTTCCAGCAGGGAAGAGATCTTGATGTCGGCGTCCTTCACGAATCCTTGCTCCAGGAAGCAGCTTTCGGCGAAGAACTTGCCGATCTGGCCCTTGAGGATGTTCTCGATGATGTTCGCAGGCTTGCCTTCCGCGGTGAGGCGGGTGCGGAAAATGTCGAGTTCGTTGTCCACCACGGGTTGCGGGATGTCGTCGCGGGAAAGCCCCTTGGGCGCGCAGGCGGCGATGTGCAGCGTGAGGTCCTTGATGAGTTCCTTGAAGCTGTCGGTGCCTCTCGATTCCGGCTTGGTGGTGCCGACTTCGATGAGCACGCCGACCTTGCCGCCGAGGTGGATGTAGGAAGCGACGACACCGCCTGGGGCTGCATCGTAGCGGACGTATTTACGGAATTGAAGGTTTTCACCGACTTCGCCGACCTTGGCTTTCACCGTGTCTTCGAGGGACTGACCGCCAATTTGCACGGCGAGAGCAGATTCGAGATCAGCAGCACTGGAGGCGGCGAGCGCGTCGGCGAGGCTACCGATGAAGGATTGGAAACTCTCGTTTTTCGAAACGAAGTCGGTCTCGCAGTTCACTTCAAGCAGGAGGCCGGAGGTGGCGTCGGCGTTGACGCGGGCGGTGATGACGCCCTCGTTCGCGGCGCGGTCGCTCATTTTCGCGGACTTCATGATGCCCCGCTCGCGGAGGAGCTTGATGGAGGCTTCGAGGTCGCCGTTGGTTTCGGTGAGGACTTTTTTGCAGTCCATCATGGGGGCGCTGGTCTTATCGCGGAGTTCTTTGACGATTGATGCGGTGATCATAGGGAAAATAGGTGTTAGGTGCGGAGATGAAAACGGGCGGCCCGTCGTGAGACAGGACGCCCGCAATCGGAAAACAAGTTAGTTTTTGCGGGCGGCGACCATCGCATCGACCAAGTTCTGGAGGATGATGCGGATCGAGCGGATGGCGTCGTCGTTGCCGGGAATCGGGAACTGGACGAGCGCTGGGTCGGCGTTCGTATCGACGATGGCGATGATCGGGATATTTAGGCGGCGGGCTTCGGCGACGGCGATCGTTTCGCGGGCGGAGTCCACGATGACGACAGCGTCAGGCTTCTTGTCCATGTCGCGCACGCCGCGGAGGTTGCGGAGGAGCTTCTCGCGCTCGCGGCCGAGGGCGGCGAGTTCCTTTTTCGACATGGCCTTGAATTCAGGCTGCTTCTCGATGTTTTCGAGATACTTGAGGCGCTCGACCGACTTGCGGACGGTGAGGCTGTTGGTGAGCATGCCGCCCAACCAGCGGTGATTGACGTAGTGCTGGCCGGTCGCTTCCGCAGCTTCGCGGATGGCGTCCTGGGCCTGGCGCTTGCAGCCGACGAAGAGGACTTTCTTGCCCTTGCCGACGAGGTCGGCGAGGAAATCGGAGGCTTTATCGAGCTGCTGGACGGTTTTTTCCAGGTCGATGATGTAGATTCCGCCTTTGTCCTTCATGAGGAAGGGGTTCATGCGCGGATTCCATTTCTTGGTTTGGTGGCCATAGTGGACGCCGGCGTCCACCATTTCGTTGATGAGTTCGTTGATCATGTTGTGTGCTGTTTCCCGCCTTGAATCAGGACGGGCGATTTTTGAAGATTTGCCGCATGGAATCCCTCCGGATCTTCGTTGGTGAATAAGTCGGCTTGAAGAGGGGCGGGGAAACTGGGAAATGCGGTGGGGGTTGGCAAGGGAAATCCTGAGGTATGCCGGAGGCAAAAATGAAACGGCGGCACCGCGTGGGAGCCGCCGTCCAACCGATTCGAAAAGGGCGGAAAATTACTTCAAGAACTTTTCGGATTCCTCGGCCGTCTTTTCCGCGCCTTCCTGCATGTAGGTGTCCACCGTTTGCATGGCGGCGAGGCCACCGCCGAGCGCCCAGCTATTTTTGTCCACCGTGATGGTTCCCAAGCTTTTGCCGCTCACGCCGTCCGAGAATCGCACGTTCGCGTCGAAGTAAGAACTGCCAGCGCCCATGCCGACGAACAACCGCAGCGCCTTGTTGCCTTCCATGTAGCGGGTGACTTCGCCGCCGATGACCAGCGTATCCGCACTTGGTTTTCCGCTGCGCGAGACCTTGAGGTTGGGGTTTTGCCGCTGGAGGGCGTAGGAAATTTCGTCGGAAAATTTGCGAGCGGCCACCGGCGTGGTGCCGTCGTCATCGCTCACGGTATGGGTGAAATCGCGAACGATGACTCGCGAATACTTTTTCCCCCCGGCGGATCCGGTAATGGCGGGTTGGAATTCGGAAACCGTGCCGCACGAGGTGAGCAATGCTCCGGCGGCGGCTGGAAGAAGCCATTGGCTGAGGTGTTTGAGGGTCATGGGAGGTTCGGTCGTGGGTGACGGCCTAACTTTTGGCAAGGTTTTACTGCTAGGAAATCGAGCGGGCGGATGCCGGACTCTGGTGCATTGAGCCGAGACGACTCAATCACGGCCTGCCGCGAGACGCGGCAGCCACATGCTACGGCTCGGGGATGGCTTTAACCGCGGTGGTCTCTATGCCAAGCTCCTCGGAAATTTGGGCATATGAGCGCATGAAGGCGGCGTTGGCCGCGGTCACCGCTTCCAGCACTTCATACCTGAAGCCGCGGCTTTTGGCGGCGCGCTCCAGCGTGCGGACCGTGGTCACCATGTCCTGCACCTTTGCCGCCAGTTCCCGGTCGCTTTTTTCCGCGTAGCGAAGGAGCTGCTCGATCCGGCCATGGCAGGTGGCGTAGGTGGAGCCGAGAAGGTCGATCTCCGCATCCACGAACACGGCGACCGGCCGTTTGACCAGCCATTCCAGCGGCTCGATTGCCCGGCGCAGCTCGGCGGTTAGAATTGTGCGCGGGATGAAAGCCGGGCGATTGCCGGCACCTTGGACCGCCAGCATTTTCGCCGAGTAATGGTAAGGTGCCTCCTGGGCCATTTCCGCCAGTCGGCGGCGGATGAACGGATTCGACATAAACTGGCCCATCGGCTGGGAGGCGCCTTTCTCACGAATTTCGCGGAATTGCCCGGCAATTTTGGCCAGCGAGCCGTCGGGAGTTTTCGCCGTGCGGTCGAGCAGCTCGTTGAAATTCGAAGCCAGCATGACCTCGTACTCGAAAAATATCCGGGGTTGCTCAAGTGCCAGCATGGAAGGCAGAAATTCGGCGGCGGCCGACGGGAGAATCAAGCGTCCGCCGGTGCCTGTGCCGAGTGACTGGAGCTGATTCCAAAAATCTCGGGGCAGGGTGAAGGCACCGGTTTCGTCGAGCAAGCCGATGATCGTGGCGTCTGGCTCGCGTCCGGAAATCGCGGAACTCGCGAGGACCGCGGCGGCGGCGGTGATCGACTGGGGCTTCTTGGAAAGGACCGATGTCGCGAAGGCCTCGCTACCAATCGTCACCGTGGCATCGGCGGGAAGTTTGCCGTGATGCTTTTCAAGAATCTGGAGCAGCAAGGGATTCAGCTCGGGATGAGTTTCGCTAACGCTCGGCGTGCCAACGACAAGTGAAAAGGGAGTTTCGCCGTCGGTCGTGACCGTGGTGGCCGACATTTGGAGCGGTGCCGGAGCGAGGATCCAGCTCATGTTCGTGGTCTTTTTGGGCTGTTTCCAAAGCGGCGTGAACACCTGCGCTTTGGCGAGCAAAATGCCGGGTTTCACTGCGGCGTCACCGGGCGGGGGCGTTTGCACGATTTTCCGAGCCTCATACGCGGAAAGTTCCGGAATCCAGCCGGTCCATGCTCCCTGTGGCCCTACAGCGCCTAGCGCTTCCGCGCGGGGATTTTTCGGATCGGAAACGAGGATCACATCCGTTAGGCACGCGGCCAGCGCCTGGCCTTGGGCACCCGCCTCGGGCGTTTTCAACCAAGCGAGGAACTGCCACACGTCGGCACGGCTTTTTTCGAGGGATTCGTCATCAGCCACCGCCCGGTGGGTTCCCATCTGGAGTTCGGCGACCAGCTCGCGCGCCTTGGCATTTCCCGGGTCGAGGGCGGTCGCGAGCGCGAGCATTTGCGCGGCGGTCCGGCGGTGGACCGCGGTGTCCGCCGCCAGTCCTTGGGCGAGTCCCACAAGCTGCCGTGACAATCGCGACATCGCATCGGCATCCAGTGGCAGCCTGTCGCGCCGGAAGGCGACCGGTCCTTCCGTCGGCGGGGCGAAATTTTCAGCGCACAGGCGACTCGCCGCACACAGGCACAATCCGGCAATCCGCAGCCCGTGAAATTTCGCCCAAAACATTTCGCTAAAGTTAAGCGACCCATACGCCTTCCAACAAGCGAACATTGCAGACCCGGATCGGCTGCGCCAAAATCGCCGCATGGCCGACTCCCTCCCGATGCTCGAAACCCGCGAGGAAGTGATGTTTTTCGACACCGATTGCGGCGGTGTCGTGCATAACATTGCCTATCTCCGGATGATCGAAACCTGTCGCACCCGCCTCGCCGCCAAGATGGGCATGGACCTCCGCACCATGTCGCAAACCCGCCTCTATCCGGTCGTCACCCGCACCGAGATCGACTACAAGCGCCCCGCCAAACTCGGCGACTGGCTCGTGATCCGTGGCACCCTCAGCGAAGTCGCCCGTGCCCGATTCTGGTGCGTCTTCGAAATGATTCGCGAGGCCGACGGCGCTCTGCTGGTCACCGCGCGTCAGGCGCTCGCGTTGGTGCAGATGCCGGAAGGAAAACCGGCGCGCCTACCCGCGGACTGGGCGGCCACCCAGAAGCCGTCTTCGCCGGGATAGATGATCACTTGTCGCATGTGGTGAACATGGCGACGCCGACTGATAGCTCAACCCAAACGATGGAAGATCACGCCGTTGGCTGGCTCTGAAATCCCCTCCTCTTCAATTTCTGTAGCGACTCGGAGCTTGATCTTGGGGAAATCCGCCGCCAGCTTGCCGCCCTGCCCGGCACGAGTAGCTCAGCGGTAGAGCGGTCCGCTTACACCGGATTGGTCGGCGGTTCGATCCCGTCCTCGTGTACCACTCCCTTTTTCAGAAGCGCCAGACGTCCAGCGTTTGGCCTTTCCGGCAAATTTCCGGGGATTCCCGGATCACCCCGCGGCTGAGCCAGCCGTCCTTCCATTCCACCCAGTCGGCGCGTCCGGGAGCCATGAACGAGCCGGTATTGAGGATGCGTCGGCCGTTCCGGAGCCAGCAGCCTTGGCGGTGGAAATGGCCGATTACTAACAATTCCGCCTGCGGGAAATAAGTCTCGCAGAACTGCGCGCCGGCGGTGCCCTGAATCATCCAAGCCTCGATCATCTTCACCGCGCGGCCCGGCGGCAGCACGGCATCCCACGCCCGTTGCAGGAAACGGCGGCCCGTCGGATGCTCGACGGAACACAGCTCGCGGGCGATTTTTCGGGCCACCCTCAGCCGTTCCTCCACGTCGTGCGCGGCGCGGGGATGCTGATCCCATAACTGCATCACCCGCTCGCCATTCACCAGGATCTCGCGCTTCCAGGGTGAGCCATCGAACAGCAGGGCGTCGCCGTGGGTGACCACGATCCGCCCGCCGGCCAGTTCCACCCAGCCAGATCCCAGCCAGCCGGGATCGTGATTACCTGATAGAAAAACGGCTGCCGCACCTTCCTCGCGGCAGATGGATTGCAGCTCATCTAACATTTCTCTCGACCTCTCGAAAAACGGCCGCGCGAGTTCCTGCCAGGTGTCGCCATTGAAAATCACCGTGCCCGCTCCAGCGATCAAGGGCCGCAGCGCCGCGACTTGCCCGACCCGCGAAATTTTGTGCCCGAGGTGCAAATCCGATAGAATCCGGACCGGCTCAAGCATGGGTCACCCGGCGCTGGCGCACCGCCTCAAACACGCACACGCCGGTGGCGACCGAGACGTTGAGACACTCGACTTTTCCGGCCATCGGGATCGAGGCGAGGAAATCGCAATGCTCCTCGGTAAGGCGGCGCATGCCTTTTTCCTCGGCCCCCAGCACGAGTGCCAGCGGCCCTTTCAGATCCAACTCGTAAATCGACTTCGCGGTCGCGTGGTCCGAAGTACCGACCAACCAAACCCCGGCGGCTTTGAGTTTCTCCATCGTGCGGGCGAGATTCGTGACCTGGGCGAACGGCACATGATCCGCGGCACCCACGGAGACGCGGCGCACGGTTTCGGTGATTCCCACCGCTTTATCCTTGGGCGCGACCACGGCATGCACGCCGGCCGCATCCGCCGTGCGGAGGATGGCCCCGAGATTGTGAGGATCCTGCACGCAATCCAGGATCAATATGAAGGGCACCGCCTGCCCGGCCACGATCGCCATCAAGTCGTCCTCGTCGAGCGACGGAGTGATCGTTTCGACCGCCTGCACGTGGCGGTTTTCGCGGGCCTGTTTGGTTTGGACTCCGTGAGGCGGGGAGAAACGTGGCTTCATGCACAAATCTTTGCCCAGGCGAATCCGCTGAGTCGAGCCAGAGAGGTATAAAAAACCCCGGTCCCCGAAAACGGGAACCGGGGCTGAAGAGAGATGGATTTCAGATCAGGGACCGACGACTACTTCCAGCCGCACGAAGATTTTTCCCTGGCCGGATGGCAGCGTGTATCTCACGAACCCGCCGGATTCAGTGTGAGTAACAGGTGTCCATGTCACGAGGTCAGGCGATGTCTTGACGATGAACGTCGTGCCGGGAGTGGCGACCGGATGCGGGTATGAAACCTGCCCGGCAGCGTTCGGTACTGGATTGGAGGTGAACGTGGAACCGGTCGCTCCGAAGAAGTACTCCACTCCATTCGTCACGCCGTCATTGTCGAAGTCCAGAGTCGGGCCTTGGCCTCCGGCGTTGGCGGCGGCATAGGTGGCATAGTCGGCCCCGCTGCCGGAAATGGTGAAATCCGTGTCGTCGAACGGCACGTCAGGGGCGGTGCCGTCGCCGCTTTGATCACCCGTGCCATTCTGCGTAATCCAATTGGTGGCGGTGTTATCGATCAGCGGAAGATAACCGGGGAAGCTGGACTGTCCGGTCCGGGAGCCGGTGTACTCCGCGATGTCCACGTTTGCTGTGAGTGTCACGATGTTCGAGGCGGTCAGGCCGGTGCCCGCCGTGGAATCTCCTGTCGTGGTGGTCACCACCGCGAGGAATCCGGTGGCTACCTGCAAGTCTCCCTGGTAGGCGTAAACCGTTTCGCCGTCTCCGCTGGCATTGTACGATCCGGACGATTCGACCAATGTTCCTTCACTTGCTGCAGGGCTTGGCGAGGACAGGCCTACGAATGAGATCACCGTGCCCGCAGCGACACCGCCAGAAGGCGGGGTCCAGGTGAGGGTGCCCTCTCCAACGTTAAAAATTCCTCCCGCGCCGACGGGGGATCCGTTCCATTCGTTGTCAGTGAAATGGATGACGTCCGTGTCGGCGATGGGTGCCAGAACGACGAAGGAAAGAGCGTCATCCCCGTCGGCGCTGAATCCGGTGAAGGCGATCGCTCCGGGGCTCAGTGTGGCGGGTGGGGCCACGTCGCCGTCATCCGTCACCTGAATCACCAAGCTTCCCGAGGTGTAGTCCATGGCGCTTGCTCCGATGGTTACGTTCTGGGTTCCGTCCACCGCTGTGTCGTCGATCGCGTCCACGACGAAACCGATGGTTTTCGTGCCGGCCAGAATCGTCACGGACGCGGGGACCGTTGCTTCGCCCGGATCGCTGGAAATCAAATCGACCGTCAGGTCAAACGGGGTGTCTTCGGCGAGGGTCACATTTCCCGTCGCGGCGGTTGGCCCGGCGTTTTCCCCAAACGACGCGGGCAGGATCGATACGGTGATCGCCGCATCGGTGTCATTGGTCACCGAGAGCACTGTTTGGCCAGATACGTATCCGGCGGAAGACGCGGTAAGGTTCACGGCTTGGGAGCCGTCGGCGAGAAGATCGTCAACTGCGGAAATGGTGAAATTTGCCGAGGTCATGCCGGCGAAGATCGTGACCGAGCTCGGAACCGTGGCCTCGGTGTTATCGCTCGAAACCAGATCCACGATCAGATTTGCGCCCAGCGCGACCGGTATCGTCACCGTGCCGCTCGATGCGGAAGCGCCTGCGTTTTCCGCAAAACTGTTCGGCGTGGCGCTCACGCTGATGGCTGGCGAGGCGCTGGCAGTCCAGCCGACGGAAACGTCGTCGATGGCAAGCCCGTGATCCGCGCCGACATGGTCGATGTCCTTCCAGCGAAACATCACGAACTGCCCGCTTGACAGATCCAAGGCCGGATCGAAGGCGATCTCGGTCCGATTGGCCGCGGCGTTTCCATCCAGCGCGGCGCCAGTGGCGGTAGTGACAGGACTGGTGAAATCACCGGACGGCAAGGCCGTCCAGCCCACATCGCTCAGAGGCTCGAGAGCGGTGACCGCGGAGCTGCCGATTTTATACCATAGCGTCAGGGCCTGTGCCGTGAGATCTCCGCTTTTCCTCCATTGTTCGCCCGCGTAGGCAAGCGAATTAATCGTCACGGTGCTTCCTGACGTGTTTTGGAATTGGACTCCGTGGGCGAAGTTTCCGGCGGCCACATTGCCGGACCCGATCGTTCCCAGAGCGCGATCGGCATTCGTTCCAGTGCCGTAGCTATACAATCCTCCGCCATTGGCTGAACCCGTCCCTGCGACGATTGAGTTTCCGGTTCCGGAACGTTGGGAGGAAACCCCTGCAATGGTGGAGTCATCCACAAATGCGGGCGAGCCGGTGGTGTTCAGCGTGTTGAAATCCTGCGTATAGCTTCCGGGAGCGCTGGAAATGACGATTGGCGCGGCGTGGAGTCCTGCCGAGAGCAGCGCGGCGGATGACACCGCGAGCAACGTTCGCGACACGGGGGACAGTTTCGGAAAACGTCCTGAAGTAGGGAGTTGAAGGAATTGTCTCATGATTTTTTTGGATAGGTCAATCGGGCATTCGGAAGCTAGCATACCGGCAGGCCTCTTCCTTCTACCTGATGTGTCTTGTTCGTCACACGGGTGAGCGTCCGGCGCGCGACCATGCCCACTCCAATTTTCCATTGCGTTTTTCGAGTTTTCAGTATTTATTGAAAACCGTGAACGCGGATGACGAAAAGCTCAAACAGGGACGCGATGAATTTGTCGCCCAGTGGGGTGCGCTGGGCACCCAGTGGGGCATCAATCGGACGATGGCCCAGATTCACGCGCTGCTGATGACCGCGCCCCAGGCCATGACGACTGACGAAGTGATGGAGGATCTTCAAGTCAGCCGGGGAAACGCCCACAGCAATCTGAAGGAACTGGTCGCATGGGGACTCATCAAGGTGGTGGTGAAAAAAGGCGAACGCCGCGAGTTTTTCGAGGCGGAGAAAGACGTCTGGCAGATTTTCACCATCGTGGCTCGCGAGCGGAAACGGCGTGAAATCGAGCCGGCGCTGGCGATTCTCAGCAAGTGCGCCGAGGACAGCAGCGACATCGAAACGCCCGAGGGCAAGGCGTTCCACGACCAGATGCGGGCGCTCGAGGACTTCGTCGGATTCGCTTCCAAAATGTCCGACCGGATTGCTTCCATGAAATACGGCCTCGCCATCCAACTCGCCACCAAACTGCTCGGCTAAGCAAAATTTTTTTCACCCAATTTTTCACAAATTCCTGAAAAATTAAAATAACCGAAAACAACAGGATGTGTTGGACGCAATTGCCAAATCTAATTCTATCATAACCAAATAACTTCCTATGAACCCCGTCATCGTGATCTTCGGCGCCAATGGATTTCTTGGCCGCTATTTAACCCGCCACTTCGCCCGCAACGGCAAGGAGGTCGTCGCCATCGCCCGTAGCCGCAAGGGCTGGAGCGGCGACGGCATGTTCCTCGAGTGGGATGGCAGAACCTTGGGACCGTGGGCGCTCGCGCTCGAAGGGGCGGAGGCTGTGATCAATCTCGCCGGTCGCAGCGTGAATTGCCGCTACACGGCTGAGAACCGGAAGCAAATCATGGATTCGCGGGTGGATGCGACCCGGCTCATCGGTGAGGCGATCCGCACGTGCAAACGCGCGCCGAGAAACTGGTTCAACGCGAGCACGGCAACTTGGTACCGGCACGCGGAGGACCAACCGCAGAACGATTGGCTTGGTGAACCCGGCGATGGATTTTCCTGCGAAGTGGCCCAAGCTTGGGAAGATGCGTTTTTCAGCGCCATCGTGCCGCCCGAGACGCGGAAGCTTGCCTTGCGGATCGGCATGGTCCTGGCGAACGAGAAGGCCACCGTTTACGACGTCCTGCGCAAGCTCACCGCTCACGGTCTTGGCGGAGCAATGGGCAGCGGCAACCAGCGGATCAGTTGGATCCACATGGAGGACTTCCTGCGCGCGGTGGATTTTGCAATCAACGATCCGTTCCTGGACGGAACGATCAACGTCACCGCGCCGGAATTTCCGACCAACCGCGAGTGGATGCGGACCTTCCGCGAGGCGGTGGGAATGCCGCTGGGCCTCCCGGCCACGCGCTGGATGTTGGAAATCGGGGCGAGGCTCATGGGGACCGAGCCGGAATTGGTGCTGAAAAGCCGTTGGGCGGAGCCTCTGCGTCTGCGCGACGCGGGTTTCCGCTGGAGGTGGAGCCGGACGATGGACGCCGTGATGGATCTTCATGGTCGCCGTGGTCTCCAAGGGTTTTTCCACGCTGCTTCCGAGCGGAGCGCTGGCGCTCGGGCGTGGCTTCCAGCTGCAAGCCGTTGATTAAAGTGCCGTGCTCGATATCCGTAACACTCTTATTTTGAGCGACAATACAAAGTAAATCGACTAACAATGGCTTTTTCCGTTTGCCCTGTCCTAAGTAGGGGGGTATGGGATGCGCGCCTCGTTTTGCACGATAAAAATCAATCTTAAAGCATTTTTGCATGATTTCCCGAACCCTTTCCCTCACCGCGCTCGCATTGATTGCGGCACTCCTCACTGGTTGCGGCAGCACCGCTCCCGACGTCATCTCAAAATCTTCGATCCGCTCCGGTTCCGGGAATTACGCCAAAAAAGAAAGTTTTGCGCTCCCTGCCGCATCGTCAGTAGCGGTATCCGCCGCCTCCGGCAAACCACGAGACAAGCATTCGATGCCGGTTTATGCGTTCAGCGACCGTACCCGGATCGTCCGCACCACCGCTTACACCTGCAGTGAGTCCGACCATTTGATCTACGGGAACAAAAATGCCACCGGCACCGTGCTCCGCTACAATGACCGCGTGCGCAGCGCCGCTGCGGACTGGTCATTCTACCCGGTGGGCACCACTTTTAGGATCAAGGGTCTGCCCTATCTTTACGTCGTCGACGATTACGGCTCCGCACTGCTCGGCACAGGCACCGTCGATATTTATAAGCCGACCAAGGAAATCATGAATCTCTGGGGCCGCCGCAACGTCGAGCTCACCGTCGTCCAATGGGGATCGATGACCCGCAGTGCGGAACTCCTCAGCCAGCGCACCGGCTACGATCACTGCCGGAAAATGCTGGCGAACCTCGTCCGTCAGCGCCCTGATCTGGCGAGCGTCGCCAAGCTCTGACCGCGCAGCCGATTTTTTTGAGGCCCGGTCGTTCGCGATCGGGCCTTTTTGTTTCACTGGACCGGCGCAAACAGCCTTGCCGCACGGCAGGCGGCCCGGAAGAAAAATGACTTGTTGCGGAAATCCTCCACCTTGGCCTCGCGGGCATGGCTGAAGTCGGTGATCAGCATCGCCTCGACTTCATCGACAAATTTTCGGTCCGGGGAAAATGCGGTGATTTCGAAATTCAGGCGGAATGAGCGGTTGTCCAGATTCGCTGTGCCGACCGCGGCCAGGCGTTCGTCGATCAGCATGACTTTCTGATGCAGGAAGCCCTTCTGATAGCAATACAGTCGCACGCCGAAAGGAATCGATTGTTCGTAGTAAGAAAACGCCGAGAGCCATGGGAGGAGGTGGTCACCTCGCTCTGGAATCAGGATTCGGACGTCCACCCCGCGAATCGCGGCGGCTTGCAAGGCGGTCAGCACTCCCTCGTCGGGGACAAAATACGGAGAAGCGATCCAAAGCTTTTTCCGGGATGAATTCGCGGCTTCCGCGACTAGCAATTGCCACGAGTCCAGCGCGTCGGCCGGTCCCGTGGGAATGATCGCCGCCACTTGGTTCGCCACTTCCGGGCGGGTGTCCCAGTGGAGTTCCGGCACGCAGTTAGAAGCCCAGAACCAGTCCCCCAGAAATACCAACTGCACCGCTTGCACCACCGGCCCTTCCATTTTCAAATGAGTGTCGCGCCAAGCGCCGAAACGTTGATCGCGGCCGAGATATTCGTCGCCCACATTCAGTCCGCCGATGTAGGCCGTCTTGCCGTCGGCCACCACGATCTTGCGGTGATTGCGGAAATTGAGCTGCAACCTCGACCACCAGAAGCGATTGATTCCAAACGAAAGGCACTCGATTCCGGCCGTTTTCATCGCGTTCAAGTATCGCCTGGGAAGTTTATGGGATCCGATCTCATCAAAAAGGAAATAGACCTTCACGCCCGCCTTGGCCCGCTCGATGAGCGCTTGTTGGAACCGCACCCCCAGCCGGTCATTCTTGACGATGAAAAAATTCACGCACAAGTAAACCTGCGCCTCTTGGATCGTTTGGAAAATGCGCTCGAAGGTGGCGTCCCCATCGATCAGCAGCTCCAACTCATTTCCCCGCGTGAATGGCAGCCCCCCGAGCAGTTGGGCGGCTTTTTCGAAAGCATCGTCATCGGGAATCTCCACCTCGCAATGCCGCAGACGCTCGTGCATCGTCGCCGCGAGCTTTCCCAAGCGGTCGTCCATTTCGCGCCGTCCGCCGACATTGCGCGAGAATCGCGTCCGGCCTAGCAGCCAATACATCGGCAGTGCCAGGAACGGCACCGTGATCAGGGAAATGACCCACGCAATCGTGCCTTGAGAGGTCCTCACATGCATCAGCGCATGGAACACATGCAGAAGTCCTACCAGATAGATCGTCCCCAGAACCGCCAGTCCCAACCAGGTGTCGAACGCGAAATGGGGAAAGAACATGAAGTAACGCTAACTCCCGGATTCACCTTCAACAAGCCGCATAGGGACATGGACGTCTCGTCCTCTAACGCTTTCTAATCAGCATGAACTCATTCCCATCCGTGTCGTGACACATCGCCAGATGGGGAGCCTCGCCGTCCTCCTCCTGCGGCTGACGGCATAATCCGCCACCGTTTGCCACCACTTCGGTCGCTCCTTCAACCACATCCGCCACTTGGAAGCTGATGCCGGTCCAGGTCCGCTTGCCCTCACCGCCGCCGTGGATGCCGAGGATCGCACCGGCCACCTCGACTTCGGCCATGACGCTATTGGTCTTCGTGACCTCAGCGCCGAAAACGTTCTGATAGAAACCCGTCGCCCGCGCCAGGTCGGCTGCCCAGATGACATACTTGACGCGCTCGACTTGCATCCTAGCAGGTGAAAATTTCGCCGTCCTTGAAGAAGCGCTTCAGCTCCGCCGCAGCGGCCTCCACCGAGTCGGAGGCATGGCAGACATTGCGCATTTTCGCGTCGGCGTCCTTGAACCCGAAGTCACCGCGAATGGTTCCGGCAGGCGCGACGGTGGAGTCGGTCGGACCTAGCAGGTCGCGCACGGCGGCGATCGCATTTTCGCCCTCAAGCGCGAGCGCGATCACTGGGGTTTCCTGCATGAACTGGCGCACGGCGGGGAAAAACGGCTTGTCCGCGATGTGCGAATAGTGCTCGGCGAGGATTTCATCACTAAGATGGATCATCTTGATGCCGCGGATCCGGAAGCCTTGCTCTTGAAACCGGGCAAGCACTTGGCCGGTGAGATTTTTCGCGATCGCGTCAGGCTTGAAAAGAATGAGGGAGGTTTCGAAACTCATGGGCGTGGAGTTAGTGTCGGGTCTTGCTTTGTGCAAGCCTTTTGAATCGGTCAGGCGGCCGTGCCGATCATGGTCCGGCAGGCCAGACTTCTTGCTTTAGCCGCCAAAATCCGCTGGGTGGAAGCGGCAGAGGCAGCGGCATGACCGCCTCCCGCGTTTCCCAAGCTCAGTCTCGGCTGGCAGGGGACGGACACTCCATCCGCGAAGATCGCTCCCCTCCTGCACCGCCCGCCGGGTTCCTAACAGTCCCGTTTAGCGGATCGCCGCCTCACCCGCCGAAAAATTCAATTCCGTTATCTCCACTCCCGGTGGAAACAACTCCTGCGCCAGCGGGCTTGCCTCGCGCCAAGGATCGAGTGCGGACGCAAAAAACGCCGGTAATCTCCGCCACCACGCCGGCTCGTTATGGGCTTCACCCGCGCCGCCTTCAAAGCGCAATTCCTCATTCACCCCGTGGCCCGCCTTCGACGAAGCGTCGCAGGCTTTCAATGCATCGCGCCAAATTGCTCGCGCGGCGCCGCGTGGCAAATCCCGCTCCTCACATTGCCCCGCGCGCGCTTCCTCCTCATGTCCGCCACCCTCGGCGACTCCTCGTTTTTCCAAACGACTCACCGCGCTAACAGGCGTACCCACCACCCTCGTCCAGTCCGACCAACGCCCGGTCCCGCTTGAATTCGAATACTCCACCACCCAGCTCCAGGAAAAAGTTGCCGAGCTTAACGAACAGGGCCGCTCGCCCGTCTATCTCGTCCACTTCACCCAGAACGCCTGCGCCGACACCGCCCGCGACCTGCCCCCCACCAACTTCTGCACCAAGGAGAAAAAACACGCCATCGCCCAAGTTTGTCGATCTCTTGAAAAATCGACTTCAGCTCACGGGCTGGTGTGCTAATCTCACCCCCATGGACACAGCCACTCCATCTCTGGAACTGCCGATCGAAAAGCGTGTCGCCACGCTGGAGCAGCAGATGGCTGACATTCTCCGCTCGCACCCGGTAGCTTCCAAAGCCGCTGAGAATGACTGGCTCACCACCGTCGGCACTTGGCAGGACGACGCCTTTTCACGCGAAGCGGACCAACTCGGCGAAGCGTGGCGGCAGAGCGTGACGGACTGACCTGCCCATGTTCCTGCTCGATACGAATCACCTGAAGGAACTGGCCTATCCCACTCCTATTGGCGAGCTACTACGGGGACGCCTCTTGAAATCCGGGGCACAGGTATTCACCACGGTCATCACGCTGGAAGAAGAGCTTCGCGGTGTACTGGCTCGCACCAACCGCACTCTTGATCCGGGTGAACGCATCCTCGCTTACCAAAAGCTCATCGAGCGCGTGAACTTCTTCGCCCGGTGGGTGGTTCTCTCGCTAGATGCCGAATCCACCGCCGCCTTCTCGCGCCTCCGCAACCAAGGCGTCCGCATCGGCACCATGGATTTGCGAATCGCCTGCATCGCCATCGCCCACGACGCCACCCTCCTCACCCGCAACACCGTGGACTTCGCCCAAGTCCCCGGCCTGCGGTTTGAGAACTGGCTGAATTGAAATGCGCGGCGCAATCACTCTCCCGCTTCGATGTTCAATGTTGGGCGTTCAATGTTTGATGTTCATCTCCCTGCTCTCCACCAACGCTTATATCAAGAAGTAGAAACACGCCATCGCCCGCGCCCTCGATGACGCCGATTTCCGCTCCCCCTTACGGCCGCGAACTCTCTAAAATCCTCCGCCACGGCGTCGGCATCCACCGCGCCGGCCTGCTGCCGAAATACCGGTTGTTAGTCGAAAAACTCACCGCCTGCGGCACGGACACCCTCGGCGTCGGATTCACCGCGTAGGAAAAAATCAGAAATCTTGTGAAACCGAGAGCAATGACCCAATTTATATTCCGTTTGGTTCGGCAGGCCGTCTTTGGCGGGAGGCGAGCGCGGGCTATGCGGGAAAGGTGGGCTTAGTTCTTCTGGCCCGCTGGATAGACGGTGGTTTCTTCTCTGATGGCTTGCATGATCCTCATGGTCCCGAGCGTCTCAGAATCGACGGCGATGGAATCTATATCGAGAACGTGACAGCTAGCGTGGCTACAGAGAAGTCCGAAGCATGTGATCTCATTTTCATTGATTGAGAGTCTCCGCCCGCTGCTTGATGCCAGCTAGCCAATCGTCATGCAGTTTGCTGAGTTTGGTAGGAACGAATGTCTTCTGAAAAAACGTCAGCCATCCGTGTTGAGACTCTTCCGTGATGAGCTTGCAGCCATTTCCTTGAGGGACAATGAGCCATGCGTGGTAGCCGCGGATTTTACTGTTGGCGGATTCCCAACTCAGGCGGCGGTTTGGCTCATACTCTTTGATGGTGGAGGTAAAGTTTAGCCCCATGGTTTTCCAAATCATGACCGAGTCGGCTTGGAGCTTGGTTTGTGAGGCGTCTGTTAAGGTCACAGGATCCGCCCCCTGATAGTAGGTGGGCCAAGCTTTGTAGTCGATCAGATCCTTCCAAACGACTTGCGGGCTGGCGTTGATTTGAATTTCATTACTCACTGTGAATGGGGCTTCCTCCGGCAAGTATTCCTTGGGCCAGTTGATGCGTTCGTGCGGCTTGAGGCTGCTGGCTGCGGATGCAGTCATGGCTTTGGGGACTGTGGCGCAACTGTTAAGAAACAACGGGACGAGCGACAATAGGATGATGTTGTATTTCATGTGTGTGTTTTAGTTAGTAGCTGGAGACTTTTGAAACCTCGCTGACGGCTTCTTTCCACGACAGCGGTAGCAGGCGTGCCTCGCGTGCGGAGGTGAAAATTTTCACATCCTCTGTGAGTGTGGCGGAGTCTTCCACGGCGGCGGCATGAAGCGCGGAGCGGGAAAATTTCCGAACCGCAGCCTCATCCCTCCACGCTGAGATCGTCCAAGCCTCATCGCCCAATAACTGGAAACGGAAACTATGTCCGAGCAAGCCGTCGTGATTTGGCAGATCGGCTAACACGTTTTGGATATTGCGAAAAAATGGCCCGCGTTGGTCCTTGTTGCGCTTTGCGTAAGTTACAACGACGACCGCCTGCTCTGAACTTTTTGACATGGTCCGGCCTAAATTCGTTTTTCGCCACGGGGCGGTGTAGCTGCAACTGCTCAAGAATTTCACAGAGGCAAGAGTGATGATTGATAGGATGATCATGCGGTTTCGAGTCTGCTTTTTCATATGGCTAACGGTGCGAAATCAGTGGAGGTGATGGAGATACTCCGATGGTGCGATTCCCCCACCAGATCGCCACGGCTGAGGCACTCCACGTCACGAAAGCAATGCCCCACCAAATTCCCTGAAGCCCCCAGCCCCAGGTGAATGCGAGTAGATTGAAAACCAACAAAGGCGCGATCACTTGCCTGCCCAGCCCCATCCACAAGCCGTAGGCTGGGCGTTTCATGCCTTGAAGTGCGAAGATGGTGGCAAACAAAATGGGGTATGCGCAGAGAGTGACTCCCGCGAGCAGCAAGTAGTTCCCGCCATGCTCGCGCACGATCGGGTTTTCTGAAAAGCAGCCGACTAGCCCATGCCTACTCACGATCAGCAGCGCGCCGCCAATCACCATCAAGCCCACGCCGTAGCGCACATTCGTGGTCCATGCTTCACGGACTCGGCTCGTGTGATTCGCGCCATGGTTCTGCCCGACGATGGCGATGAGCGCTGCGCTCAGGCCGATGGCGGGCATGAGAATGAGTTGCTCGATCCGCGTGGCGATGCCCAAGGCTGCCACGGCTTCCTTGCCAAAGTGCTGCACATGCCACGTCACAATGTAGGCACCCGCAGCGATGGTGAGCATGTTCAGTATCGCCGGCACCGATTGCTTAAGGATGGATTTCATCACTTCGGCATCGGGTTGTAGTTCCTCAAGACTTAGCTTTTCGCTGAAGCCCGTGCGCTGGGTGATGCGCCACAGATAGACAGCACCTAGCACATGAACGATCACCGTGGCTAAGGCGATGCCACTGACGCCCATCGCTGGAAATGGCCCCCAGCCCCACATCAGCAACGGATTGAGCGCGAGGTTGCCGAAGAATGCGGCGATCAGGAAATTCCGATACGGCTTCGTTTTCCCTTGCGTGGCCAGTGCTGAGTTCAGCGCTACCGGAAGGAAGAAGCCGATCCCTCCGAGCATCAAAACATCCATATAGGAAGTCACCAGCCGCAGGTAGTCACCTTCCGCGCCGAGTTGACGGAACGCCCAGCGGGACGAAAGCAGCCCCAGTGCCGAAAGCGCGAGCCCAAGAACCACCGCCAGTATCAATGTCTGTGAGAAAATGCGGCGTCCTAGGGCCACATTTCCCGCGCCTAGGGCATTGGCCGTCAATGCGGTGGCTCCCTGGCTGAGTCCGCTGGCCGTGGCGTAGAGGATAAAGAAGACAGGGAACGAAATCGATAGCGCCGCCAGCTCAAGAGTTCCCAGAAATCCCGCACATAACATATCCACTACGTTGAACATCGTATTGAAAAACATGCCGATGCTGATAGGCAAGGCCACGCGCCACGTCAGAGATGCGATGGGCGCAGATGTCATTCCGGAGCTGGTCATCGTTAGATCGCAGCTAGAATCCGGCGCAGTTGCTCGCGATGAATGCCCATGTGCCCGGCGGATAGCGTGTGCCAGCCCGCTGCATCCATCGGGCCAAACCATGGATGAGCATACTTTTTCTCCGTCTTGAGATTTTGGCACTGCCTCATGGTCTGCTCTAACTGGGAGCAAGACTCTTCATAGCGCACATCGGTCTCCGCCGTGACTTCCGGGTCGGGCTTCACATCCGCCGTGCTCACGACCTTGGGTGGCACGATGCCATCCACCAGCGAGCGGATGATATTACTGAATGCCTCATTAGTGATCCGAAGATGATCCAGCGTCATCCACACAGACCAATACCGACTGCTATCTTCCAGACCGCGAGGTCGCGCAATCAGCACTTGTTTACTCCGCATTTCCACTGGGAAACGATCGACCATTTTACGAATCGCGGCCCTCTCCGTGAGGAAGCTAGTAGTGCAAGTGGCGTGGTCATAGCGCAGGCGTTTCAGGCCAAAGATCATGCGTCCGATCAGAAGTTCAGGCATTGGCAGCCCGGCTCCGGGTGCCGCGAGGGTAGGCTCGGGATGAGTCGTCATGGCGGATAATAGAGATTATCGCTTGTAAAACGCAAGTGAAAATACTTTTGATTTACAACTATTTTTTATTCATCGTTCCGCCATGAAAAAGTCAACGCAAGCGAGTGCGAAGGATAAGCCCACCGTCAGCACGAGCCGCCGTTCGCCATGCCCCGTGGCTTGTGCGTTAGATACCATTGGGGATCGCTGGACGCTGCTGATCGTACGCGATTTAATTTTAGGGCGATCTCGTTTCAAGGACTTTACCAGTTCCCCAGAAGGCATCCCCACGAACATTCTCAGCAACCGTCTTCAGCGGCTGCTAGAAACGCAAATCGTCACCCACTGCGCGGCGGCGGACGGCAGCAAACGTCTCGCCTATCAGCTCACAGAAAAAGGCAAAGCACTCGGTGTCATTGTCATCGCCATGCGGGATTGGGGACTGGCATGGGAACCGGGCGCGGCGGCAAAAATGAGTCCGCTATAGGTGAATGGTTTTTGGCGACTACTATCTCTCCCCCGGAACTTCAGATCCCGCCTACGCTTTCCATTCTGAAGGCAATGAATGGGATCGTAGCTCACCGATTAACATCAAGCAGGCACGAAGCGCAGTTCCACCTTTCGGCCGAGAGCGGCAGCGGCTTTTCCGAGGCTGGCCACGGTGAGCGAGGGGTATAATGGATCGAGCATCCGGTCCAGCGATGCCCGGCTGGTTTTCATGCGCGAGCCCAGTTCGGTCTTGGTGACGTGCTCCTGCTCGAGGATTTGCTGGAGTTGGAGGGAAACCACGCGCTTCAGGGCCAGCACTCCCACCTCGGGAAGAATGCCTTCCCCGGCGAGGAGATCGCGGAAGTCGCTGCCGCGGTGGGAGTTTTGAGAAACTTTTATTTTCATCGGTTTATGAAATACGTATGGCATATTTCAAGCTGCGTGCGGTGTGACCTCACGGCTGATCCTCTCTCCATTCTCACGCTCGGCCCGCATGAGTTCGAAATCCAACTGGAGACGCAGCCAGAAACCAGGAGAGGTACCAAAGTAGCGGCTCAGGCGCAGATCGTATTCCGGCGTGCAGCGCCGGCGGCTCTTTTTCATATCAGTCAGATGAGGCGAGGGAATTCCCGTCATCCGCGAGACTTCGGCTTGCGATACATCCCATTCGTCCAAGGTTTCGCGCAGCGTTTCTGCGAAGAAATTCATCAGTGGGATCAGTTCAGTGGTTCGTTTCATGGCCATCAATGGTAGTCGGTGATTTTAACATCGGACGCCTTCCCGTCATTCCATCGGAAGACCAAGCGCCACTGCTGATTGATTCTAATGCTCCAGAAACCCTTGAGATCGCCGGAGAGGGATTCGAGCCGGTTGCTGGGTGGGATTCGCAAATCCTCCAGGATTTCGGCAACGTGAAGCTGGCGTAGCCTCAGAAAGGCCTGGAATGCCCCCGATATTCGATCCAATCGTTATGAGAGTTCGGGTTGTTTGTTAGTTGGTTTGAGTTTCTTCCGGTAGATGCTGCCATGAGGCGGCT
>JANMSI010000158.1:0-26476 GCA_031389115.1 Akkermansiaceae bacterium
CGCGTTGATGCCCTCGAAGCGAATCTTGCGGATCTCGTTTTTCGAGCCTTCGTCGATGACAAAAATCAAATCGGATAGACCCTCCGCACCAGTCGCCTGCGTGCGGTGGGTGACGGTGATGTCGGGGTAACCATAGCCCTGATAGTATTTCTCGATGTTCCGCCGCGCTTCGAGGATTTGTTCGTCACTCAGCGCACCACCGGCCTTCATCTTCGATTCCTTCGCCAGCTTCTGATCGGTGAAAATGGTGTTGCCCACGAATCCCACGCCGCCAAGACCGGGACGGGTCGTGACTTCGGCGATGAGTTTCACATTTCCGCCCACGGGTTCTGCCAGGAAACGCACGTCGTCCACGAGTCCGGATTCGTAGAGTGCCTTGATGTCCTTGTCCAAGCTCTCCGCGCGATAGGTGGAGCCGGCCTTGGACGCCATCATGTTGCGCAAGCGGGCCTCATCGACTGTCTTAGCTCCCCGATAGCGGATGGTGACTTCCGAGATGTTTTTCCCCTCAAAATCCTGCGCATGAAGGGTGCCTGCAACCGTCAGGATCGAGAGCGAGGTGAGGGCGGCGAACTGGCCCACGCCACGAGGCATGAGAAATGAAGGAGATTTTGGGAATCGCATGCAGGTGTTGTGGTTGGGCAATCAAGCCCGCCAGCCCCCGGTTTCGTCAAGGTCAATAGCAGCCATTTCCTTAACTCATCTTTACAATTGGAGGTTCCTCCCGAAATCCTTGCCCCCCGCCCGGTCGTCCTCTAAACCCGCCGCGTGCTCACGATTCACAAGCTCACGAAAACGCTCGGCGGCCGCTGCCTTCTCCGCGAGGCGGAAATGTCCATTAACTGGGGCGAGCGCGTCGCCCTCGTCGGCCCTAACGGAGCCGGCAAGTCCACGCTTTTCCGCATGATTCTCGACGAGGATTCGCCCGACGAAGGCACCATCGAGCGCGACGAATATTCCATCACCGGCTACCTCCCGCAGGAGGCGGGCGAGCCGACGGATGAGACGATCATCGAGATCGCGATGGGCATCACGCCAGAGATGATCGGCATCCTTCGCACGATGCGCGAGCACGAGGCCACCGGCGACCTGTCGCACGCGGATTTCGCGCACGCGCAAGACCAGTTCACCGCGCTCAACGGCTATCAGCTCGAGCCCAAGGCCAAGAAGATCCTCCACGGGCTCGGTTTCAAGAGCGATGATTTCCACAAACCCGCGAGAGAATACTCAGGCGGCTGGGTGATGCGCGCCCACCTCGCCCAGCTTCTTACCATGGAGCCCGACCTGCTGATGCTCGACGAGCCGACGAACCACCTCGACCTACTCTCGCTGCTGTGGCTCCAGCGCTATCTGTTAAATTACAGCGGCGCGATCCTGATGATTTCCCACGACCGCGACTTCATGGATTCGATCGTCGAGACCGTCGTGGACATCGACCCCGACGCCGCCAAGCTCAACTCTTACACCGGTAACTACAGCTCCTACCTTGAGCAACGCGAAGCCCGCTTTGAGCAGCAGACGCAGGCCTATCGGAATCAGCAGAAGGAAATCGAGCACGTGCAGGAGTTCATCGACCGCTTCCGCCAGGTCGGCTCGAAGGCCTCGCAGGTCCAGTCGCGAATCAAGTCGCTGGAGAAACTGGAACGGATCGAAAAACCGCGCACGCCAAGGAAGCCGTTCAAGTTCAATTTCCCCCAGCCACCGCGCTCGAACCAGAAGGTCATCGAACTCGCCAAGGTCAGCCAGGCCTACGGCGAAAAGCAGATTTACAAAGACCTCGACCTCACGATCGAGCGCGGCGACCGCATCGTGCTCGTCGGACCTAACGGCGCGGGCAAATCCACGCTCATCAAGATCCTCGCCGGTCAGATCCCGATCAACGGCGGCAAGCGCGAGCCTGGTTACGCCACCAAAATCGGCTACTACTCGCAGCACCGCTCGGAGTCGCTCAACGAGAACAACACCGTGCTCGAGGAGGTCCTCGCCGCCTGCGCCACCCTCCGCGACGAGGAAGCCCGCAGCATTCTCGGCTCGTTCCTCTTCCGTCGCACGGACGTCGAAAAACGCTGCGGCGTTCTATCAGGCGGTGAGAAATCCCGGCTTAATCTCGTGAAGTTTCTCGTCGATCCGCCGAACCTCCTGCTGATGGATGAGCCGACGACCCACCTCGACATCCTCTCTATCGATTCGTTAGTGCAGGCGCTGAAAAACTATGAAGGCACGCTGGTCTTCATTTCCCACGATGTTCACTTCATCCGCACGCTCGCGGAAACGACGCTGCACATCAACAACGGTGCCGTCACCCGCTACACCGGAGGTTACGACTATTTCATCGAGAAATCCGGCCTCAACGACGACCGCAGTGCGGTGACGGCATAAAAAGGGGTGGGCGGAATGACCATTTGCTATTGGTCCGGCGCGACCGTCAGGTGAGAGCCATGTCATTAAAAACCAAAAAGCGGTTCGGAGTTTGGATGGATAATCAGCACGCCACCATCGTTGGATATGAGAATCCAGCCGCCACCGAATTCACAGTCCTTGGCCACGCCAACAATCCCGGGCCGGGTGCCAATTCAAACGAAAGCGCCTCGAACCACCTTGAGATCACCCTGGTGCACAAGTTTTTCAAAGAGATCGGCAATCACCTGGTCAACGCCGAGGAAATTCATCTCACCGGAACCGGAACGATTCAGGAGCAGTTCATTCGCTACCTGGGCGAAACGCCTCAATTCAAGAAAACTGTCACCACGGAGAGCACATCGAACAAGATGAGCGATGAGAGGTTCGTGGAGTTCGTCTCAGAAAAGTTCGCCTGAGCCAGAGATGCAAAAAAGACGCCGGGCAGAACCCGGCGTCTTCGGTAACTCTAGCAAATAGGTCTGATTGCTTACTTGGCGGCCACTTCCGTCTTCTCGCCAGCTTCCTTCCAGCCGGAGATGCCGGCGGAAAGATGCTTCACATTGGTGTAGCCCAGTTCCTTGGCCTTCTTTGCGGCAGCCTCATAGGCGTTGCATTTCGGGCTGCCACAATAGGCGACAACGAGTGCGCCTTTGTCAGCGGGCAGCGATTTTTCCAGCGTGGCCGAGACCTTGTCGTAGTCGATGGCAGTTGGAATGTGCCCGGCTTTGTACGAGTCGCTGCCATTCACATCAATGATCGTGACGGTTTTCTCGGCGATGGCCTTCTTGAGTTGCGGGATGGTGATATCGGCGAAGTCACCGGCGAGGGCGGTGGCGGAAAAGGCGAGGCTGAGGGCGAGTGTGATGAGCTTGTTCATGTTATTGATTGGATTGGGGTTCGTGTGAATGAGGCCCGCAGGCTGCGATGCCCGCAGGCGGCACACTGGTCGGAGAGATTTACCAGAAGTCTATTCAAAACATTTCCTTGCTGAGAATGTCTTCTGGAAAACCGTGGCGGAGACCTGTTGATGGATTTTGCAATTTAAGCTCGGCTCCCGCCCCTAATTTTTAAAAGACATTCCATGAACTCTTGGCTTTTCGGTCTTAAATGACCATTCCTCGAACCGCACCCAGTTATTTTTAAATAATTGACAGTCTGGAATGTTTTAAGTTTTATCAAGGAGTCAGCACTCCCCCCCACCCACCAAAAATCGTGAAACGCCGGGACGTAGAAATCATTCAACGAGACGGAAGGCTCCTGGTGCTATTGGCCCGCGAACCGCTCCCTTTGTCATTGGGTCAAATCGCGCGCGAGGGGGAATTCCGCATGGCGGGACTCTGTGATCGCATCGGCGTATCCGAACGTCACTTACGACGCGTTTTTGAAGAAGGGATCGGCATTTCGCCAAAAGACTGGCTCCGCCAAGAGCGGATGGTGGCCGCGAGATCGCTGTTGCGCGAAGGCTCGCCGATCAAGGAAGTCGCGATCGATCTGGGATTCACCACAGCCAAGATGTTCTCCCGAGATTTCCAATTGTTCTACGGCTTGAAGCCGACCGATTTTCAGCGCAAAGAATTCGCCCATGTCGTCAACGCGGCGGGCTGACACCCGAGCAGGTTCGGACCGGACTCAATTGTCGCAAGCGGTCAGAACTGCCAGCTGAAGTTCGCCATCACGCCGTGGAACCTCGACTCGAACGTTCCGTCCGCAAAGGTGCCGGGAGTTCCGCTGACTTCGTGGTCGGAGAAGGCGAACTGATAAGCGAAATTCCAACCAAAACGTTCTTCGCGGCGCCCGAAGCCCGCGTTGAGCCAATGGCGGTTCGCATCGGCAACTCCCGGATTGTAGGTGGCGTCCGGCATACTATTCTCGATATAGTTGTAGCCGGCGCTGACGTTCCAACCGTTATCAAAGAACCGGGTGGCTCCCACGGAGTAAATAAAGTTCGATTTCCAATCAAACTGGAGGGCACTGTTAAAAGTCTCGTTCTCCGATTCTAAATTGAGACTGTTCAGTTCTTCCCATTGCACCCACTCGATATTCGCTTCGAAGCTCCACTCCTTGCAGGGCGTGTAGGCGTAGCCACCGCCGACGGTGGCCGGAGTTAGTAATTCCAATTCCGCGTCCTCGCGAATGCCGCCGATAATTCTGGCCTCACCCTCGAGATCGAACTCGGATTTACTCCGATAGACCAATCCGAACGCATGTTCCTCGGTGGGTTTCCACAGGGCTGAGATCGTCCAGGAGAGTGCTTCACTATCCCCGTTGAATTCGGAATAAACTCCCGGAGCGACAGCCGCAGTCCGACGCAGATCCGCATGGTGCACGCCGAATCCCCCGCCGATGGACAAGGTATCCGTCAGCTCGTAGCTGAGGACCGCCCAGCCGGTGACATATAACAACTCGGTCTCAATGGCCAGAGCCGAGAACTGCGAATTGTCATCCCAGTCCGTTGCAAGGCCGAACGGGGTATTCACGCCGAAGCCAGCGACCAGTTTGTCGCTGATTGGCACCGCCGCGTAAATCTGCGGGACAAACGCCCAACTGTTATCCGCCTTTTCATGCGCGCCTGAATCCAAATCCGCTTCGAGGCCGAGCATGATCGCATAGGTGCCGACGGTGACCTCCGGCGAGTCGATCTGAGTGAGTCCGGCCGCGTTATAATAAACGGCCGCAGCGGTGTCGGCCGTGGCAAGCCAGGCATTTCCCTTGGCGGTCGCTTCAGGAGCTTGCACCGGGATGTAGAATCCGTTCCCGAGAACAGGTGTAATGGTGGCGGCGAATGCGGAAAACAAACGAAGCGATTTGCGTTTCATAAGGATGGGAAGACTCAGAATTCGAAAATCGTGTGTTCGGTGCTGAAGAAAATTGCCGAGTTCGGGCAATCCACGAACCGCGCTTCATCTTCCGACAAGATGCGGTTGGCTTCCTGGCCTTCCGCAGTTTGAAGCGATGCGGCGAGGGATTCCGGGCTGTCCCACCAGACCTCGGTGATGCCGTCATACATGTCGGTGATCCCGCGCGGTTGCTGGGCCGCGGCGTTCAGCATGGGATTCTGGATCGTGTGGCTTTGCACGTAGCGTTTCATCCCGAGGATCGGTGCGTGCTGGCGCACCAGCGGTCCGTGCTTGTTCAGCCAGTAGTCATAAAACTCCTCGATTGAGAAGGATGGGAGGCGGCGCACGCAATAAACACACTTCAACATGCCGACGGATTAAATTAACTTTTCTTAAATGTCATCTAAAATTTTCTATCTGTCTGGAGAATTCAGATACCGACCGCAGTGCGGGGGGCGTGGTTCACTTCACGGGTGAGAAATCCGTGGGCTGAAGCATTTCGGATTTCACACCGTCCGGGACCGTTAGCGGCCCACCGGCAGAGGCTTCGGATTCTGATTTTGCCTTGATCCAATTTGGATCGGAACCAAACGCCGCAAAGGAAGCGCTCCTGGCGTCCGCCGACGCATGATAGAGAAAATAGATCAGTGTGTTGTCCGCCCCTGGCTGACCCGCCGACGGGGTGAGGTAACCGAAATGCTTCATTCCATACTTCGAAAATAGAGCCACGGTGTGCTTCCGGAAACGGTCCAGCAGGCGAGGAAGGTTCCCCGGAGTCGCGGTGTAGGTGCGTATTTCGAAGGAGTGCGGAGCGCCTCCGGTGTCCACTTTCAGCTCGGGCGAGAAGTCGGTGAGTTCGAGGAAACGGCTTTCCACCTTTTTGACCAACGTTCCCGCAACTTCGGACGCGGACTTGGCGGCCACCCAATCGGGGTCGGCTTGGAATGCTTTCCACGAGGTCTCGCGGGCGGCCAGATCCGGGTAGGACAGTAAATAGATCAGCAGTCGCTGCGGGTTTTCCACCGGCATCCAGTAGGCGACATTCGTCATGCCGTGGCGGGTGAAAAGCGCGGTGGTGTGATCCCTGAAACGCGTGTTGAGCGCATCCAGTTTGCCCTCGGCGGCGTGATAGATTCGCAGTTCGTAGCAACGAGGAGGGGCTGTGTTTGCCGCGCTAACGGAAGATGCGGAGGCCAGGCCTGCTAACATCATGAGGCGGAGGAATTGGGAGCGTTTCATAGCTGGGAGTGTTAGGGCGATTCGTGATCGCTGAGGTAGCGTTCCGCTTCGAGGGCAGCGGCGCAACCCTGGCCGGCGGCGGTGATCGCCTGGCGATAGTAGTGGTCGGCCACATCGCCGGCGGCGAAAAGGCCCGGAGTCTTGGTGGCGGTCCGGCCGGGGTTCTGGAGGATGTAGCCGTTCTCGTCCTTATCGACCAAACGATCGAGGAAGCCACTGTTAGGCGTATGGCCGATCGCCACGAAAACGCAGGCGACTTCGAGCTCACGCTCCTCGCCGTTGATTAGATTCTTAAGCATCACGGCGCGCATCTCGCCTTTTTCATCGGTGAGATAGTCGCTGACGGTCGAGTTCCAGATGGGTTCGATCTTGGGATTTGCCAAAGCCCGGTCGGCCATGATTTTTGAAGCGCGCAGCTCATCGCGCCGATGGATCAGATAGACCTTGCTGGCGAACCGCGTGAGGAACGTCGCCTCTTCGCAAGCGCTGTCGCCGCCGCCGATCACGCACACCGGGACATCCCGATAGAATGCGCCGTCACAGGTCGCGCACGAGGTCAACCCGCGGCCAATCAATTTTTGCTCGCCCGGAATCCCCAAATGGCGCGGGGCGGCACCGGTGGCGATGATGACGGTTTTCGCCTCGAAGGACTCCGAGCCTGCTTTCAACAAAAAGCTGCCATCCTCGCGCTGCTCCACGGACTCGACGCTGGCCCAGGCGATGCGGGCGCCGAATTTCTCCGCCTGAGCCTGCATTTTCATCATCAATTCCGGCCCCATGATGCCCTCCGGACTGCCCGGCCAATTTTCCACCTCGGTGGTGGTGGTGAGTTGGCCGCCGGGCTGCGTGCCGGAAAGCAGCAGTGGTGTTAGGTTCGCGCGGGCGGTGTAGATGGCGGCGGTGTATCCCGCGCAGCCGGTGCCGATGATGATGATGTTTTCCATGATTCTGTGAGGCGTTCGAACGCAAAAGTATTCCGGCGGATCAATCGGCGAGTCAACACCGGCCACGGCTAATTCGACCGGGCGTTACAAACGCGTTGCGCCCCGGCCCGATTGGATGAGAATCGCGCCGTCCATGACTCCTGAATTCATCCGCGAAGCGCTGCGCCAAGTCCGTTACCCCGGTTTTTCCCGGGACATTATTTCCTTCGGGCTCGTCAAGGACGTGAAATGCGAGCCCGGCCTGGTCACGGTCCACTTGGAAATCGCCACCCGCGATCCCAAGGTGCCCGAGCAAATTTTCCAGGATTGCCACGCGATTCTTGATCCCCTGCCCGATATCGGCACGGTGAAAGTGGAAATCGACGTCAAGGACGCTCCGGCCGCCGCAGGCGGGCTGGGTGCGACGGTTGGCAAATCCTCGATTCCCGGCGTGAAACGCATCATCGCGGTCGCTTCGGGAAAAGGCGGCGTCGGAAAGTCCACGGTCGCCGCGAATCTGGCGGTGGCGCTCGCCGCCACGGGAGCCGCGGTCGGCCTCTGCGATTGTGACCTCTACGGTCCGTCCGTCGCCCAGATGTTTGGCGTGAACGAGCGGCCGATGGCCAACGAGCACGATGAAATTATCCCGCTCGAAGCGCACGGCTTGAAACTCATGTCCATGGGATTTCTGCTGGAAGACCGCTCGCCGGTGATCGTCCGCGGGCCGATGGCGACCCGCTACACCCAGCAATTTCTCCGCCAGGTCGCGTGGGGGGAGCTAGACTATCTCGTGTTAGACCTGCCGCCCGGCACTGGCGATATCCAGCTCACCATCGTCCAAACCGTAAGCGTCGATGGCGTCGTCATCGTCACCACGCCGCAGGAGGTCGCCCTGATCGATGCGCGCAAGGCGGTGGCGATGTTCGCGAAGGTCAACGTGCCCATCCTCGGCCTGATCGAGAACATGGCGTGGTTCGAAGGCGACGACGGAAAAATCTATCACATTTTCGGCAGGGAGGGCGGCGTGCGTGAAGCGGAGGACATGAACGTGCCTCTGCTAGGCCAAATCCCGATCGACATCGAGACGCGCGAGCGGGGCGATTCCGGCGCGCCGATCGCACTCGTCCCCGCCGCTCAGAACAAGGTCTCCGCCGCCTTCCACGACGTCGCCACCACGGTGCGAGCGAAGCTGCGCTCCGAGCGATGAATCCTAAAGCCGATCCCCAACCCGTGGAGGCAGCTGATTTAGGGCTCGCCGCGCACAGCGGGGTGATCCGGGTTTCCACCGATCCGGTCCATTCCGTGGTCGATGTGGAATTCAATCCGGCGGTGCTGAGTGATGGTGAAGTTCGCTCCCTGCTCAAGGACCACATTTTAAAAGTCGAATCGTCGATCCGCAAACGAACGTTCCGGTTAGAAGGCAACGCTTGCGAGGCCTGCGCTCTCAAGCTTGAGAATAAAGTGGCGAAAATCCCCGGTGTCCGCCGGGCGACAGCCACCTACCTCGGGAGAGTCCTGTCAGTCACGTTCGATTCGGATATCGCCGGTGACGAGCGGATGATCCGCGACCTGAAAAAGACCGGAGCCGATATCAAACCGCTGGCGGCCCGCGGCCCGGATCGCCGCCCGCTCGCGCAAAAAATCCGCTCGGGAGATCTTAACGAGGAGATCTCCTGCGGGCTGGGCTTGGCGTTTCTAATCGGTGCCGTCGTCGTCGGAAAAACCGCAGGCACAGGCCCTGCCACTCACCTGTTATTTCTCGGCGCGTATATCTTCGCCGGGCAGCAGGGCGTGCGCTCCGCCGTCGCGTCCATCCGGGAGGGCGTGCTCGATATCGACGTCCTGATGGTCCTCGCCGCGCTCGGCGCCGCCGTGATCGGAGCGCCGTTCGAGGGTGCGCTGCTGCTATTTCTATTCAGTTTCTCTAACGTGCTGCAACGCCTGGCCATGGAGCGGACCCAGCGGGCCATCGAGTCGCTGCTCACCTTGCGGCCCAGCGAAGCGATGGTGAAACGGCATGGCCAAACCGTCAAAGTGGCGGTCGAGGATCTCGAAATCGGCGAGACCGTGATCGTCCGGCCCGGCGAGCAAATCCCGGTGGATGGCTTGATTTCCGAAGGCAGCACCCTTGTGGACGAGTCCTCGCTAACAGGAGAGTCGATGCCCGTTTCCAAGGCCACAGGAAGCCTGCTCTTCGCCGGCACCCTCAACCAAAGCGGCGGGATCGAACTCAAGGTCACCAAGCGTTCCGAAGACTCCGCCCTCGCGCGGATGGTCAAGCTCGTGGCCGAAGCCCAGGCCGAGAAGTCCCACACCCAGCGCTTTCTTGAAAAGGCCGAGCAATATTATGCCATCGGCGTGATCGCCCTGACGGCAGCGGTTTTTTTCGTGCCATTCTTTCTAGCCGGAGAAACGTTTGCCCAGGCTTTCTATCGGGCCATGACCATCATGGTCGTCGCCTCGCCGTGCGCCCTGGTCATCAGCACCCCGGCCACGGTTCTATCAGCCATCGGCGGCGCGGCCCGTCGCGGGATTCTCATCAAAGGTGGCTCGCATTTGGAAACCACCGCCAAGATCGACATCGTCGCCATCGACAAGACCGGAACTCTAACGGTCGGCCGGCCATCACTAACCGAAATCGTCACCGGAGACGGAATTCATGAAATCGTAAGTCCCCTGCCCTCGCCGTTGATTTCCCTGCTCCGCGCCGCCGCCGCGCTCGAAGCGAAATCCGAGCATCCCCTCGCGCACGCCATCGTCAAGTGCGCCGCGGATCTCGGCATCGCCCTGCCGGACGCCTGCGATTTCCAATCCACCGCGGGCAAGGGGGCGGAAGCGACCATCGAGACCACGCGTTATCTGGTCGGCAGCGAGCGGCTTTTCCGGGAACTCAACGCGACCGGCGTCACTTCGCTCGCGGCGACTTCACTACCGTTGCAAGCCAAGGGAAAAACCTGCGTTTGGCTGGGCGTGCGCGAAGGGGATGCCGTAACTGCCATCGCCTTGCTAGTCATGGCCGACACCATCCGCCCCGCCGCGCGGCGATTGGCGGACGACCTCCACCGCCTCGGCGTGAAAAAAGTCGTGATGCTAACAGGCGACCAGCGCCTGGTCGCGGAAGCCATCGCTCAGGAGGCCAAAGTCGATGAGGTCCACGCCGAATTGCTGCCCGAGGACAAACTCAACGTCATCCGCGAGCTGAAAAAAAAAGGCACTGTGATGATGATCGGGGACGGAGTGAACGACGCCCCGGCCCTGGCGATTTCCGATCTCGGCGTGGCCATGGGCGCGGCCGGCACCGATGTCGCCATGGAAACCGCAGACATCGTCCTCATGGGAGACCGGCTGGAAAACATCGTGATTCTTCTGGGACACGCGCGGCGGGCCAAGCGGGTGCTCACGCAAAATCTCGTTTTCGCCAGCGCCGTGATTGTGGTGCTGATCGGCGCGGCGCTGGGTTTTTCGTTGGCGCTGCCCCTCGGGGTCATCGGCCATGAAGGCAGCACCGTCCTCGTCTGCCTCAACGGGCTGCGACTATTGTTCGTCCATCAATTCGCCAAAAAATAAGATGCGTCCGGTTTCCGGGAAAAATGGTTGTCTCCGATGGCTTGTCCGTGTTCATTCCGCCTGAAGTTTACAACCATCTATATCCAATGAAAAATCGCACAACCATCCTCGCCGGTCTGTTCACCGGAGCCGCCCTCCTGTTCTCCGTTTCTTGCGACGTGAAGAAGACGGAAAGCGGCAGCGTTCCAGAAGTCAAAGTCGAAGGCGAAGCCAAGCTTCCTAAATACGACGTGGACGTCGCGGACGTGAAGGTCGGCACCAAAAAGGTCGAAGTGGAAGTCCCCACCGTGGACGTCGAGATGCCAAAAGCCGGCACCGAAGGCCCTGATGGCGAGAAGAAGTAATTAACGATTTGCCACTCTTGGCCCGTCCGTCTTCATCAGGCGGGCGGGCTTTTTTCTATCCTGAAATTCGCGGAATTTCAGCGAGACCACCGCCGTGATCCGCGGGCGCTGCCTTTCTTCACGATCGATTTCCGAAGGGCGGGTGAGACGGGGGAAGGACCGGCCGCGACCTTCGAGGAACCTCTAACTACCGTGCCCGACGATGGCTTCGCCGCCTTTTTCACCTTGCTGACCAATAGGCTTTTTCCGGTCATTTCCGCCGGTTGAGCCAGCCCAAGCATCTCTAACAAAGTCGGCGCCACGTCCGCGAGGATGCCGTCTCTAACCGTGTATTCCGCGGCATCGGCGGCGACGTAGAAGAGGTGGACGAGGTTGGTGGTGTGAGCGGTGTTCGGCGAGCCGTCGCCATTGCGCATGTATTCGCAGTTTCCATGATCGGCGGTGATGAGCAACTTGCCGCCGAGGCGCAGCGTTTCCTGAACGATGGCTTTGACATCGGCATCGATGACCTCGCAGGCTTTGATCGCGGCCTCCACGACGCCGGTATGGCCGACCATGTCGGGGTTGGCGAAGTTGAGGATGACCAAGTCGTAGTCCTTGAGCTTGGCGAGGACGGTGTCGGTCACCTGCTGGGCGCTCATTTCCGGTTTAAAATCGTAGGTCGGCACGTCCTTGGGCGACGGGATGATGTAGCGGTCCTCGCCGGGATACGCGGCTTCCTCGCCGCCATTGAAGAAGTAGGTCACGTGCGGGTACTTCTCGGTTTCCGCGATGCGCATCTGCGTCATGCCGGCGTCCGAGACTGTTTGACCGAGCACCCTGTAGAGCGTTTGAGCGGAGAAAATTTCCGGGCAGTCGTATTTCTCGTCGTATTGAGTGAGTGTGACGAAGTGGACTTTCGGCGTGACCTCGCGGTCGAAGCCATCGAACTCCGGATAAAGAAATGCTTCCGATAGTTCGCGCGCGCGGTCGGAGCGGAAATTGAAAAACAGAACTACGTCTCCATCGCGGACGCGCTGGGCGTCCGGTTCGTTGAAGATCATGGGCGGCATGAACTCGTCCGTCTTGTCGAGGCGATAGTAGTCGGCGACGGCTTCGCTCGCGAGCACATCGCGCGGCTCGCCTTTGCCTAACACGATGGCGTCCCACGCCAGCTTCACCCGGTCCCAGCGCTTGTCGCGGTCCATGGCGAAATAGCGGCCAATCACGGTCGCCACGTGAGCGCCGCACTTGGCGGCCTCGTCCTCGACCTTTGCGAGATATGCCTGGCCGCCGGTCGGCGAGGTGTCGCGCCCATCGGTGATCGCATGGATGAAAATGTCGGTCACGCCGGCCCTTTTCGCGAGTTTCACCATCGCGATGAGCTGGTCCTGGTGGCTGTGGACGCCGCCGTCGGAAATGAGGCCGATGAAATGCAGACGGCTGGCTTTCGCTTTTTCAAGCAAGTCGGCGAAGACGGGATTTTTCGCGAGCGTCCCCTCTTCGATGGCTTTGTTAATGCGCGTTAGGTCCTGATAGACGATGCGGCCGGCGCCGAGATTGAGGTGGCCGACCTCGGAATTTCCCATCTGCCCGGGAGGCAGGCCGACATCGAGTCCGGAGGCGCTGAGGAAGCCTTTCGGGTAGGATTTAAACATCACCTCGTGGAAGGGAGTCTTCGCGAGGAGGGTCGCGTTGCCGTCTTTGACGGCGGTTTCCTTGCCGCCGGGATTGACTCCCCAGCCGTCGCGAATGATGAGCACTACAGGTTTCTTGGCCATGACGACGGCCATTTACTCCCCGACGCCCGGCCCGGCAAGCCTTCATGAAACCGGATTCAATTTGGACCGCGGCTCGACTTCAAAGCAGGCTTACATGCTCAAAGCCCCGCTCACATCCGCTCTGGAACCTCGATGCCTAGCAGATCGAGACCTTGCTTCAAGGTGCGGGACGTTAGCTCGCACAGCGCGAGGCGGCTTGAGCGGGTCGGTTCCTCCGCTTTGAGCACCGGGCACGCTTCGAAGTAGGAGTGAAAGGCGCGGGCCAGTTCCAGCACATAGTTGGCCAGCAGATTGGGGCGGAATTCTTCGAGGATGGTCGGCAGCACTTCGCCGAAGCGCACTAACAACCGGGCGAGATGCACCTCGGCAGGCTCGTTGAGATGGATTTCCGCTGTCGTTGCATCGAAGGGGGTCTCAAGCTTGCGGAAGATCGAGCGGATGCGGACGTGGGAATATTGCAGATAGGGAGCGGTGTCGCCCTGCAGAGCTAGCATCCGGTCCCAGGAAAACACATAATCCGTTAGCCGGCCCTGGGAGAGTTCGGAAAATTTCACTGCGCCAATGCCGACGATTTCCGCGATCCGGGCGGCCTCGTCGCCCTGCAAATCCGGGTTCTTGTCGGCGATCGCCTTGGCGGCACGCTCGACGGCTTCCCCCAGCACTTCGATCAGCCCGACGTTCTCGCCGGAGCGGGTTTTCATCAGCTTGCGGTCGTCGCCAAGGATGGAGCCAAACGCGATGTGCTGCAAATCTCCCAGCTTGCCCCAGCGGGCGGCGGCGTCGAAAAGCTGGCGGAAATGAAGCTGCTGCGGCACGCCGACGACATACCAGACGTGATCCGCCTGCCATTCGTCGATGCGGTATTGGATCGTGGCGAGATCGGTGGTGGCATAGAGAAACCCGCCGTCGGCCTTGCGTATGATGGCGGGATTATCGGTCCAGCCGTCCTCCTTGTGGACCATGAACGGATCGTCTTCCTTGGGCTTCGTCTCGTCGGAAAAAATGCAGATGGCGCCATCGCTCTCGCGGGCGATGCCTTTTTCCAAGAACTCGCTAACAGTGCTGGCGAGGCGGTCGTTGTAAAAACTTTCCCCGTGCCAGTAGTCGAATTTGACATTGAGCCGGTCGTAGATTTTCTGGAGGCCGGCTTTGGAGACGTCGATGCACTTCTGCCAGATTGCGAGGTTTTCGGGATCGCCGGACTGGAGTTTCACGAGTTCTGACTTGCACGCGTCCATTACGCCCGGATCGTCCTTGGACAAGTTCACTTTCCGATAGACGCGCACCAGTTCCGCGATGGGGTTGGCGGTTAAAGCGGCCTCGTCCAGGAAATGATTCCAGCCGTAAATGATCATGCCGAACTGGGTGCCCCAGTCGCCGATGTGGTTGTCCGCGATGACCTTGTAGCCGAGAAAGCGCGCGATGCGGGCGAGCGAGTCGCCGATGATCGTGCCGCGGATGTGGCCGACGTGCATGGGCTTGGCGACGTTGGGCGCGGAGAAGTCGATGACCACGGTTTTTCCCGCGCCGGTGGCGGGAACGCCGAGCCGTTCGTCGCGAATCAGGGCGGCCACGCGTGCCGCGTAGGTCTCCGGCAGGATTCGAAAGTTGATAAATCCGGGTCCGGCGATGTCGGCGGTAGCCAGGCCGGTTAGATCGAGGTGATCGACGATCTGCTGCGCCAGCGGGCGGGGATTGGTTTTGCGTTCTTTGGAAAGAACCATCGCCGCGTTCGACTGATAGTCCCCGAAGCGGAGATCGGCCGCAGCGGCCACGGGAGCGTGCGCCGGCCCGCCGAGAGCGGCTGTTAGAGCGGTGGCGAGGCGGGATTCGAGTTCTTGGAGAAGTGTCATGAGCGGCGGTGGTGAATGCGAATCAGATGCCCACCCGGGAGGGTTTGGAATCGAAGATCTCGAGAATTTCCTGATGGTTCTGCGCGGCGGCAAGCTGGCGGAGGACCTGGCAGTTCGTGAACATTTTCGCGATCGCCGCGAGCGTCTGGAGGTGCATGTGATAGTCCTTCCGCGGGACGATGAAGAGGACGATGAAATGCACGGGAGCGTTGTCCAGCGCCTCGAAGTCGATGCCCAACTTCGAGCGCCCGAAGACGGCGATTACCTGCTCCAGATGATCGGAAAACGCATGAGGGATCGCCACGCCCGAGCCCACGCCAGTGCTGACCTGCTCCTCGCGGACCCTGAAGGCCTCTAACATTTCGTCGCGTTGCGCGGGCGGGAGCTGGGAGGAGGTCACCAAGTGGTCCACCAGCTCCACGATGGATGCCCAGTGCTCGACGGCCTTCAAATCAAGGATGATGTGGTCCGCACTGAGCAACTTGGCCAACTTCATAAATCGTAGGGCGGAATCCACGCCCGGGAGCGGTGAGGGGGGAGTGGTTAAAGTCGCAAACTCATGATGGCAAGCGGATTTCATAACACCGGCGATCGCGGGAGGCTTCAAGGTGTTGACGCTTTCGCTTTCGTGACTACACGTATCCGCCATGCAACCCGACAACGATCCGAACCAAGCCATGGAAATCCCGGTGGAAGACGCCGAAGTGGAGACCGCATCTCCCGTCGCCGGTGAGGCGCTTGACCCTTGGGAAGAACTCGAAGCCGACGTTTCGAAATGGAAGGAAATTTCCCTGCGGACCGCCGCCGAGATGGACAATCTGCGCAAGCGGACGACCCGGGAGCGCGAGGAGGCAATCCGTTATGCCAATCAGCGCCTGCTGGAGGAGTTGATTCCGGTCATCGACAATTTTGAAATGGGCATGCACGCGGCCTCGCAGGACACCAAGTCGATGATCTACATCGGCATGGACATGGTCCGCCGGCAGCTCAATGAGTTCCTAACTTCGCAAGGCGTGGAGGAAATCCCGACCGGCGGCATGTTCGATCCGAATCTGCACGATGCGGTCGCCCAGGAAGAATGCGCGGCGGGCGATGAGGGCCGCATTCTCAAGGTGACCCGCCGCGGTTTCCGTCTGCGGGACCGTTTGCTGCGGCCGGCCAGCGTGGTGGTTTCCAAGGTTCCCACTTCGGCAGAAGGAGGCGCGATTTAAGTTCATGGCCGACAAACGAGATTATTACGAAATTCTGGAGGTGGCGCGGGACGCCAGCGGGGACACGATCAAGAAATCCTACCGCAAGCTGGCGGTGAAGTTCCACCCGGACAAAAACCCGGGGGACCACACGGCCGAGGATAAATTCAAGGAACTCGGCGAAGCCTACGAGGCGCTCAGCGATGCGGACAAGCGCGCCGCTTACGACCGCTACGGCCACGCGGCCTTTAACGGCGGCGGCGGACGACCGGCCGGTGGCGGATTTCACGACCCGATGGACTTGTTTTCGCAAGTGTTCGGCGGCGCGTTCGGCGGCGGCTTCGAGGAATTTTTCGGCGGCGGCGGTTCGCGCAAAGGTTCCGGCAAGCAGCGCGGCAGCGATCTGCGCTACGATCTTGAAATCTCGCTCGAAGAGGCCGCCCGCGGCGTCGAGAAGGAACTGGAAATCGAGCGCTACGTGCCATGCGAACCTTGCGGCTCCAAGGGCACCAAAGGCTCCGGCGGGATCAAAGCCTGCACGAGCTGCGGCGGGCGAGGCGTGGTCGCCAGACAGGCCGGAATTTTCATCCAGCAAACGACGTGCCCGGAATGCCGCGGTGCCGGCGAGACGATTACCGACCCCTGCACCACCTGCAAAGGCGATGGCCGGGTCCAGCGGGACAGCCGCATCAAGCTCCGCATCCCGGCCGGCGTGGACACCGGCACGCGCCTGCGGTCCACCGGAAATGGCGATTCCGGCGTCCGCGGCGGCGCGGCGGGCGACCTCTACGTGTTCCTTCACGTCCGCGATCACGATGTTTTCCAGCGCGACGACGCGGATTTGTTCTGCTCGGTCCCGCTGCCGTTCTCGGTCGCGGCGCTCGGCGGGGAATTGCAGGTTCCGTCGCTGGACGGCCAGTCCTCCATCAAGATCCCGGTCGGCACCCAGGGCGGCACCGTCTTCCGGCTTCGGGAAAAAGGCATGCCGACCCTGTCAACCGGGCGCCGCGGCGATCTCAATGTGACGGTCCAAGTCGAAGTCCCCACCAAGCTCAACGGGGACCAGCAGGAAAAACTCCGGGCGTTTTCCGAATCCATCGGCGAGCACAATTCCCCCATGCAGGAAGGATTTTTCAAAAAGGCAAAACGATTCTTTGATTTGTAACGAGTGACGAAACCGCAGCCGCGAAATCATGGCCCGCTTCTATCTGCCGCCCGCCGCATGGCAGGAAAATCCTGCCCTGACCGGGGACGAAGCCCGCCATTTGTCACAAGTCTTAAGGTTGAAGCGCGGAGACGGGGTCATCGTTTTCGATGGGCAGGGCCGCAGGACTCCGGCCGGGATTCTCGAAGTCACACGCGACCGAATCTCGCTGGAACTGGGAGAAATTCTGCGAACCCCGCCACCCCGGCCTGCCATCACCCTGGCCCAGGCGATTCCGAAGGGGAAAAACATGGATCTGATCGTCCAGAAGTCCGTGGAGCTTGGGATTGCGGCCATCCAGCCTCTCGTCACCCGCTTCACGGTGGTCCAGCCCGGCGACGGCAGATCCGAAAAATGGCGTCGCACCGCCCTCGAAGCCTGCAAGCAATGCGGCCAGGACACACTCCCGGAAATCGCGGAACCCGTTGCTTTCGAGCGGTGGATCGACGGCCAGGCCGACGCTGGTGGGCTAAAACTAATCGCGTCGCTCGTCCCCAGGTCGAGTCCACTGCGCGAAGTCCTAAAGAGGCATCCGGGGACCACTCACGCGACCCTTTTGATCGGTCCCGAGGGTGATTTCTCCCCGACGGAGACGGCTGCCGCGATTCAAGCTGGATTCATCCCAATCTCTTTGGGGTCCATCGTGTTACGAGTGGAAACTGCCACACTCTACGCGCTTTCCGCTTTGCGCTACGAGTTTGAAATGGGCTGAAATTTTTTAATAAACGCGGCGTTGAATTCGTTCAATAATAAAAAAATTAGATTGGCCTTGTATCTTAGAGACGTTAATTGTCCCGACGTTGTGAAGATCAATCAGAGCATTTTAGCAAGGCTGGCAGCTTGCGCGGTTATCGGCTTGCCGTGTCTTGGTGGAGCTTGGGAACCGGGCACTTATCCCCACGGCTCGGGACGGATGGCCTCCAGCGGATTTTCCGTCAATAATCACGACCGAAACGATGTGGTCGCATTCTGGCAGGCCGTTTACCAAGCCTCCGAGGGCTATGAAAAACGGATCGATTGGGACGGCAACTACTCGGGGAAAAACGGCACCATTTCAGCGGCGTTCGTCGATGACGTCGAGCGACGGCTGAACTATTTCCGTGCCATGTGCGGCGTCCATTCAAACGTCTCGGTCAGTGCCAATTCTACGGTGATCATCGATCTCGCGGATGCTTTCAAACCCGCCGAATCCACGCTTCGCTCCACGGCTTCTCAAGATGCCGCCTTGATGCTGGTGCGAAATTACGATCCTCGCACCGGGTCGGCTCCGGCACTCACCCACTTCCCGCCCAGTCATCTGACTGGATGGTCGCCGGCGGCGTGGAACGCGAACTCGAAGGGAAACTTCGCGTTCGGTCTCTACGGTCCGGGCGCCATCACCGAATACATGGTCGAGCAGCTTTCCAGCAGCACCTTGACGTCGGTATGGAACTCATCCGTGGGTCACCGTCGGTGGAATCTATTACCCAACGCGACTAAGTTCGCCACCGGCGATCAGCCTGGCAGCTCCGCCGAAAAGCCGCCCACGAATGTGTTCTATGTGGTGCAAAAACCCAGCGAGATGCTGCAAGAGCTGCCGGGTTTCGTGGCCTATCCACCTGCCGGATATTTCCCGGTGACGATCAATTCCCCATTTTGGTCGCTGAGCCACGAGGGAGCGGATTTTGCGTTCGCGACGGTGAAAATGACCGACTCCAAAGGGAACTACGTCCCGATTTCCAGCATTCAGAGAAGCGACCAGTACGGTGACCCCGCCATTATTTGGCATGTGGATCCCAAGGTGAACGTCAGGTCGGTGAGCCGCGATACCACCTACGAGGTCAAGGTTTCCGGCATTGGCGGCGAAGGCATACCGGACTCATTTACGTACTCTGTGACGTTGATCAACCCGGACCTGCTTACGTGCGACCAGAAAATCGCCGGGACTCCCGCCATGGCAGCCAACGGGAACAGCGTCTATTCGTTCGCCGGATGCGAAGGCGCGGAAGGGCTGCAAATTGTGGCTTCCCGGAAAAGTTCCGCCCGGTGGAAAGAAGATGCGGAAAATCCAAACCAGTCCGCGATTATCGGCGGAACAACCGGCAACTATCCGCTGGTGGTGAAGACCTCGTCGTTGTGGTCTGCGGTGGCGGGTAGCCGTTCGTTCCGCCTCACCTTTCCAACGTCCTACGACCTCGTGAGACGGGGCGTGCCCGACCAATCGTTTGAACTCGGTCGTGAAATCATCGCCAACGCCAATGCCAAGCTACAGTTCCAATTCCGCCGCGGCTACATGACCCGTGGCACCACGCTCGTTGTCGAGAGATCCGGCGATGGCGGCGTCACTTGGCGGGCGGTGGGCAATCCCATTAAAGGCGTCAACGATACCCAATTCGATTCCACCGTGTCGTCCGTAAGTCTTGCTCTGCCTAGGTCCACCGTTCCGATTCGCCTTCGTTTTCGCTACTTCACCAAGGGCGGCGCGATTTACACCCACGAGGCCGCACCGAATGCTCCCACGGGCATTTATATCGACGAAATCGTAACCAGCGGCTGCGACTGGCTGGAGCAAAAAAACACGACCGGAGTGCCCGCAACAGGGACTCAATTCATCTTCAAATCATCCACCGCCGGGGCCAAACTCGCCGCCGGGGACGAGTGGCAGCTCAGGCTGCGAACGAAACTCGGTGGCAAATGGTTCCCGCCCGGTCCGTCCAAGGTGGTCAAGATCACCGGGCAGTAATCGCGGGAGATTAGCGAAGCTCACCGCGCTTGGCTTGCTCCCACGCCTCTTCCATTTGCGAGGCGCTGGCCGCTTCAAGCGTCAGATCCCTCGAGTGGAGAATCCTTTCCATTTGCCCGAAGCGGTTTTCGAACTTGGTATTCGCTGCTGACATCAACACCTCGGGATCGACGTCGCGGAAACGAGCGAGATTCACCACTGAGAAAAGCAGATCGCCCAGCTCCTCCGAAACTCCCGCCAGATCCTGCGCGTCCACGGCGGCCTGCAATTCCTGCATCTCCTCGCGGATTTTCGCAAGCACCCCGGTTTCGACCGGCCAATCGAAGCCGACCTTGGCCGCTTTCCTTTGCAACTTCGAGGCCCGGAGCAAGCCGGGAAGGCCTTTACCGACTCCATGCAGGTAGAGTTCACACTCGTCACCCTTCTCGGCGCGCTTGATTTCATCCCACTGCCTGAGGACCGCGTCGGTGGTGGCCGCGTTGCTCTCGCCAAACACATGCGGATGGCGGCGCACCAGCTTCTCGCTGATACCGCGTGCCACGTCATCCAGCGTGAAGCGCCTGGCCTCCTCGCCGATCTCGCTGTGGAACACGACCTGCAATAACAGGTCTCCCAGCTCTTCCTTCAGATGCTCGAAATCGCCGCGCTGGATCGCATCCACCGTTTCGTAAGCTTCCTCGATGAGATTAGGTACCAGCGACTCATGGGTTTGCTCCGCATCCCACGGGCATCCGCCTGCCGCCCGCAAGCGATGCATGATGGCTCGCAATCGGTCGAGTTGCTGCCCGGCTTCCGGGCAGTCGATCATTTCCGCATCAGTCATCATCGGGTGGTTTTGGACTTGGAGGCTTTCTGCAGGAAGTCCCGTTCCTCTTGAGTGAGGCTCTGGAATCCCTCGCGGGAAATTTTATCCAAAATCACGTCCACCGCAGAGCTTTGATCGAGCTCGAGCTTCGTCCGTGGTCTCAGCTTGGCGACCGGGCCCCGGAGACCGGGCCTAACCGGATCCGCCAAGTCCTTTCCTAACAATTTCGGGAACCGCATGAGGATGAAGCCGAGGATCGCCCCGCCCAGATGGCCTGCTTCTCCGCCCTCATTGCCGCCCCATCTGAGCGCGATCGAGCCTACGGAAATCGCCATCAGCGCCATCGCCAACTGGCGCATGGACAGCTCGATGGGCGGAAACAGCAGGGCCACCCGCAACTGAGGCGCGACCACCGCCACGCCGATGAAAATTCCGTAAATGCCGGCGGAAGCTCCGACCAGATACGAACCCAGTCCATCGCGCGGCAGAATTCCCGAATAGACCAGCAAAGTGAAGAAAAAGGCCCCAGCGACGCCACACAGGAGATAAAAGATCACGAATTTCCCCGACCCCCACCAGCGCTCCATCCACGGGCCGAAAAAGAAGATTCCCAGGCAATTGAACAGCACATGACCCACGCTGCCGTGAAGAAACTGGAACGTAATGAATTCCCAGAGTCGTCGTTCCCCCAACGCGGACTGGATCGTAAACGCCCCGAAATGGCGCATCGGGTGATTCGTCAGCAGCAGATCCACGAAATAGATGCCCAGATTCAGGATCAGCAGCGCCTTGACCACCGGCGTGAGTTGCGAAAATGGTCCCCCGCCCTGCCGGGAGTCGGTTCGGTGATAATCTCGATCGGTGATGCCCATCCGCCCCCCGGTTACCACGACATCGCGGCCACCGCAAGGGCGGGTGAAAATAGTGTCACCGGGAAGTCCTTCTTGGCCGGTCGCGATTCGAGTGAGGTCCGCAGCGTTGGTTCGCATCCGGGTCGCCCCCGCCCCACGTCAGCTCTGGCTTGGGGTGGCGGCGGCCCACGCCGGTCGGCAAGGACGCGCGGAAAAATCCGCTGATTTGAAACAATCCTGGCATCTGCCGGCGTTCTACCAGCGTGGTTGATGGGATCCGATTTTGGGCGGCCACCGTTCCGCGTCATTGCGATTTTCGCGGCTCGGAACGACGGCGGCCCACTCGGATCTGGAATGGGCGGCGGGGTGGTTCTCGCCGCCTTTTTCGTGGGCGGCAGTGAAACATTGACGATCCTGCAACTCAGACGCAATCGTCGCCCGTCAGGCCGCCGATTTCCCCATGTCATACGATTTTTCGAATCTCACCGAGCGACCGGGCTTCCGGCAGTGGCTGGTCTCCGGGAAATGGGTTGGCGGCTTCGACCACAGCAGTCTGGCGCGGAGCCGGATGTATGCCTCCGAGAGGCTGATCAGGCAGTTGGATATCCGCGGCAGCTTCGAGGCCAGTTCGGTCGTCGTTTCCGCCCTGATCCTTGGCACCGCGCCAAAACCCTACCGGACGGAAGTGCGCTTCGACCTGTTCAATGGCCAGTGGGCGATCGATCCCGACTGTTCCTGCCCGGTCGGCGATCATTGCAAGCACGCCGCCGCACTGCTGACGTTCATTTCGTCCGAAGTGGCGAAAACTCCCGCCAGTTCCACACCGGAGATGAATCCCAGGCTGCGGGAATGGCTGCACTCCATCGAGACCGCGGCGCGGACCACCGCCATCACCGCGACTCCCACCGCGAAGCCGGAAAACCGCTTCCTCGCCTTTTGCATCGAGCAGCCGATGCATCGCGAAAGCGGGGGCCTGAACTTCGTTCTGCGCGTCGGCACCCGGCTCAAGGACGGCGGGGTCCGGATCTCCGATTCGCGGGCCAGTGCCGATCCATCGAGGCCGCCCAAATACATGACCCACCAGGATCTCGTCGTCGTGGCGATTTACCATCAGCGCCAACGCAGGCTCAACCCGTGGGACGACATGCCCTTCGACGGCCCGGGTTGGGATGAAATCCTCGCGGGCGCCCTGGCCACCGGCCACGTCTTCCACGGCGACGAACCCTCGCTGAAAAAGCTCGCGAAAGCCTACCGCCTGGTCACCGAGGGACCGGCCCAGCCCGTCCATGCCACGTGGAAAGTCCTGCCAAGCGGCAGCGCGCGACCCGTGCTGGAATGCGAGAACCCGGACTTCATCCTCATTCCCACCCAGCCGCCCCGCTATCTGGATCCCGTCTCCGGCAGCATCGGACTGCTCGTGAGCGACCTTCCCGCAGCGGTCCTGGCCGCGTGGCAAACCGGTCCCGCCATCTCCTCCCGCGACGTGCCCGCCATCGCGGAGCGGTTCGCCGCCATTTCCTCCGCCACTCTGCCAACCCCGGCGAAGATCGAGTCGGAAAACCGCCCGGCCTCCGCGCCGCTGCCCCATCTCCGCGTTTACAAGCGCACCCTCGGCAGCAAGTGGGATCTGCAAACCCTCACCGTCGGCCAGCTTTCATTCCGCTACTCGGACAGCTCACTGCTGGCACCGCTCTCTCAGGGTCATCCGCACCTTCATTCCGAGCTCCGCGCGGGCAGGCGCATCGTCTGGCCCCGCGACTTCAAGGGCGAGCAGGTCGCGTGGCAGCGCCTCTGCAAATCCGGCTTCATCTCTCTATCGGGTTTATTCGCGGTCAGGCATCTCGATACCGCCGCGCTCTACTCGTTCGTCCCCGATGACCCGCTTCCCGACCCGCAGCTTGCATGGCTGGAGCGCTTGGAGAGCAGGGAAGTGGAAAACCTCCGCGCTGACGGCTGGACCATCGAGATCGACCCCGGGGCGGGACTTATCATCCACGACGCGGGCGCGTTTTTCCCCGCCATCGAGGCCGATCCCGACCACGGCATCGACTGGTTCCGCTTCGACATTTCCTTCGAGCTGAACGGCAAACAGGTCAGCCTCATCCCCATCATCGCCGACGCCATTCGCACGGATCTCCCGTCGGCGGACGCCCCGGACCTGCCGGAATTTTTCACCCTCTCCTGTGAAAATCCCGATGACGGCTTCATCCGCTTCCCCGCCCGCCGCTTGATCGAAATCGTCGATCAAGTCCGCCACCTCTTCATCGCCACCCCCGGCGGCGGACCGCTCCGCATGGATCGCCTCGCCGCCGCCGGCGTGGCGGACACGCTCGCCATCGATTCTTCCGAGACCACCCGCGCCCTGGCGAAGCTCGGCCACAGCCTGAAAAACATCACCTCCCTGCCCCCGGCGGAAATCCCCGCCACCGTCCGCGCGGAACTCCGCCATTATCAGCAGGAGGGCTACCGCTGGCTCCAGTTTCTTGCAGCGCATGGCCTGCATGGCATCCTCGCCGACGATATGGGCCTCGGCAAAACCGTCCAGACGCTCGCCCACCTCGCCGCCGAGCGGGCGAAAACCCCCGGCCTGCCGTCGCTCGTCATCGCCCCCACCTCGGTCGTCCCGAACTGGGCGGACGAAACCGCAAAATTCACCCCGCACCTCAAGGTCGTCACCCTCCAGGGTAAGGACCGCGCGACCGACTTCAGCCGGATTTCCGAGGCCGACATCGTTCTCACCTCCTACCCGCTGCTCACCCGCGATTTCAACGAACTCCAGCGCCAGCGGTGGCACGTCGTAGTCCTCGACGAAGCCCAGTACATCAAGAACTCCAAAGCCATCACCGCTCAGAACGCCTGCCAGCTCAAGGCCGCGCAGCGCATTTGCCTGTCGGGCACGCCCATGGAGAACCACCTCGGCGAGCTGTGGAGCCTCATGCGTTTCCTCATGCCCGGCTTTCTGTGGGACGAAAAAACCTTCAACTCCCACCTCCGCCGGCCGATCGAGCGCGACCGTTCCCAAGACGCCCAACTCGCCCTCAACCGCCGCGTTTCCCCGCTCATTCTCCGCCGCACCAAGGACCAGGTAGCCAGCGAGCTTCCCGCCAAGACCGAGCTGATTCACGGCATCGACCTCACGAAAAAACAGACCGACCTCTACGAATCCGTCCGCGCCGCGATGGACAAGCGCGTCCGCGACGCCATCGCCGCCAAGGGCCTCGCCCAGTCCCACATCATCGTGCTCGATGCGCTGCTCAAGCTGCGCCAGATCTGCTGCCACCCGCAGCTTCTCAAATCGCCCGCCGCGCAAAAAGTCGCCGAGTCCGCCAAGCTCGACTACCTCACCGCCGAACTCCTGCCCACGCTGCTGGAGGAAGGCCGGCGGATCCTGTTGTTCTCCACCTTCACCTCGATGCTTGCCCTCATCGAGGCCCATCTGATCGAGGAAGAAATTCCCTATCTGAAACTAACCGGCCAGACCAAGGACCGCGGTGCCCTGGTGAAAAAATTCCAAACCGGCGAGATCCCGATCTTCCTCATTTCCCTGAAAGCCGGCGGCACCGGCCTCAACCTAACCGCCGCCGACACCGTCATCCACTACGACCCATGGTGGAACCCGGCCGCCGAAAACCAGGCGACCGACCGCGCCCACCGCATCGGCCAGACCAAGCCCGTTTTCGTCCACAAGCTCGTCTGCCGCGGCACCATCGAGGACCGCATCCTCGAACTCCAGAAGCACAAGGCCGCCCTCGTCCAGGCGCTGCTATCGGAAGAAACCAGCAAGCTCACGATCAACGCGGAAACGCTGTCCCACCTGCTCTCGCCGCTGGACGCCTAACTCACTTCTTCCCCGTGAGCGTGCGGATCAGTTCCACTTCATCCGCTTTGTAAGGCGTGCCGTCGCGGCGGAAAATATCGTGGAACCATGGGTCCGGCTCGCCCTTGTATTCCTTGGTCCACGAGTCCCACGGATAGATCGTCTGGCTGCGGCCATCGACGAAGCCCCAGTTCATGGCGATGATCTTTTGCTCCTTGAAATACGGGAGGTCCGACTGAAACGTGCTGCCTTCCGGCCGGGCCATGTATTCGCTGCAGACGATCGGGCGATTGTATTTTTTCAAGGCCTCGACGCGCTTCTTCGTCGCGTCCAGCGGCGTGTAGGTGTGGAAGTTGATGATGTCCGAACTTTCCAACTGGAACCGCGCGAAATCGTCGGGATTCGCGAAGTCGCCGGTCCAGATGCCGGTTGACAGGGGCTGCGAGGGATTCGCCTCGCGCGCCCATTCGAAGGTCTTGCGGAGCAGCATCAGGGCCTTCGGAAATTTCTCTTTTGGATCCTCCTTGAAGCGACCGCCGTTCTCGTTGTTAGGCTCGTTGTAGAGGTCCCATGCAAGGATCCGCGCATCGTCCTTGAAATGGCTGATGACTCCGACGACGTACGGTCTCAAGCTGTCATGTTTCGCGGGGTCCTGAAGAATTTCCCAACCGGGACTCTGCACCCAGCCCGAGTTATGCACATGCGGCCGCGGCTCGGGCTGCTTCCCCGGCTTCGGGTTGGGATTCCAACAGCTATCGAAGAACACCAGCATCGGCCGGATCTTGTGCTTTTCCGCGATGTCGAGAAACGCCTCGATGCGCTTCAGAAATCCTGCGGAGTCCGTCTGAGGTGAGCTAGATTTCTGGACCACCTATCTCCACAATCCGCCCAGATGAATCTCAAGCCACGCCAACGTTACACTGCCGAGTTCAAGGCCCAGGCCGTCGAGCTCACCCGCACCGGC
>JANMSI010000170.1:0-11192 GCA_031389115.1 Akkermansiaceae bacterium
CATGAACGTCCCCGTCACCCCCGACGGCCAACTCCACTTCGCCGACGGCATTTCCGCTCCGGGAAAATATGTCGAGATGCGCGCGGAAATGGATGTGGTCTGCCTCATTTCAAACTGCCCGCAGCTCAACAACCCCTGCAACGGCTGGAATCCCACCCCGGTCGAAGTCCTGATCTGGAACTAACATGAATGGCACCATCCTCATCGCCAACCGCGGCGAAATCGCTGCGCGCGCCATCCGCACCTTCAAGCAACTCGGGCTGCGGAGCGTCGCGGTTTACTCCGATCCCGATTCGGGCTCGCCCCATGTCGACCTCGCCGATGAGTCCCACCGCCTCGGTCCCGGGCCGGTTTCCGAGAGCTATCTGCTCAAGGAACAGCTTCTGGAAATCGCCAGAACTTCCGGTGCCAGCGCCGTTTTCCCCGGCTACGGACTGCTCAGCGAGAACACCGCTTTTGCAAAAATGTGCGAGGACGCGGGAGTCAAATGGCTCGGCCCGACACCGGAGCAAATCATCGCCTTCGGTCTGAAACATGAAGCCCGCCGCCTCGCCGGAGATGCGGGCGTGCCGCTGGTGCCAGGCACCGGCCTACTGGAAGACGCGGCCGCTGCCGTCGTCACGGCGCAGGAACTCAGCTACCCCGTCATGCTCAAGAGCACCGCCGGCGGAGGTGGGATCGGCATGAAAGCCTGCCGCAACGAAGCCGAACTGCGCCGGGAATTCCGCAGCGTCGTGCGCTTGAGCGAACGCAGCTTCGGCTCCGGCAGCGTCTTCCTCGAGCGCTTCATCCAGCGCGGCCGCCATGTGGAGGTCCAGATTTTCGGCGACGGCAAGGGCAGGGTGTTAGCCCTCGGCGAGCGCGATTGCTCGGTGCAGCGCCGCAACCAAAAAGTCTTCGAAGAAACCCCGGCCCCGGGTCTATCCGCCGAAACCCGGTCCGCCCTGCACGCCGCCGCCGTCAAGCTCGGCGAAAGCGTGAACTACCGCTCCGCCGGCACCGTGGAATTCATCTACGACGCCGACCGCGATGACTTCTTTTTCCTTGAAGTGAACACCCGGCTGCAGGTCGAGCACGGCGTCACCGAACTCGTCACCGGCATCGATCTGGTCGAGTGGATGGTCCGCCTCGCGCTCGATGACACCTGGCAGATGCCGGAGATTTCCCCGGCTCCCCAAGGCTGCGCGATCCAGGCCCGCGTCTATGCCGAGGACCCGAATCACAATTTCCGCCCGAGTTGCGGACTGCTCACCGAAGCGATTTTTCCCGAGTGGACGCGTTGCGACGGCTGGATCGTCGCGGGCACCGAGGTCAGCCCGTTTTACGATCCGCTGCTCGCCAAGGTCATGGTCCACGCCGCCGATCGCGAGGCAGCGGTCGCCAAGTTAGAGCAGGCGCTCGACGAAACGAAAATTTCCGGCATCGAAACCAATCTCCGCTACCTCCGCGGCATCGTCCGCTGGACACCGTATCTCAACGGCGGCGTGGCGATGCGCGACATGGCGGATTTTTCCTACCAACCCCACACCATCGACGTCACCTCGGCGGGAACGATGACGACCGTCCAGGACTGGCCGGGGCGCATCGGCTACTGGGAAGTCGGCGTGCCGCCATGCGGGCCGTTCGATTCCCTGTCACTTCGGCTGGCGAACCGCTTGGTCGGCAACGCGGAAGGCACCGCCGGGCTGGAAATCACGATGACCGGGCCGACCCTGCGCTTCAATTCAGCGACGACCATCGCCGTGGTGGGTGCCTCGGCCTTGATGCTGAAAAATGGCGAACCCGTGGCGATGAATGAAAGCATCGCGATGGCCGCGGGCGACGTTTTAAGAATCGGCCGTTTTGAAACCACCGGCGCGCGCGCCTATTTCGCTGTGGCGGGCGGAATCGAATCGCCGGAGTATTTGGGGAGCTGTTCGACGTTCACGTTAGGGAAATTCGGCGGGCCGTTCGGTCGGGCGCTGCTACCGGGGGATGTGCTTGGGATCGGGGGCGGGGACGTCTCGTCCCCGCAAGAAGGAACGAGACGTCCCATCCCCTTAAGCCATCAATGGAAAATCGCCGTCCTCTACGGCCCCCACGGTGCCCCGGATTTCTTTCTCGATGAAGACATCGACACCTTTTTCGCCACTCACTGGGAAGTTCACTACAACTCCGCCCGCACCGGCGTCCGCCTCATCGGCCCCAAACCCAAATGGGCGCGCACCGACGGCGGCGAAGCCGGACTGCATCCCTCCAATCTCCATGACAACGCCTACGCCATCGGCGCGGTGGATTTCACCGGCGACATGCCGGTCATTCTCGGCCCGGACGGCCCGAGTCTCGGCGGCTTCGTCTGCCCGGTCGTCGTAGTGGACGCGGAGTTATGGAAACTCGGCCAACTGCGGCCCGGCGACCTCATCCAATTCGTCCCGGTCGATGAAGCCTGGGCGCGCGACCGCCAGATCGAAGTCACCGAATTCATCGCGGGAAATCGCAAGGAACTTTCCGATCCGTTGGAAGGTGAGCGCGGTTCGTGTTTCATCGACTCCTTCGGTGAGGGCGAAGACGCCGTGGTCGTCCGGCGCGCCGGCGACCGCTATTTCCTGATCGAATTCGGCCCGCACCATCTGGATTTAAAATTGCGCTTCAAGGTCCACGTCGTCCACGAGTGGATGAAGGAGCAAGCCATCGCCGGGGTTCTCGACCTCACACCCGGCATCCGTTCCTTGCAGGTGCATTTCGATCCCGACGTCGTGGGGCGCTGTGATCTGTGGGAAAGAATCCGGGCTGGAATCGCCTCATTGCCGCCGCTGGAGCAAATCGAAGTGCCCACGCGGATCGTCCATCTGCCGCTGAGCTGGGACGACCCGAGCACGCGGGAAGCCATCCGCCGCTACATGCAAAGCGTGCGACCCGACGCGCCGTGGTGCCCGAGCAACCTGGATTTCATCCGCCGCATCAACGGGTTGGAATCCATCGCCGAGGTTTACGAAATTTTCTTCGCCGCCTCCTATCTGGTCATGGGTCTCGGCGATGTCTATCTGGGCGCGCCGGTCGCCACGCCGCTCGACCCGCGCCACCGGATGGTGACCACGAAATACAATCCCGCGCGGACCTGGACGCCGGAAAACGCGGTCGGCATCGGCGGGGCGTATCTCTGCATTTACGGCATGGAAGGCCCGGGCGGCTATCAGTTCACCGGGCGGACGATTCCGGTGTGGAACCGTTGGCGCAAGACGGAGGATTTTGAAAAACCATGGCTGTTGAGGTTTTTCGACCAGCTCCGGTTTTACCCGGTGAGTCCGGAGGAATTGCTGCGCTTGCGTGAGGAAGTTCCGCGCGGTCGGCACAAGCTGGAGATTGAGGAGAAGGTGTTCCGGTTTTCCGACTACGAGGCGTTTCTCGAAGCGAACTCCGGCGAGATCGGCGCCTTTCAAACCAAACAACGCGCCGCCTTCGAGGCCGAGCGCAAGCGCTGGGAGGAAGCCGGCTTGTCAATGGACGCTCCGGCCGAAGTCTCGGTCCCGGATGACGCGGTGCTGATCCCGGAGGGTTGTTCTACGATGGACAGCCCGGTCACCGGCAGCGTGTGGAAGATCGAAGTGACGGCTGGCACAACGATCGCTTCGGGAGCCACCGCCTTAATTCTGGAAGCGATGAAAATGGAAATCCCACTGGAGGCGGATGACGATGTGGAAATTATCGAGGTGCTCGTTGCCGCGGGAGCAAGTGTCCGGGCGGGGCAACCGCTGGTCGTCGTTAAAGCCGTGGCGGCGGTTTCCAACCGCCAAGCCCATTGAATCCAAGGCATGGCGGTTGAAAACCGCCGCCACATTCCCATCATGAACATCCGCGACCTCAAACGCCGCTACGCCGAAGGACTGACGCCCTCCCTCTTGATCGAGGAACTCCTCGCAAAGATCCGGGAGTGGAACGACCCCGCGATTTTCATCCATCTGCCGGACAAGTCCGTTCTGTTGGAAATCGCCGCCGCGGTCGAGGCGATGCCGCGGACCCTCCCGCTCTGGGGAATCCCGTTCGTGGTGAAGGACAACATCGATGTCGCCAACTGGCCGACCACGGCGGGTTGCCCGGCCTTTGCCTACACTCCGGCGGAGGACGCTGAGGTCGTAAGACTGTTGCGGGCGGCTGGAGCGATCCCCATCGCCAAGGGAAATCTCGATCAGTTTGCCACCGGGCTCGTCGGCACCCGCTCGCCGTATGGAGTGCCCCGCAACGCCATCGATGCGGAATTTCTGCCGGGGGGATCAAGTTCGGGCAGCGCGTCCGCGGTCACGGCGGGGCTGTGCGCGTTTTCGCTAGGCACCGACACTGCGGGTTCCGGCCGGGTGCCGGCGGCGTTCCAGGAATTGATCGGCTGGAAGCCGAGCCGTGGCTTGCTGAGCAACCGCGGACTGGTCCCGGCGTGCCGATCTTTGGACTGCGTTTCGGTTTTCGCCAACAGCGCGACGGATGCGTTGCTGATCTCGGACGTGGTGGGAGTTTACGACGCGGCGGATACTTTCTCACGCAAGGTGAAGCCAACCGGAAGGATCGGCGGGAGCTTCTGTTTCGGCGTGCCGACGGTGCTCGATTTCGCGGGCGACCCGGACACGCCGGGACTTTTCACCACGGCAGTGGAGCGGATGAAAGCGCTGGGCGGCACGCCGGTGGAGATCGACCTGACGCCATTCACCGAAGCCGCGAAACTGTTATACGAAGGTCCGTGGGTCGCCGAACGCTGGGCGGCGGTCGGGGATTTCGTGGAGCGGAATCCGGATGCGGTGTTTCCGGTGACCCGGAAAATCCTGGAGGGATCGAAGGGCTGGGGCGCGGCCTCGGCGTTCCGGGCGCAGTATCGGTTGCGGGAATTCGCCCGCGCGGCGGAGCTTGTTTGGGAAAAAATCGAGGTGCTGTTGCTCCCGACCACGCCCTGTCTTTTTACCGTCGCCGAGAACCTGGCGGACCCATACGAGACGAATGCCACGCTCGGACGCTATACGAATTTCATGAACCTGCTGGACCTGTCCGCCGTGGCGATGCCCGCCGGACGGGCAAGATCGGGCCGCGCGCCGTGGGGTGTGACACTCGCGGCTCCCGCGGGTTGGGACGCGGCGCTGCTGGAACTGGCCGGGAAATTCTGCGGCGAGTCGATCGCTCCACGGGCGTCCGGAAGAATCCCGCTGCTCGTCTGTGGCGCGCACTTGGAAGGACTGGCGCTGCATGGGCAGCTCGCGGATCGCGGGGCTGTTCTGCGGGAAAGGACGCGGACGGCGGCGATTTACCGGATGTATGCGATGCCGGCGGCCGGCTCGATCCCACCACGCCCTGCCTTGATCCGGGACGATGCGAATGGAGCGGCGATGGAAGTGGAAGTATGGGAGTTGGAGCCTGCGGCTTTTGGAGATTTCGTTTCCAAGATTCCCGGACCGTTAGGAATCGGCAAGGTGATGCTCGACAGCGGTGAGGAGGTGCCGGGATTCATCGCGGAGCCGCGGGCGACCGGTGGCGCGGAGGATATCACACGGTTTGGCGGGTGGCGGGCATGGTTGGAGGGTTGATCTCCGGTCCACCCGGGTCGGCTGAAGTCCGACCCGCCTTATCATTCTCGCCAGACGGGGGATGCTCTGGCAAAACTCCCGGCGTGCCCGAGACCCGAATCCTGCAAGTTGACGATGATGAAATGAAGGAAGCCGTCACCGAGGCCTGCGCCTTGCTGCGCGCCGGTGAAATCGTCGCCCTACCCACCGAGACCGTTTATGGACTCGCGGCGGATGCATTTAATCCTGAGGCGGTTGCCAAGGTTTTTGCCGCAAAGGAACGGCCTTCTTTCGATCCGCTCATCGTCCACATCGCCTCGCGCGGGGATTTGAAGAACGTCGCCATGGTGCCTGATGACATTGCGGAAACGGTGAACAAGCTGACCGCCGCGTTCTGGCCTGGGCCGCTGACCTTGATTTTACCGAAGCATTCCGACGTACCGGACCTGGTCACCAGCGGGCTTACCACAGTCGCTGTCCGCCAGAGTGCGCATCCGGTTTTCCGGGCAGTGAACAAGGAGTTAGGCCGACCGATCGCGGCTCCGAGCGCGAATCGCTTTGGCCGGATTTCCCCGACTTCCGCCTCCGCGGTCATGAAAGAACTCAGCGGGCGGATCCCGCTCATTGTCGATGCCGGCGCCTGTGCGGAAGGTGTCGAGAGCACGATTATTTCCATCGAGCCTCGAGAGGGGAAAAAGCCGGTTTTCCGCCTGCACCGCGCGGGACCCATCACCAAGGAGCAGCTTCAAGAGTTCGGCAAGGTGGAGAAATTCCGGGAGATTAGGTCGGACGCACCCCAGGCACCGGGCCAGCTTGCGAGTCACTACGCGCCGCTCACTCCGCTGATCCTGTTGGAAAAACCCGAAGATTTCGTGCCCGAGGAAGGCAAGAAATACGGACTGCTCAGCTACACCGGCGAGGACGACAGCCCCTACGTCACGCTCCACGATTGGGAAGTCGTGGAGTCACTCAGCCCCGGCAGTGGCAAGCTCGCGGAAGCCGCGATCCGGTTGTTTTACGTCATGCGTCTGCTAGACGAGGCCGGACTCGACGCGATCATCGCCGAACCCGTTAGTGACACCGGCCTTGGTGTCGCGATCATGGACCGTCTCCGCCGCGCTTCGATCACTCATTGAGATTTGCACGCGGGCTTTTCCCCCCGCAGGCAGCGAATTTTAAAAAAACGTGCGGCCGACCGCTAACCCTTCGACGAAGTCGGAGTGACTGTGAACTCAAATTGGTCCGCATCCCGCAGCAGTTTCACGCGCACCGGTTGGCCGGGAATCAGATAAAAAAAAGCATTCACCGCATCCGCATAGTCCGAAACCTGCCTCAGGCCAATGCTGAGAAGCTGGTCATTCGGCCTGATTCCGGCGGCTGAGGCAGGCGAGTTGGGGAATACCCGACAAATTCCAGGCACTCGGGATCCAGCCAGGAGTGAGAGTCCCAGCCAGCCGCGATTGAGTCGGCCCCCCTTGCAGATATCTTGCTGAACCCGATGAACCGCCTCTGCGGGTATCACGTAGCCGACATTTCCGACGCCAGCAGTTTGGAAAACGATGCCGACCACCCGGGCCGCGCCGTCCATTAGAGGAGTCCCGGGAGGTGGCACATTCCGGCTGAAAGTCGCGCGCAGCAAGGCAAGCGGGAAGACTTTTCCTCCCACCTGTTTCACCCAACCCGTTGTCTGGCATTTGGCGGGCCCTTCCGGTTCCATCGACTGAAGAATGGAGGAGAAGTTCGCACCCGCCTCCGCGGCCCACGGGTTCGCTTTGGGTGTCACGCTCCCTTCGACACCGATGAATCCGAGCCGAGATACGGGATCGTGACCGATCACTTTGAACGGGATCGACCGATTTCCCAATTGAAGCTTCAGCCTCGTCAGATCGGCTCCGGGGACCATGACGACCACCAATATCGAATCGCCGGTCATCGCTACCGCAGTCGTCTCAAACTGCTGCTCGCCAGTCGTCCCAAGAAAACTTGCCTGCCAGCGAGGGCTGATGGCGAGAGGCTCCGCTAAGCTGGCTCCGACGCAACAACTCATCGCACAACTTGTCCAAGCCAACCACCGTCGGCTCGAATTTACCAGATCCACCACTGCGGGGGAGCTGGGATTAAAACACCTGTTCGCCGGAACTTCCTTGAGTCGTGGGACTCAGGTCCAATTCATTGAGTTGCTCCACCTTGACCGGCGCCGGCGCCGGGATGATTTGATAGCTGGCATTAGACGCAGGAAGGCTCTGGGTGACGACTTTCTGCGGTGTGAGGAAAAAAGCAACGGTGACGGTCGCATAGGCCAAACCCATTCCATAAGCCCATTTGGACGGACCGAGCGAGGAAAACCAGCTGGAGCAATGACCCATCCAATTCGCTACGCCCGACTTTTCCAACGCCTTATCGCGCTGAATCTGGTGGAACTCACACAGGAAACCTTTCCAATAATCCGCGTCGGGGAGTTCAGACTGTTTTGCGGCTAGCAGGGTGCCAATTTGCTCAATGGTTGGTTTCATTGGGATTGATAATTAGGATTTATAAAATAAATGCCCGAGCGGCAAGGCGTTTTTTAAAATCTTTCTTCCCAGCTGTCTTGGAGGGCAGACTGAAGCTGGAGATGTGCATAATGGAGTCGTGAACGAATCGTGCCCTCTGAGGTAGCAAGAATTTTGGCAATTTCTCCGTGCGACAGGCCTTGGATATCAAACATCGTCACCACCATTCTATGTGCATCAGACAGCTTTTTTAATGCTTCGTTCAATCTAAGTTGCAGTTCGTTAAGATTCGTCTGGCGTTCCGGGTTTGCCTCATGGGTGTTGTCAATTAACGCCGGATCGAGGTGGACCGCAGAGTCGATGTCGTTCAGGCTCAATCCGATGCGGCGCTTTCTCTTTTTGAGAAAGTTAAGCGTCAGGTTGACCGCAATTTGATAGATCCATGTGTAGAACGTGGAGTTTCCGCGAAATTTCCCTAACGATTGGTAAGCCCGGGCGAAGATCTCCTGCAATAAATCGTGGGTATCCTCCTTGTGAGAGGTCATGTTGTAAACCAGCCCATAGAGCTTATCGCCGTACTTCAGAATGAGGGCGTCAAAAGCTCGCGTTTCGCCTTGCTGGGCACGCGTTACGAGGTCCTGGTCAGGGTCGGGGGGACGGGGCTGACGAAACATTAAGATGGGGGTGGTGAGCAGCGAGGCCAGACTACATGGTCGCCACTCTGTGTAAAGGGCTGTCAACCGATGAGTTGCCAACGCCGCTACCCCTCTTCCATTGGTCGATGCGAACCGGTGATTCAGTCGATCGACATGAGTTCTACCTTTCGGAAATGCACTTCTCCCCCTTCGCTTTGAAGGCAGATGGAACCTTTCGTCGCAGTGAGGCCCGTGCCTTCATTCATCAGGACGCCATTGACCCAAACGGTGAGCTTTTCCTTCGTGCAGCGGATCCGGGCCGAGTTCCATTCGCCGGGAGGATTCTCGGTGCCTTCACCTTTTTTCCACCAGCGCCGGCCTTGTGGCTGGGAATCGGCGACGGTGATTGTTTCGCCAATCATCCAGAAATCACCGGCATTTCCATGACCCAGCTGCACTTCGACCGATTTTGGCCAGACGAACATTTCCCGCGGTTTCGACGCATGGATCAGGACACCGCTGTTGCCGGGTTTCTCGCCGGGTGCCCAGCGCCATTCGACAAAGAGTTCGTAGTTCGAATACTCCTTCAAGGTGCGCATGACTCCGGGAGGCCGGCCTTTGCAAATCAGTGCGCCTCCTGAAATCGACCAAACCGTTTCCGGCTTCACCACTGGATCGATCATGTCGAAGGTCCACCCCTTGAAGCTTTTGCCGTCGAAAAGGATCACTCGCTCACCCGCCTGCAGGGTTGCTGTGCCCATCAGAAGACCCGCGAAAAATCTTGGAAACATGACCCGGCCTATCAGGTCGATCATGGCGCGGCAAGCAAAGGCGTAATTTTTTCTATGGACTTTACCCGTTATTTTCGCTTTTCGGGGGCGGATGCACGGCTACGCGAGATCACCCGAAGCGATGGAAAATCTTGGCCGTACGGCAGCAGCTGCGGCAATCCCCGGCTTGGTCATCGCGCTGGTGGGGGGGCTCGGTGCTGGTAAAACTTGCTGGGCTAAAGGATTTGTAGCCGGAACAGGGTCTGTGGACGAAGTCACAAGCCCCACCTTCAGTTTGGTGCAGGAATACACGGGAAGCAGGATTGCTGTGTTTCATCTGGACTTCTATCGACTGGAATCCGCCGAAGAATTGGTCGCGCTGGGATGGGACGAACTATTGGAACAAGGCGGCGTGATCATCGCCGAGTGGGGAGATAAATTTCCACTCCTGCTACCGCAGAATACAATCTGGTTGCACTTCACAGTGGAACCGGATGGGAGCCGGTGCGTCCGCCAAATCGACTAATAAAGTCCAGTGGTCATCGCGGAGTCGGCCGTATTTGAGACACCCTGCACCAAATTGCCTGCGGTCCGGCCAAGAGCGCCTGGGATTCCGCAAGAATTTAAAGACAGCGCGAGTGTGAAAAGCGCGATTATTTGAAGAAGCCGTTTCATCGTGCGGGATGATGGCGAACGCCGATGCGGAGTCAAGCCGGTGAAACGGTCTCGAAAAACAGGGTAAGTTCGTGACGGTTGTAGGTGAGATGGGTCGTCGCGAGCAAGCCCAACCCTGATTCAGCCGCCGTTGCTACGGCAAAACGATGGAGTTCGTTCATTTCGTTAAAGGTCGTCACCCCTTGGGTTTTTAACGTAAAAATGACGACACCTTCCTCGTTAAAATTCTTCGACAATCGCCCGACCTGCTTGATGGCTTCGCGATTGTCGCCATTCATATCGCAGAGGATCGCGTCATAGCGCATGCTCGCACTGGGTTTAAAACCAGCCACGTCGAGCAGCCCGAAATGCAAATCAAGGTGGTTGTCCAGCCGCCGGTCGAGAGGTGCACGGTCGATAGCGGTAACCTTGTATTTCCGGCTCAGAAGCTCGGAGGTCATGCCGCCGGGGCTGGCACCCAGTTCAAGCCAATGACTGCCTTGCGGGGGAATCGGGCGGTGAAGCAGCAGGTAGTGAAGCGCCTCCGCGATTTTGGCACCGGCGCGGCTGATCGTGTCCGCGGAACTCTGGCTGATATATTTCGTGCCGCCCGGATAGAAACCGTTCGCTTGTTTAGGACTTTGCATTCCGCAAAAGAGTCCTTCCTTGCCGAGCATGCAGAACAGAGTTTCCCGCCCGCTGTCCTGAGCTTCTGCGTCTCTCACTGCGGCGACCTCTGGCGCAAAAAGCTGGAGTGTCCTGCCGCGCAAATTCGAGCCGAGGGTCTTGTAATAGCGATTGGACGCGCTGGGATCGAGCTGACCGATAAAGAGCGCTTGGGGATGACGCGCTGCAAATTTTCGGAAAAGTGCCTGAGCCGCTTTCTCGACGAAACCCTCCATTTCCTCGGGGTTGCAAGGCCAAGCGTGTTGAATCGGCAAATTCCACCTGAGGTAGCTGGCGGCTTCCGAATGGTGAATCGCCGCAGGTTCTTGCGTCTGGATGAGGAAATATTCGCTACCCAGTTTCTTGGATACCGGCCCACCGAGAGTTCTCACGATTTCTGCGGCAAAATCCGTGAATACCTCGGAAATACGAATCAGCCATGTTGCAGGCGGT
>JANMSI010000046.1:0-11876 GCA_031389115.1 Akkermansiaceae bacterium
CGTGATGTAAATGGGGTGCAAGTCCCCTGTAGGAAAACCAGAACATGAAAATGAACGAGACTACCATCTGAAGCCAACTGCGGAAGGGCGACCGACCGTGGGAAGGAAGGCTAGGAGAAACCTGCGAGCTGATGAACAAAAACCGCATAGAAGGCCGACACGGCACGACGAGCTGGCACAACACAGCGAAGTCGTCTGGTTTACCCGTGGAGGTAAATGCGGCGGTTGTGTAGGGAAGCATCACGCTCTTACCTGGGGAGGCCTGCCGGGAGCGATCCGGGCAGGAGTCAGCAGAGGCCATAGTAGTTGAGGAAATGAGCCGGGGGCGCGATGCCCGTGTAAACAACGATACCGGAGGACTCACCCAGCGAAGGGCTGAACTGCATGGGAACGTCCTAACCGCATGGCGGACGGTCAATCCACCGATGACGCCAGACGGCGAGGTGGAACCGAGAGCCGCTGTGATGGGAAGCATGTGGGCGTTCAGGAGCAGGCTTCGGCTTGTTCCTTACGCGGGCTTGTCCCGCGTCCGAGCGGAACCGCCGTGTACGGACCCGTACGCACGGTGGTGTGGGACCCGTGGCTGGCTCTAGCAGTCAGTCACGGGGACCCGATTCGCCATTGGGTTCATGTTGTGCTTCTCCCGCTACTTGAGATTCCCTTTGCAGTGACTGATGATTCGATCTTATCACCATTCTCCTTGATGAACTTCAATACCGTGGAATTGACAAGATTGAACAGGGGCTTGAGGCACACCATGCTAATCACCTGTTGGTTCGTCGGGTTAACAGACCACTGGAAAGGCTGATCGTTAGGTGAGTCAATGGATAAAAATCCGCCCTCCTTCATTGAGGCATTGTGGGCGAGCATTGACCTATAGTTGCTGTAGAGAGTCGAAATCTGTGCGCCGCTTAAAGATAGCCCAAAAATGGGGTCGTTCAGGATGTAGAAGTAGGTTGATGGCTTGCTGGCATCTAAAGTCTTATCGACTCCATCAACTTTGACTGTGTAACCCTGTCTGATGCGGTGGTATGCACCAATGGCATCAATACAGCAGAAGAGCAGTAACGCAGCGGGGTAGCCAAAACAACCGCCATTGCCCTTGTCCGTCAAAATGCATTGGCGGGCTACGGTGAGGTATTCTTCGAGTGCCTCCCGAATCAGCCCTAACTTAGTATCGTGAATCATGGTGCTTTATTTTTGCCGAACGTCTTAGGTCATCCGGCGGCGAGATGAAAGCACGGATTCAATAAGGCGGCTTATCACCGTCGGATGCACCATATTGTTCGCCTTTTTATTTGCGAGCCAACATCCAACTGCCGTAGTAGCTCCATAGCCAAGATAAAGTATAAGCTTGGAGCTGCTAAGGTATCCTTCATTGAAATAATCAGAAAACCCATAAATAGCGGCGAGCAATATCCCAATCGAAAGGGTAATAGGCAAGGACCAAACAATACTTTTACGTCCCCAAAACGCAAAGAAAAGAGGCAGTCCAAAAACCAAGAATACCAAGATATGAGCAAAAATCAAAAATAGTATTATGGGAACGCCATACTCGAAAAACTTAAGTAGACTTGGCCATGAACACTCAAACTTTTGCATGGCCGCTGACGCGATCCAAAATACTGGAGGTCCAACTAATACAAAAGGAAGAGCGTAGAGCCATCCTCTAAATGCGATCTCAGTGCGGCTCTTCATAATTTAGCAAACTTTGTCATTCGTTCCGAGCCAAGGTTGCTTGGAAAGGCGATTCTGGCGAGATGTTTATTCCGCAGGGTTTCACAAGTCGTTTGTCGGCCACGATTTAAAGAAAAGGTAACCGATGGTTGATTTCCCCAACGGCTGAACGGAAACTGCACGCTTCCGGACGAATTCGGTTAGCCGTTCGTTTTTGAAAGCATCGGTTACCATCACTGGTGGTTGATCATTTGCCTGACCGCAGGATGGCGCCGGGCGGATGAGTGAGAACAGGAACGCCCGGCTCCCGTGAGGAGGCGGGCGTTTGGATATCGAGAACAGGCGGGGACGGGTATCGTCACGGAGTTCTCAGGGTGCGTCTGAAACTTGCATTCGTGACTTAGGCAAATTGACGCCGCTTTTTCCGTGAGAACCCCGATGGGGCATGAACGTCTCGTCCATGGGTGGGGACAGGATGTCCCCACTCCTTACTTTTTCGACGGCGCTCAGAGGCGGCTTAGCAGCTCGGTCTTCTTGGCGTTGAACTCCTCGGGCGTTAGAATTCCCGCGTCGCGGAGTTGGCCGAGTTTTTCCAGCAGGGACATGAGATCCGATGAAGCCTGGCCCTGTTCATGGCCGGTCGCGGGTGCGGCGGGTGCGGCGAAGTTGGTCGCATTGCCGTGCGGTTGGAGGCCCGGGCCGGAAACCAGGGGCAGGTTGAGAGTGGAAATGGTGCCGAACTGGCTGGTGAAGGTGAGCGCGCTGCCGCCGCCCTGCTGCTGGCTGACACCGCTGATGTGGTGGTTGAGGGTGTCGAACACGGTGACCTGGCCATCGCGCTTCACCACCAGTCGGCGGAGTTGTGGGAAATAGGCGTAGCGGATGTTGTTTTGCGATCCGCTGCTCGAGGGGCTGCCGAGATCGCCGGGCCACCAGTTGTCGCCGCCCCCGCCCTGCGGCGCGGGTGGGAAGATTTGCTGGTTCGCCAGGGCGTTGGAAAGCTTGCCGCAGAGGTTGTTCACGGTGGCCTTGAGGCTGTGGTTGAACATGTCCCCGACCATGGTCATGCCGTCGCGCATCCACTGGCAGCTGCCGAGTTCCGGGCAACTGAACTGGGCCATGGTACCGCCGCCGTTGCTCACAGCGACGAGCATCCGCACGGTCGAGTCCTGGCTGAGGCCGTAACGCTGGGAGATGTCGTTGACGAAATTTTGTCCTTCCGGGGTGAGTGCCTGCATGGTGGTTTGCGGTTTGGGGACAGGACCATTGCACGGCGTGTGCCGAAACGATCGTTTTCCCGAGAGTTCTTCTGTTCGACCGGGATTGCGGGGTGTTTCGTGGGCGCGCCCCGATTCCAAAATGCAAATCACTGAAATCATCGCTCTGCTTATCGCCGCCGTGGCGGCGGGGGCGATCAATGCGGTGGCTGGAGGCGGGACGATGGTGACGTTTCCCGTGCTGTTAATTTTCGGAGTTTCGCCGGTCGCGGCAAACGCCACCAGCACGGCGGCACTGGTGCTGGGCACGGCGGGGAGCCTGGTGAGCTACCGGCCGCATCTCGCCATGGTGGGGCCGTGGCTGTCGCGGTTCGTGCCTGTTAGCCTGGCGGGCGGGCTGCTTGGCGGGATTTTGCTTACCCGAACCAGCAACGAACTTTTCGGAAACCTGGTGCCGTTCCTGATCCTTTTCGCGTCGACCCTGTTTCTGGCGCAAGGAGCGTTCCGCCGCTTCGCCATCGTCGGTGGCGAAGGGACGGTGCCGACCCGCAACATCGTCGTGGCGATCGCGTTTCAATTCGCGGTGGCGGTGTACGGCGGCTACTTCGGCGCGGGAATCGGCATCCTCATGCTTGCCTCGCTGGGGTTCATCGGGCTGACGAATATCTATGAGATGAACGCGCTGAAAACGATCCTCGGCGCGCTTGTCAATCTAGTGGCCGCAGTTTGGTTCGCGCTGGCGGGGTTAGTCGATTGGCCGCGCGCGCTGATCATGACGGCGGGCGCGGTGGGCGGCTATTTCCTGGGCGCGCACTTCTCACAGCGGATTCCACAGCGGATGGTTAGAGCGATCATTACCAGCATCGGGTTCACGATCGCGGCGGTGACGTTTTACCAACAGTTCGGGAGATGAGGGCGGGCGGTTTTTTCGGATCAAGGTGGAGGCATCCGGCCCAGGAGTGCGCGACGCTCTGCTTGCGCCGTGGGGGATTCGTCTCTGCCGGATGGGGTGCGGAGCCCTCCGGGATAAGGGGAAGGGAGGTCTCCTCCCTTCGAACTCGCACGGACGAGACGTCCATGCCCCCTAGGAAGCGCTCCGCACCGCATGGAGCAGAGCTTCCATCTACCGCTGGTGGCACCAAAGCGTGCCGCACTCCGGTCAGCGGTCCTTCACGCGCTCGACGTTGGCTCCTAACATGAGGAGTTTTTCGTCGATGTGCTCGTAGCCGCGGTCGATGTGATAGAGGCGGCTGATTTCGGTGGAGCCCTTGGCGGTTAGAGCGGCGAGGACGAGGGCGGCGGAGGCGCGGAGGTCGGAGGCCATCACGGGCGCGGCGGAGAGCTGGGCGACGCCACGAACGACGGCGGTGCCGTTTTCCACCGTGATGTCGGCCCCCATGCGCTTGAGCTCGGCACAGTGCATGAAGCGCTGGGGGAAAATGGTGTCCCTGATGACGCTGATGCCGGGAGTATTGGCTAACAGCGCGGTCATTTGCGCCTGCATGTCGGTGGGGTAGCCGGGATATGGCGCGGTGCTGATGTCCACTCCCTGGGTGGTGCCCGCGCTGCGATGAATGGTGCAGGTGTCTCCCGCCTCGTTGAAATCGACGCGGTGGCCAGACCTTTCGATGGCGGCGGTGATGGCTTTGAGATGCTCCCGGCAAACGCGCCGGAGGGTGACGCCCTCGCCGGCCAATGCGGCGGCGGCCATGAAGGTGCCGGCTTCGATGCGGTCGGGAATGACGGTGTGCTCGACGCCATGAAGTTGCTTCACGCCCTCGATGATGATCCGGCTGGTCCCCGCGCCGGTGATTTTCGCACCCATGGCGTTGAGGTAATTCGCGAGATCCAGCACCTCGGGTTCGGCGGCGGCGGATTCGATGATGGTGACGCCTTCCGCGAGGGTGGCGGCCATCATGACGTTGTCGGTGCCTAACACGGTCGGGCCGTGAGTGCCGCGCAGGTCGATTTCCGCACCGCGGAGACCGTCCTTTGCAGTGAGGGTGATGTTGCCGCCTTCGAATTCGATTTTTGCGCCGAGCGCTTCGAGACCGCGGAGGTGAAGATCGACCGGGCGGTCGCCGATGACGCAGCCGCCGGGGAGGGAGACGACGCAACGGCCGTTGCGGGCTAACAGCGGACCCATGACGCAAATGGAGGCGCGCATCCGGCGGACGAGTTCGTAGGGCGCTTCGTCGATCACGTCGGCGCAGGAGATGCGGACGGTGCCGGACGAGCGTTCGACATCGGCGCCGAGGGCGCTGAGGATTTGGATCATGTAGTTGGTGTCCGAAACATCGGGCACGCGGCGGATGATGCAGTCATCGGCGGTTAGCAGCGAGGCGGCGAGGATCGGCAGCGAGGCGTTTTTCGAGCCGGAAATGTTGATGCTGCCGCGCAGGGTGGAGCCGCCGTGAACTACGAGTTTGTCCATGAAGAAGTTTTGAGATGGGAGCTTGGAGCTGGGAGGAAGAGGATGAATGAATGAATGAAGGCCGGGATGAATCCCGCGGTCCGTTGGATGCCCCGTTCACGGGCGCCGGGCGAAGGGAAAGCGCGCGACGCCGGAGAGGTCGGTTTTCACATCGATGGCGGTGAAGGAGGACGATTGGAGAATTCCGGCGACCTGTGAAGCTTGATCATGGCCGATTTCTAGAACGAGCCAGCCGCCGGGATTCAGACGATGGAACGCTTCGGGAATGAAGCGGCGGATCAGGTCGAGTCCGTCGGGGCCGGAAAACAAGGCGAGCGGCGGATCGTGCATGACCTCGCGGGTGAGGGTGGCGCGGTCATTTTCCGGGACGTAGGGGAGGTTGGCGACGATGCCATCATAGAGACCGTCGATGGCGGAAAAGAGGTCGCTTTGAATGAAGGCGGAGTTTGGGATATCGAGTTCGGTGGCGTTTTCCCGGGCGAGTGCGAGGGCGTCCGGGGAGACATCGGCGAGAGTGACGTTCCAGCCGGGTCGCGCGGCGGCGAGGGTAAGACCGAGGACGCCGGAGCCGCAGCCCATGTCGAGGATTTGCAAGTCGGCGGGAAGGTCCCGTTTTAAAAAGAACTCGGCGAGTTCTTCGGTCTCGGGTCGCGGGATGAGGGCGCGGGCGTCGATCTTGAACTCGTGTTTGTGGAACCAAACTTTGCCTATCAGGTGCTGGATGGGGATGCCCTCGCCGCGCTTTTTCAAGGTATCTCGCAGCGGGATCAGATCGGCCTCCTCCATCGACCGGTCGAACTGGAGGTAAAGATCCATGCGGGTGCAGCCTAGCTGGTGGGCGACGAGCACTTGCATGTTGCGGCGGGCGTCGTCGATGCCGCGTTTTTCGAGATAGCGGGTGCCGCCATCGATTGTTTCCAGAACCGTGCTCATTCGTAAACCGGCGGCAGGGTGGGCGGGCGGGGCGGGTGCGCCAAGACCTATGATCGGGGATTTCCCGGCCTCTAAATTGGCTGGCCAGTCGAAGCGGGAAATGATTTTTAACGCCTGCGAGCGATCCGCTTCGCGACGATGACTGACTCAAACGGAGGCCACTCGGGCCACACTCCTCACCTCGCGGTGAGCACAATCGCGGCCTTGGGCATTGTTTTCGGTGATATCGGAACGAGTCCGCTGTATGCCTTCCGGGAATGTTTCTCGGGGATTCATGGCGGAGCACCGATCAACCCGCAGAACCTGGTGGGCGCGGCTTCGCTGATTGTTTGGTCGCTGCTGCTGGTGGTCACGGCGAAATACTTGTTCATCATCCTCAAGCTGGACAACAAGGGCGAGGGCGGGATTTTGGCTCTCTCGACCTTGATCCGGGGGGCGCTGCGAAGCCTCGGAGGCAAGGATCCCAGGACGATTCTGTTGTTCGGTCTGGCGGGCGCGGCCTTGATTTACGCGGATGGGATGCTGACTCCGGCGATTTCCGTTTTAAGCGCGGTGGAAGGCCTATCGGTGAGTGCGCCGGCGCTGGCGCATTACACGGTGCCTCTCGCGGTGGTGATTCTGGTAGGTTTGTTCTCGATCCAGAAATTCGGCACGGGGCGGGTAGGAAATTTATTCGGGCCGGTGGTTTTGTTATGGTTCGGCTCGCTGGCGGTGCTGGGGCTGCGCGGGGTCATGCAACATCCCGAGGTGATCTGGGCCCTGAGTCCATGGGAGGGCGTCTCGTTCCTCTATCATGAGTGGCGGCACGCGCTGCCATTGTTAGCGGCGGTATTCCTGGCGGTGACCGGCGGTGAGGCGCTGTATGCGGATCTCGGGCATTTTGGGCCACGCCCGATCCGGGTCGGCTGGTTCTCGGTGGTGATGCCCGCGCTAGTTTTGAACTACCTCGGGCAAGCGGCCCTGCTCACCGTGGATCCCTCGGCAAAACACAGTCCTTTTTTCCTGCTCGCGCCGGAATGGTTCCAATTGCCGCTGACCATCCTGGCGACCTGCGCGGCGATCATCGCCAGCCAGGCGCTCATTTCGGGAGCGTTCTCGCTAACAGCCCAAGCGGTGCAACTCGGCTGCATGTCGCGGATTCGCATTTTATATACCTCAGAGCATTCAATGGGGCAGGTCTATGTGCCCGCGGTCAATCACGTGCTGGCGGTGGCTTGCATTTTGCTGGTCGTCATGTTCAAGACCTCGGCGGAATTGGCAGGCGCATACGGCATCGCGATCTCTCTAACCATGACGATCACTTCCATCCTCTTTTTCTCCGCTGCCCGGGCGGTGTGGGGATGGTCCAAGTTCAAGACAGTGCTCGTCACGGGCTCGTTCTTGACTCTCGACGGTGCGTTCCTTGCCGCGAATGCGTTGAAAATATGGCCATGGGGCTGGCTGCCGCTGGTCTTCGCCGGCGCGGTCATGGCGATCATGCTGATCTGGATCTGGGGTCGCCGCCGTCTGTATGCCCGCCTTACGCAGGAGGCACTGCCGATCGACGTTCTGGTCAAGGATTTACAAAAAGGCAAAATCCACCGGGTTCCGGGCACCGCGATTTATATGAGTGGGAAAGGACGGCATGTGCCCACCGCGCTGCTGCATAATCTTAAGCATAACCAAGTCCTCCACGAGCGGGTCATCCTCCTTCACGTGATGACTCTCGACCAGCCGCGCGCCAACGAGGATGACATGCTGGACTATGAGGATCTGGGCGATGGCGTCCACCGCGCGACGTTGCGGTTCGGCTTCGCGGAGACTCCGGATGTGCCCTTGGCTTTGAAACACCGCATGCCCGAGAAGGCTCGTTTCCAGCAAGGAAAAGCCACTTATTTCCTCGGCCGTGAAACTTATGGAGTCGGGAAAAAGGCGACCTTCATCGACCGCCTCCGCCTGTCACTCTTCGCGGTCATGGCCCGCAACGCCTCGCCTGCCACCGCCTACTTCCAACTTCCTCCCGGCCGCGTGGTCGAGCTCGGCGCACAGATTACTCTATAAAAGAGTCAGGCATGCCCGCTGCTCCGTCCGTTGCCCATCCCTCAGCCCTTTCGGTCACCGGTCTTGGCGCCCTGTCCGCATTGGGCACTGACGTTTCAGCTCACCATCGGGCAGTGCTGGCCGGTCAGGTGCCCTTCCGGAAATTGGGAGAACTCCTTGGCACTCCCAGCCCGCACGCGTCGCGGCCTGCGGCTTGGATCGAGTCGCGCTCCTTGTTAGTGAATCGCAAGTGGAGTCCGGTGACCATGGCGGCCCTGCATGTCGCCCGTCAGGCCATCGCCGATGCGGGCTGGAGTGATGAGGATTTGCGCGACGCGGCGCTGGTCGTCGGCACCAGCCGGGGAAATGCGGCGGGCTGGCTAGGTCCTTGGCCGGGACGACGGCCATTCCGTCTGATGGCGGCGAGCAATACCATCCACAGCGAGCCGGCCTCGGCGATCACCATCGAATTCGGGATCACCGGACCGAATCACGTCCTCGCCAGCGGTTGTGCGGCGGGCCTCGATGCCATCGGCCTCGCGATGATGCTAGTACAATCCGGAGTGGCTCCACGCGCATTGGCGGTGGCGGTGGATCTTCCGCTGGTTCCGCTTCTGTTGGATAACTATGCGGCGTCCAGACTGCTGGCACGTAGCCTCGATCTGGATCCCTATCATCCGGACTCGTGCGGATTCGTTCCCGCCGAGGGCGCGGCGGCGATGGCCATCGAGTGTTGTGTCGGGCCTTTTCCCCGCTTGGTGCATTATGGCTGCAATGCGGATGCGTGCGATCCGGTGGGCATCCCTGCGGATGGCGGGCGCACTCCGGCTCTGCTAGAAAAAGCGATCAGCCTCCACGGCTCTCCCGCCGCCATCTGTCCTCATGCCACGGGGACCGCCGTGCAAGCGATCGCCGAACCTGCAGCATTGCACCGCGCATTTCCCGACCGGCGACCTTCCTTGCATTTATTAAAACCCTTCACCGGCCATACGATCGGGGCCAGCGGTCTGCTGGAGAGTGTCATCATCGCGAGTTTTTTGAAGGATGGAAAACTCCCGCCCAATCTAGCCGGCAGATATAGGCCGACCGGATTTCACCTGCCCGACGGGGCGCTTGATGCCGGCGGACCCGTCTATAAACTTTCCCACGGAATGGGTGGGCACAACGCACTCCTTGTTCTGACGCCACCATGAAGCCGACACGCCGCCTTGAAATTTCCATGGATGACCAAACCCTCGAAGTCATCGATGGCAATCAATCTATCCGAAAATTTGCGATCTCCACTGCCACCAAGGGCATGGGATTCGTGATGAACAGCTACCGGACACCCACCGGGCGATTCTCCATTGTTGAAAAAATCGGCTCGGGCGAGCCGAGCGGCACCATCTTTAAACAACGGGTCCCCATCGGCATGTGGCATCCCGGCGATGTCGCAATCTCCGATCTGGTGCTGAGCAGGATCTTGCGCCTCGAAGGATTGGAGCCCGAGAATGCAAATACCCTTGAGCGGTTTATTTACATTCATGGCACCAATCATGAAGCCCTGCTCGGGATGCCCGCCAGCCAGGGCTGCATCCGTCTGGGGAATGCGGAGATGATCGAGTTGTTCGATTTAGTGAATATGGGAACTCAAGTGGCAATACTCCCTGCCACGCAACGTCGCGGCAAACTGTTTTTCATCGACTGCGACTCCACTCTTTCGACCATTGAAGGAATTGATGAACTGGCGCGAGCGAAAGGTGAAGATGTGTTCGCGCGGGTGGTGGAACTGACAAACGCCGCGATGAACGGGGAGATTCCCATCAGCGAGGTCTTTCCGAGAAGGATGGAAATGATCCGGCCCGACCGGGAATTATGCGATACCGTCGCCGCGCTTTATGTCGAAACGATCGTCCAGGGAGCCGTAGAACTGATCCGGGAAGTTAAGCAAGCCGGGTGGCTGCCTGTTATTTTATCAGGGGGATTTGCTCCATTGATCGAGCCGCTGGCACGGCACTTGGAGATCGCCCACGTAGAAGCGGTCCCTCTCAATTTCAATGACGACGGCTCCTATCGAAGTTATGGCGCGGACTATCCGACCACCCGCAATCTCGGTAAGAACGAGGTCATTCGCGAATGGAAGCAAGCCATGCTGCCGGAGCGCGTGGTGATGCTGGGTGATGGAATGTCGGACCTGGAAACCAAGCCGGACGTGGATGTATTCATCGGCTTCGGCGGAGTGGTGGTTCGTCCTGTGGTAGCGGACAAGTGCGACTATTGGCTGGCTGATATGAATGCCAGATCCCAGTTATGGGATGTGATTGCGGGTGAAACGATAGTCGATTGGGAGGTTTAACATGCAAATACATCCGGCATGTATCAATTTTCGCTTGCTAGCTTGATTGCGAGTTCTAGGTTGCATCTGTCATGAGCACTACTACCAAAAAAACATCCGTCAAAGGCGTTCGTTATACCGCCGACCAGAAAAAAGAAATTGTCGACTTCGCGATGAGCTATAATGCGACCAACGGTCGCGGCGGCCAAAGCAAGGCTGCGGAGAAATACAACGTCTCGCAGATTTCCGTGGCAACCTGGTTGAAGGCGGCCGGTGCTCCCTCTTCAAAAGGCGGTCGCGGTGTCAAATCCGCAAAAGCTCCAAAGGCAGCCAAGGCGCCCAAAGCGGCAAAGTCCGCAGGCAACGGCAAAACCCGCTCCCGCTATACCGATGAACAGAAGAAGGCGGTCACTGATTTCGTGATTTCATATAACGCCGAGAACGGCCGGGGTGGCGCGAGCAAAGCGACCAAGAAGTTCAATATTTCACCTCTCACCGTGGTCGCTTGGATCAAGGCGGCCGGCGGACAAGGTTCAGTTAAAAAGACAGCTACAAAAGCTACCAAAGGCGCACGCACTCAAGGATCCAACATTTCCAGCGCCCCCTCTGCGGGCGGATTTAGCGCCAAGCTCACCTCGCTCCTTTCCTTGAGCGGACTCATCGACAAGGCCGAAGCCGAACTCGCCCAACTCAAGGCAAAGTTCACCGAGCTCAAGGCGTCGCTCTAAGTCGATTCTGTCAATCAACCCATTATTAGGCCGTTTCCTTGCATAAGGAGACGGCCTTTTTCGTATCACCAAGTGATGTCGATGCTGACATCGCTCCAGAGCAAGCAATCGCCTTCGAAAACGAACCGCCCGAGAAACGATTGTTCATTCAACAATAGGGGCAGCCATCGGTCGGATCATTGCCGTCATGCGCGGCATCTACCGCATCGTCGACTTTCCAGCCGGAGAGCACGACGACCTGGTCGTGGCTTGGCTTTGGACCGGGCAGCAGGGCGTCTTCTCCCACGCCACGGCGCTCCTCCTGCACGAGCTCTCGGACGCGCTTCCTGCGCGGGCGCACGTGACGGTTCCGGAGACGTGGCGTCGTCGTCGGCTGCGCGTGCCGAGCGGAGTGGTCCTGCACTTCGCCGACATCGAACCCTCGCAGCGATCGTGGGTTGGCTCCGTGCCGGTCACGTCGGTGGTCCGCACGCTCATCGACTGCGCGAACTCCCACGCTGCGCCGGACCTCGTGAACCAGGCGTACCAGCCCTACATTCCGCACATCGCGCGGG
>JANMSI010000029.1:0-11593 GCA_031389115.1 Akkermansiaceae bacterium
GAGATCTTCGAATACATCGAAGCCTACTACAACACGCACCGCAAACACTCGTCGCTAGGCTACCAAACCCCAGCCCAGTTCGAGGCCCAAATCCACTCTCTTAACTAAACCAACACCGGTCCAAAAATCCGTTGCATCTCATGAACCGGGTATTCAAAGGCAAGGAAGGCGGGCTTCGAGGCGGATCCGGGCTTAGCACCCATCAGCGCTTCCACGCGGGCCAGGGAAGGAAGCGATTGCGAATTTCCTTGCCCGGGGCAAGGCCACTGGAGTTAGTCATGCTCCTTACCCGATCCATGAAAAATCATTCCTCGCTATCCAAAGCCGCCCTGCTGATGGCCGCCGCCACCTCAGGCATGGCCGCCACGTCGCAAGCCGCCGGCGTTTACAATGAGTCGATCAATGGCGACCTCTCGAACTCGAGCGCTTCCCCGACGGTGTTGACGTCCGGCACCGACGAGATCATCGGGACGCTGATTGACCCCTCCGACTCATTCGATCACTTTACTCTCAGCAGCCTCGGTCCGGGAGGCACGGCGAATTTCACATTCAGCTTCAACAAGCCGAACCCGACACACGGGGTAAATTTCACGTTCCGAAATGCGGATACCTTGGCCGTGCTTTTCAGCACCGGAGGCAACAATGACACGTCGGGAGGCGGGACCACGGGAGCACTGGCAGTGCCCTTGTCAGGACAGATCCGGATCTCGGTGGAGAATACCGGCAGCGCCGAGGGATTCCCCGTCAACACATCGTGGACCGTTTCGACGGCGGATGTGGTTCCCGAACCCTCCGGCGCTGCGCTGGTGGCACTTGGTGCTTTGCTGGCGCTGAAACGTCGCCGCGATTGAATCACGAGCACCCGACGGGCTGATGATGTCCTTCGAAGGCATTCTGACCGTGGAGGAACTCGCGGCGATCCGCGAGTTTCTGGCAGGCGCGCCATTCGTGGATGGAAAGTACTCAGCGGCGACCTCGGTGGCGGCGAGCAAGATCAATCTGCAGCTCCAGCCCGGCAGCGAGGGCGAGGACTTGGTCGGGCGGGTGGTAATCGACGCGCTGCTGCGTCATGAAGTTTTCAGGACTTGGGCAAAGCCGCTCCATCTGACGCCGCCAATCTTCGCCCGGTATCAACCGGGGATGCGCTACGGTGCTCACGTGGATTCCCCGGTGCTGGGCGGCGGACGGCCGCTGCGCAGCGATCTCTCGGTGACCCTGTTTCTATCCGACGCGGCGGACTTCGATGGTGGAGAGCTGGCGATCGAAATTCCCGGCGGCATGCGCCAGGTGAAACTCTCGGCGGGCAGTGCGTTCGTCTATTCCACCCGGGCGGTGCACCAGGTTTGCGAGGTCACCCGCGGCGAGCGAATGGTGGCGGTGCTGTGGGTGCAAAGCATGATCCGCGACCCGCATATCCGGGAGACCCTGTTTGAGATGGAGGCGGCGATCACGAGCCTGGAAGAGCAAGCGGAGATCAAACAGGAGGTGATGTTGTTGCAGAAATCACTGAGCAACTTGGTGCGGTATTTCACGGAGATCTGACCTCGGCCGCAGGGGTGGTGAGGAAGTACGGAGTGATCAGTGAGCAGAAAAGACGAGGGAGTTGCTAGTTGTCAGTGTTTAGTTTCCGCGAGGCGCCACAGCCACGTGGCAGCGAATGTGGCGTATTCGCTGTGCTCGACGCTGGACGGCGCGAAGGAATTGAAGCGGGAGCTGGGGTTTGTATCGGCGATCAGCGCGGTGCTGCGGAAGTTCGACGGCGTGGAAAGACTGGAAGCGGGACGCATCCAGCACGGCCTGCGGCGAGACGCCGCAGCCACGATCGCTGGCCACTTAGTTCACGTCGAGGCAGACGGCTTCGCCTTTGTTCGTCCGGGCGAATATTCTGCCGTGGGCGAAGGCGAGCGGGGCCCAGCAGACGGACGAAAGCGCTTTGATCCGGCCGTGCTCTTTCCAGCCGCTGGTGGCGGGCTCGCCGCAGATGATGTCTCCGGTTTCGGAAAGGATGACCATTTGGTCGCCGACCATCAGCGAGCTGCCGCGGGTGCCGGGCATTTTCGCGCGCCAGTAAGGCTTGCCGGTTTTCAGGTCCATCCGGATCACCTCGGCTTCGATGTTTTTGTCGCCGAAGACGCCGAGGATGTCGCCGCCGATCAGGATGCTGTTTTGAAAAATCATGCGGATGTCCTCATCCTTGTGAAGCACTTTCGGCTCGCTGCCGGAGACGTCGATCGCCACGTAGCCCATGCCGTAACCGGAGGCGAGGAACATTATGCCGTCGTGGTATTGGGGATTGCTGGCATTGACGTCATAGGAAGTCCGCCAGTCGAAATCAAAGACCGGCTTGCCTTTGCCATCCAGTCCGTAGGCCACCAGCTCGCGACCATGAAACGCAGCCACCAGCTCGCGGCCCTTGTGGTTGAAAAACACCGGAGCGGCATATCCCGGCTTGGTGTTGTCGCCGGATTTCCACTTCACCTTGCCGGACTTTTTCTCGAGCGCGAACAATCCGCCGTCGTCCGCGCAGGGCAGGCAGTAGAGCAGATCGCCCTTGACCACTGGCGATGCCGAGTAGCCCCAGGTGGGGACTTTGCCGCCGAAGTCCTTTTGGAAATGCTTGTGCCATTGCGGTTTCCCGTCGGCCATGGACAAGGCGAAGAGATTCCCGGTCCGGCTCAGGGTGTAAACCGTGTTGCCGTCGATGGCGGGCGTGGCGTTAGGGCCGCCGTCGTAAAGGTTCGGATCCAGTTTCTCGGGATACTTGTGGGTCCAGAGTTCCTTGCCGGTCGTAGTATCGAGACACCACACGATGTCGGTGTTGTCTTTATTTCCCATGACCACGACCTTCTTGCCGACGATCGCGAAACTGGAGCAGCCCGGGCCAAGATCCTTGCGCCACAGCTCCTTGGGCTTTTCCGATTTCCAGTCGGTGCGGATTTTTCCCGCGACCTTGGCAGAGCCGTCGGGGCCGAGGTAGCGTGGCCAGTCCTGGGCGAGGGCGAGGCCGGGGAGGAGGGCGAGGAGCAGGAGAGGTAGTTTCATGAGCGCAGGAGTAAGAAATGTTTTTCGGGCGGGCAAGGGGCATCAGTTGCTGCGGTATGCCCGCAATTTTTCATGCGTCCGGACGTAGGACCAGTCCCCATCGAAAATCGGTGTGCTGCGGTAAGGATCGACCTTGGTCCGCGAGATTTCCTCATACTTGCGGCCGGGCTTGACGAAGGCTGCGTTGCCATCCTCAGCGCCGACGAAGATCACATTTCCGGCCAGCGTTAGACTGGGATAAGCGGTGCCGGAGAAGCCCTTGATCTTCTCCGAGTAAATCTCCTCGCCACTCGCGGCATCGAGCGCCTGCATCTGGTATTCGCGGGAAATCAGATAGACGATCCCTTCGTGAACCAGCGGGGATGAATAGTAGCGGTTCTTATTGATCTCTTGATGCCAGAGCGTTTTCAAACCCTGCTTTTCCAGAGCGGCGGCGGTTTCCGGGATTTCCAACGCGTAGGCTTCGCCCTGATCGCCCTCGCTGCCATGGGCGGTGTAAATGCGATTGCCGATGACCGAGGGTGTGTTGAAAAAGCACCAGGGCTTGGCGGTGCCCTTGAAATCCTGGGAAGGTAATTTTTTCCCGTCGCTCGCCCGTAGCAGTTCGCCGCGGCCGGTGTAGAGATAGTGTTTTCCCTCCAGTTTGAAATTCGCGGGGCAGTTGAATGACACTCCGCCCGACGGGGTCCGCCACAGTTCCTTGCCCGTCGCCGGGTCGAGCGCCACGTAATCGGTGAAGCGGATGATGAGTTTGCCATCGACCAGCGTGGGCGAACTCGCGCCGCCCCAATCGTGGTCCGGATTGTCGGTGCGCTTGTGCCAGACGCGCTTGCCTTCGAGATCGTAGCAAACGACCACCGCCGTGCCGAAGCAGGCCCACACGTGCTTGCCGTCGGACACCGGGGTGTATGAGGAATAGCCGTTGGTGTCATGAGCTGGCGGCTTTTTCATTTGTTCCGCTTCGGGTCCGGCATCTTTCCTGAGATCCGCGATTTGCTTTTTCAACTCGTCCACGCGGGTCCGCAGGGTTGCGTCGTCCTGATTGCGTTTCAGCCGCCGTTCCTCGCGGTAGAGTTCGCGCTCCAGCGGCGCGGATTTGCCGTCGATCTCCTTGGCCTTGGCGGCTGTCGCCTCGATTTCCGCCGACTTGCCGGGGGGCACGTCCATGAGGTCGGCATACTCATTGGATTTCTGCCAGAGGATCTTGCCGGTCGCGGCATCGGCACAGATCAAAGTGGCCGGTTCAGCCGTGAACAACAGCTTGCCGCCTACCAGAATCGGGCAGCCGTTGCCGCGGGCGGGCACTGGCGTTTCCCATTGGAGACGGGCCGCGTCGGCCCAATCGGTCACTGCTTTCGCGGCGGGATACAGGCCATTGCCGTCATTCCGCCAGGAGCGGACGTCGGCGGCGCCGGCTTGGGCGGTTAGGCCAAGGACCAGCAGGAAGGGAATGGGAGTGATCGTGATTTTCATGGAATTATTTGTAAGAAAAAACGCTTGTGCGCATTACGCCAAAGCCCGCGAACTGTCGGTAACGGAGTGAGTTGTTCGAAACTTACCCGTGACCTTTGTTTCTCCGTTCGGAGCGGTTCCGAATCAATCCGTTTTTCTAAAATCCCAAATCCCGACCCACTTGCCCATGATCCCGCCGCTCGCGCCCCTCCGCACCGCTTCGCTTGCCCTTGTCTTGACCGGTCCCATCCATGCTCAATCTCCCATTTTGCTGTCGCCGACGATTGTCGAAGCTGAGCGCATCGACGATCAGCCCTCGGCGGTGAGCGTGATTTCCAGCCAGACGCTCGAGCTTTTTCAACCTCAATCATTCGCCGATCTCTCGGGCATCGTCCCCGGCTTCAACGTGGTTTCTGCCGATTCGCGCGGCTTCGGCCAGGTTGTCGGCATGCGCGGGTCCACCAACACGCTTTTCTTCGGAGCTCCCGCGCTCGGGTTTACCATCGATGATGTCCCTTTCGGCGATGCGGACACCTATCCGTCCGAGCTGTTGGACCTCGCGGAAGTGCGGGTTTATCGGGGTCCCCAAGGGCCGAACTTCGGCCGCAACGGTCCCGCCGGGATGGTCGAAATGTTCACCCCGCGCCCGGGTGAAAAAATGTCCACCACGCTCACCGCCGAATACGGCTCCTACGACCACATCGGCCTCGGGCTGAACACGTCCGGTCCGCTTGGCAGCGATTTCTCCTACACACTCCAGCTCTACCATGACCAGCGCGACGGCTACATCCGTAATAACTTCCTCGACGACGAAACCGACGACCGCGAGGCCACCGGCGGCTTGCTCAACTTGTTCTGGAATCCCGCCGAAGATGTCGAAATCCGGCTCCGCTTCTTCGCGGAGCATGTCAACGACGGCTCGCAGCGCCTGAGCTCGTTGGACAGTCCGGATCTTTTCACCGACTTCTCCGATTTCCGCGGGGAAACGGACTTGGAGCGCTACCAATGGTCGCTGCACTCACGTAAAAATCTCGATTGGGGAAAAATCGAGACCATCAGCAGCTACCAAACCTGGGACCTCGACCCCTCGACGGTCGATCTGGATTTCACGAACGGGACTACCCCGTGGACCGGGTTCTTCGGAACTCCCATCGCCGGCGCGGGTGCCGACGCCCGCTCCTTCATCCAACAATCGCAGGATCTTATTTCCAACGAGATCCGCTTTTCATCCCTCGAAGATGGGCGGCTGCGCTGGAAAGCCGGGCTTTTCCACATGTCCACCGAGAACGAAGGCACCGCGCGCCGGACGGCCAATGCATTTCTTGGAGGCGGATTCGTCCAGCCTGTTCTGGATGAGACGACCCGCTTCGACATTGACCAGCTTAACCTCGCCACCTTCGGCAATCTAACTTGGCAAATCAACGACCGCCTCGCCGTGGATGGTGGCCTACGGCTCGACTATCACGAGTCGGAAATCGACCGGGTCCAGACGGATCTATTTCCCGGCGATGAAATTGTCAGGGGGGATCAAGACGAGTGGTTCGTCTCGCCGGTCGTCGGCCTGACCTATGAAATCTCCCCGGCGGTCGATGTTTTCGTCCGGTCCGGCCTTGGCAACAAGCCTGGCGGATTCTCGGCTTACAGCGACGTTCCCGACGTTGCGCAATATGACCGCGAGCAAAACTGGTCGAACGAAATCGGCATCCAATACGATTGCCCGGAGTATGATCTACGGGTCGGCCTGCGCGGATACTGGGATCGGATCGAAGACTATCAGTTCAACCAGTCGGCATTGACGTCCACCGACTTTATCGTCCTCAACGCCGAGGAAGTCACCTCCCGCGGGGTGGAACTCGACCTGACGTGGGCACCTGCCAAGCCGCTCACCATCCGGGGCAGCTTCGGCTACTCCAACACCGAGTTCGATTCCTATCAGGATCCGTTTACCGCCGGAGTTTCCTATGACGGCAACCAAGTGCCGTTCGTCCCCGAGTTCTCGGGCAGCCTTGGCGTGCGCTACGATTTCGAAAGTGGCTTCTATGCTCAAACATCCGGCCGGGTGTCGGGAGACACAAAATTCGATGCCGCCAACACCGATCAATTTTCCCAGAACGCCTACGTGGTCTGGGACGCCGAGATCGGCTATGCCACGGATCGCTTCAGCGTCGCCATCTTCGGACGCAATCTCCTCGATGAAGGCTATTACACCTTTATCAATCCCCAGATTGCGGCAGGTTCTCCCGGCAACCCTCAGACCTTCGGCTTGCGGGTCAGCACCACGTTCTAACTTTTCGCCACCATGCGCCCGCTGCTTTTTTCGCTCCTGTTAACCGCTCCCTTGCTCGCCGACGTCACTGGCTGGCTAAACTGGCGGGGTCCGCTCCACACGGGCGCCTCGCTGGAATCCGGGCTGCCGGAAAAATGCGAACCCGGCAAGGAACTCTGGACTTATGATATTAAGGGCGCTGGAACCCCGGTCATCGCTGGTGGCAAGCTCTACGTGTTCGGATTTTACGGCGACGTGGGCGAGGATGTGAGGGAGGCCCTGCTCTGCCTCGACGCCGTCACCGGCAAAAAACTCTGGGAGGCGCGGTTCAGCGACTATCTGAGCGATGTCGTTTACAGCCGCTACGGCATTGGTGCCCCGGCGGTCGATCCGGCTACCGGAAATGTTTATCTTCAGCTTAGCAACGGCCACAGTGTCGCCTATACCGCCGATGGGAAGCTGCTTTGGGAGCATTCGCTGATGGAAGATTTCGGTCGGCTCACCTTCCCGAACGGCCGCACAGGCGCGCCAGCGATTTACAACCACCTCGCCATCTTCCACTGCGTCACCGCCAACTGGGGCGGCGATGGACCGGCCGCCGACCGTTTTTATGCCTTCGACAAACTCAACGGTGAACTCGTTTGGGCATCCACTCCCGGCATCGTGCCGGTGGACAGCTCGTTCGCTCTTCCGGTCTTCGGCACCCTCGCCGGGCGGGATGTCTTCTACGCCGGCACCGGCTGCGGCCACGTCGTCTGTATCGATGCCAACACCGGCAAACCCCTCTGGCGCTTCCGCCTTTCCCAGGGCGGCGTAAACGCCCAAGTTCTGCTGCTCGGCGACAACAAACTCGTCGCCGTCCATGGCACCGAGAACACCGACGCCTCCACCGCCGGGCGAATGGTCTGCCTGAATATTCCCACCGAATACCCTGCCGAACTTATCACCCTGGGCAAAGAAGCCGAAGCCTGGCGCAACGATGAAATCACGGCTTTCAGCTCATCCCCCACCCTCGTGGACGGGAAAATTTACTCCACTGTCGCCACCGGCTCGCTGCTCTGCGTCGATGCCGCCTCCGGCAAAACCCTCTGGACGGAAAAACTCGCCCCTGACCAAATCCACGCTTCACCCACTTTCGGCGACGGCAAGCTCTACGTCCCCATGTTCGATGGAGCCTTCCACATCCTCAAGCCCGGTGCCGACAAGGCGGAACGTCTCTTCGAAGTCAACATGGGCACCAATCTCCTTGGCGCCCCCGCCATCTGGGCGGGCAAGGTGTATCTCTGCACCAAGGAAAAACTCCTCTGTTTCGGCCCCAAGAAGGGCACCTTCAAAGGTGTCGAACCCGCGCCCAAGCCCGCACCCGGCGAGATCACCAGCCTCCAGGTCGTCCCCTCCGAGTTCGCCCTCAAGGCAGGCGAATCCGTGGATTTCAAGGTCTTCGGGCTGGATGCCATGGGCCGCCGCGTCAAGGAAGTGAAAGCGGAATCCTGGGCCTCGTTCATCCCCCCCACCGCCAAGGTCCAGTCCACCGTGGATGCCGCCTTCGAAGGGTCCACCCTCAAGACCGCTGCCGAAGCCAAGCTTTCGGCGGGTGCCTTCAAGGTCACCGCCAACGGACTAACCGCCACCACCCGCGGCCGGATCGTCGCCGGTTATGGCTACAGCGCTGACTTCGACGCCATCGAGCTTTCGATGAAAAACGAGTTCGATCCCGCCGAAGCCGTCAATTTCCCGCCGCTGCCCTGGCTGGGCGCGCGCCTCAAGTGGCATGTGCTCGAAAAGGATGGCTCCAAAGTCTTGGGCAATCGCCTCGATAACATCCTTTTCCAACGGACCATGAATTTCTTCGGAGCCTCGGACATGAACGACTACACCCTCGAAGGCGACGTGATGACCGACGGCACCCGCCGCATCATGTCCACGGTCGGCTTCGTCAACCAGCGTTACCTCGTCGCGCTGGTCGGTAATTCCCAGGTCCTCGAAATTTCCAGCAACCACGACCGGCTCAAGCAATCCGTGAAATTTCCCATCAAGCCGAACACCTGGTATCGGCTCAAGACCCAGGTAAAAGCCAAACCCGATGGCAGCGGCACCGTTTTCGCCAAAGCGTGGCCACGAGGCACTGACGAACCGACGGAATGGACCGTTGAGGCTCCCGTCAAGCACCTCCATCCCAAGGGCTCGCCCGCCGTGTTCGCCTTTTCCCCGCAATCCCAGAAGCGCGTTTACATCGATAATATCAAGCTGACCAAGAACCCGTGAACCCACATTGCAGCCCAATCCATTTCAAAAACGCCATGAGACTTCCCCTCCTGCTTCTTACTCTCGCTCCCGCGCTTCACGCCAAAGACTGGCCGATGTGGGGCGGCACGCCGTCCCGCAATATGGTCGCCGACGCCAAGGGCATTCCGTCCGAAATCGTCCCCGGTGAAATCGACAAGGAGAAGGAAACCATCGACCTCGCCAAGGCCAAGAATATCCTCTGGACCGCCAAACTTGGTTCCCAGACTTACGGCAATCCCGTCGTCGCCAACGGCAAGATCCTCGTCGGCACCAACAATGAATCTCCGCGCGATCCGGCGCAGAAGGGCGACCGCGGCAACCTGATGTGCTTCGACGAGAAAACCGGCTCATTTCTCTGGCAGTTGATCATCCCGAAGCTGGGCGCCGGCAAAGTCAGCGACTGGGAATTCGTCGGACTCTGCTCGTCGCCCGCCATCGTCGGCGACAAGGCTTGGGTGGTCACCAACCGCGGCGAAATCGTTTGCCTCGACATGAACGGCATGGCCAATGGCAACGACGGTCCCTTCAAGGACGAGGTGAAATACATGACCGCAGAAGCCGCGAAACCGGTCGTTCCCGGCGACCAGCATGCAGACATCCTGTGGAAATTCGACATGCGCGAAGAGCTCGGCATTTTCCCCCACAACGTCTCGTCTTGCTCGCCCCTGGTCGTCAACGGAGTCGTTTACACCGCGACCTCCAACGGCATGGACTGGTCCCACACCAACATTCCCGCCCCGCTCGCACCGTCGCTCGTCGCCGTCGATGCCTCCACCGGAAAACTCCTTGGCGAGGACATGTCCGGAGTCGCCGAACGCGTCCTCCACGCTTCCTGGTCGTCTCCCGCCCTCGGCAAGGTCGGCGACAAGGAAATGCTCCTCTGGGGCGGCGGCGATGGTTTCGCCTACGGTTTCGAGCCCAAGCCGGTCCGCAACGAGGAGGAGGACATCAACGTCCTCAAGGAAATCTGGCGCTATGATTGCAACCCGCCCGAATACCGCGCCAAGGACGGCCAGCCGGTCAAATACGCCACGTTCCGCGGGCCCAGCGAAGTCATCGGCACCACCGTGCTCGCCGAAGGGCTAGCTTACGCGGTCATCGGCCAGGACCCCGAGCACGGCGACGGTGTCGGCATGCTCAGTTGTCTTGATCCCGCCACCGGCAAGCCGAAATGGACGTATAAAGAAATTGGCCGCTCGATCTCCACTCCCAGCGTCAAGGACGGCATGCTCTTCATCGCCGAATACGCCGGCAACCTCCATTGTCTCGACGCCAAGACCGGAAAACCCCACTGGGTCCACGAAACCCAATCCCGCATCTGGGGCTCCACCATCGTCGCCGACGGCAAGGTCTTCCTTCCCACCGAGGACGGCGATCTCCACATCCTAGCCGCGGCCAAGGAGAAGAAGGAACTCGGCAAAGCGAATTTCGGAGCGCCGATTTACAGCTCGCCGGTCGTGGCGAACAACGTGCTCTACGTCGCCACCATGACGCATCTCTACGCGATCGGCACCAAGTGACCCCTCGTCTTCCGCCATGAAAACGCCCGTCGCCATTTCCATCGCGGCCTTCGTGGCGCTGTTCGTCCTCCACCACGACTTTTGGAATTGGGATGACACCACCTTGGTCTTCGGCTTCATCCCCGTCGGCCTCGCCTATCACGCCGGATACAGTGTCGTAATTTCCATTTTCTGGTTCCTTGTCGCTCGATACGCCTGGCCGCACTCGGTTGAAAAATGGGCTGACGAATCTGACGATTGATTACCGGTCGCCTAACACTCTCCAAACCGGACCGGTCGCTCAACCATGCGGTTTGGTTAAGACCAAAGAAGCCATTTTCGACAATTCATATGCACAAACTCGCACGCATTGCTCTGACTATTCTAATCATTTTTATCTCGTTGGCAGCTTCCCAAGGTCAGCCCAATGCCGTGACTCCGGTGAGTTCGGCTGTCGTTGTCGATCCCAATGTTACAGACGCAGCAAAAATAGCTGCGTTGGAGAAGGAGGTCGAAGTATTCAGGGATTTTACGGAGAACCTTCTTTCAACCGTTTATTTTTCGCTTGGGACAGTAATCGTCGTTCTCTTGGCAATGGTCGGTTTTGGCTGGTATCAGAATTTTAGGTCCTACGAGAGGGACAAAGAGACGATGCGGCAACAACTGGAGACAATCCTTAACAAAAGTGTATGCGGGACAGAGGAGAAACTGGATGCCAGTGCCAAAGAGAGATTCGGCAAGTTCGATTCAAGTATCGCAAATGCTCTGACGAGCTTTCAACAGCGTGTCAGTGATGTCCATCTGAGCATGAACACGGAAGTGTTTCGAGCAACACACAGTCAGAAGACGCCAGAGACAGATCTAATGGTACTTTTAGGAGCTGTTCAGCATGCAGTTGGCAAAGTGAGTTCGGGCTGTCTCAACAACTCTCTCTCAGAGGCCGTCTTAAAAATACAAGATTTCTGAATTTTAATCTGTACTAATTTAGTCATGTATTGGAGAAGCTCGGCATGGCCAGTTACCCAAGCAGCATGACGGATTCCGAATG
>JANMSI010000105.1:0-12369 GCA_031389115.1 Akkermansiaceae bacterium
GGCGTGAAGGCTGAAAAAATCGCCCACCGCGTCGAACAGCTCCATGAGTTCAATCCCATGCTCGGCCACCGCGGCTGCCGCCTCGGCATCGCCTATCCGGAGATCACCGAAATGCAGGCCCGCGCCATCTTCGAAGCCGCCGCTGACGTGGCGAAGAAGAAAATCAAGGTGAAGCCCGAGGTCATGATCCCGCTCGTCGGATTCAAGCGCGAGTTCGACCTCCAGGCCGAGATCGTCCACCGCGTCGCCAAGGAGGTGATGGCCGAGAAGAAGATCAAGTTCGACTATCAGGTCGGCACCATGATCGAAGTCCCGCGCGGCGCTCTAACCGCGGACCAGATCGCGGAGAACGCCGAGTTCTTCAGCTTCGGCACCAACGACCTCACCCAGACCGCGCTCGGCATCAGCCGTGACGACATGGGCGCGTTCCTGCTGCCTTACGTGGAAAACGACGTTTTCGCCAAGAACCCGTTTGCCACGCTCGACACCGTCGGCGTCGGCCAACTCATCGAAACCGCCGTGGCCAAAGGCCGCCAGACCCGTCCGGACATCAAGCTCGGCATCTGCGGCGAACACGGTGGCGACCCGGATTCCGTGGTGTTCTGCCACAACGTCGGCCTGGCCTACGTTTCCTGCTCGCCTTACCGCGTGCCGGTAGCCCGCCTTGCGGCCGCCCAGGCAGCGATCATGGAAAAGCGCGCCGCCAAGAACAAGTAAGCGGTGGTGGCGGTTTTCAGCCGCCAATCAAGCCGCCCCGGGAAACCGGGGCGGATTTTTGGTTTCTTGCAATTGCCAGCAGATCGCTGACTCACGGCTAAACCAAGCCATGCAGAAATTCTTCACGATGATGTTGTTCCTGATGTTTGCCGTTTCGAGCGATGCCATAGCCGCAGGCAACAACTGGCTGACTTCGCTCGACGATTCTTTACCGCTGTCCCAGTTCTCGATTCGCGGCACCCACGTTTCCAACAACATCAACCCGCGCCTCTCCACCTATTTCACCGCCAATCCGAGCGGCCGGTTTGGGGCCATCCTGATGGATTCGCCGACAGCGCGAGGTGTGCCCTCATTTACAATTCGAACGCACCCGCCGGTCGCGCTGTGCATCATCCAGCGCTTCATTCGCGCCGCCATCGGCAAATACATCTGCGTCGAGGATTCGGGAAACGCCGGTGGCGCCCCGATCATGCAATACTCGAATCTAACCACCACCGACGCGCAAATGCCGACCGGGGCATTCTATCGGATTGCCATCACCCGCTCACCGTGACGGCACGGTTTCAGTCATTGAGGAAGCGATGCTGAAGTGCGTGCTGGGTGCCGAGTTTCAATAACGAATCCGCGTCGCTTCCGAGCTCCTTGCCGACGATTTCGTGCTCCTGTCTGAGGTTCGTGTGAATCAGATAGGGATTGTCCGTATTGATGCAGTAGGGGATTTGGTGGTGCGCGAGGTCTCGGACGAAGCGGCCGATGCAGGGAAAGTCCGGGATGACGCGGGTGACGAGGTTCACCGTGGGGCAGAGTTCGAGGCAGATGGATTCCTCGTGGAGCAATTTGATCAATCGCTCCTTCTGCCTTCCCTGCGCATTCCTCAACTCGATGCCATGGCCGATGCGATCCGGGTGGATCGCCTCGATCACCCGCAGCATGCCTTCCGGCCCGGTGGCCTCGCTCTCGCCGATGTGATAGGTGATTTTCAGGCCGGCCGCGCGGGCTTTTTCCATCATCACGGCGACCTCGCTGAGCCACGGCTTGCTGAGTTCCAGTGCGCGTGACTCGGGCCCCGCCATGTCGATGCCGACCACGCCGTTAGCGCCGTTGAGCGAGCCGCGGCTGCGCCATTTGATCGCCGCATCGATGATCTGCCAATTAGACTCCAGCGGCAGGTCGCGGCCGAGCGAGAGGATGATGCCGGTGGCGACGCCGTAGTGGAGCGACGCGCGTTCGAGGCCCTGCATGACTGCGAGGATGATGGCATCCATCGTGTGCAGGCCGTGGCGCACGCGTTTGTGCGGATTGAAACGCAGCTCGATCGCCTCGATCTGGGCGCGACGGTACGCCTTGGCGACGACCTGATAGGCGGAGACGCTGGCGGCGGAGGGCGATGACTGGATTTCCTCGGTGACTTCGAAATATCTGCCGAGGAAATCATCGAGCGATTTCACCTCGTCGTGCCGGGCAGTTAGAGACGAGTGGAAGGTCGCAAAATCCACGAACTCGGTGCGCAGGCCGTTGTCACACAGGATTTCCCAGAGGACCGACGATGGAACGGCACCGCCGAGGTGGATGTGAAGATCGTGCATGGCGGGGGTGGGAGACGTGGGTGGAGTCGCTCTGGTGCGGACTGCTCGGACAGGTCGGAGCTTTCACACTGGCCGACATGTCGGCCAGTATGAAAGCGGGGACATGTCCCGCGCAGTCCCAAATGGATCACTTGGTTTGAAAACTCCAAACGCCTTGCTTTGCTTGTTTGGCAGCGCGTTCGAGTTGTCTGAGGTCGGAGAGATGCTCTGCGGCCGGGGTGCCGTCTGGCAGATCGGCGGGTTTGGTTTTGATGCGGGCGAGACCTCGCTCGACCAGGATTTCGTCGAGCCAGCGGGTTGAGGTGTCGAATGGGACTTCGACATGGGCGTGGTATCGGTTGTCGTTAAACGGACTGTCCCAGCAGGTGTAAATGGTGAACGGGCGGTTGATTAACAATTCGAGGGTGTAACGCTTGCCGACTTTCCCTATCTCCACCACTTGTTCCGGCGTGATGTGGCCCAAGTCCGCGGCTTGCTGGCGGATGCGTTCGTGGTTGGTGGCACCGCTGTTGTAGGTTTTGAAGGCGCTTTCCGGCGTATCCACGAAGTAGAGCCGGAATTCGGCTTCGCGGCCGGTCGGCAGGCGGATCAGGAAGCTGTCGCCGTCATTGCGCGGGGTTTTCACCAAGGTGCAGCTACGATGGACCTCGTAGGCAGCGGATTTTTCCGAGGCCGGGCGACCGACTTTCGTTTGCGGCGCGGCGGGATGAAGCTGGTTGTAGCCCCAGACGGAGGCGGCCGCGACGATGAGCAGCACTGTGAACCACGGGTTGCGGGTTGAGGATCGCACCGCCATTTCAGAGTCCTTTGAAACCGGCGTAGTCCTGATAGGTTCCCGTGGGCATCACAACCGGTCGCCACTCGCGGTTCAGCCGCCGGAACCGGGTGATGAATGCCGTGGGGTCCGCCCAATTGACCATATCGGAGGGCACACCGTTGCGGGCCATGCCGATGCTAAGATTGTGGCGGATCTCGAAATGGAGGTGGGCGGGATACATCCCGAAATTGCTGCCGATGGTGCCAATCTTTTGGCCGCGTTTGATGGCTTGACCTTGCTTGACGAGCATTTCGTGGAGGTGGCCGTTGAGGGTGTCGCAGAATTTCACCTGGCCGGTGGCCGGATCCCGGTAGGCGTGGCGGGTGAGGACGACATTGCCCCAGCCGCTGCGGACGTTGTGGGCGAAGGTGACAATCCCGTCCGCCACTGCATACACCGGGTCGCCCAGATCGGTATCGCCCCCCGCGCGGCCGTTCCAGTCTTCTCCAAAATGCCGGGGCTCGCGCAGGCGGAGGCCGCGGGCCTTGTAGAAACCGTCGGCATTGGGCTTGCCAACGGGAAAGTCGAAACCGTCCGCGAGGTTGATTTTGATTTCCGCGAAAGCGGCTGAAGTCACGAGGCACCAAGCCGCGAGGATTGCTCCCACTATCCACCACTTCCTACGTTGACGGGTCATCGGCCAATACTCCACCCCCGCGACGCTCAGGCCGCAAGCGTAAAAAAGCGGCATGGCCGTGAAGCCATGCCGCTGAAGTTCAAGCGTGGAGTCAGAAGGTGGGGCCTCGCACGCCGCCGGCCATTTCCTCGATACTCAAAGGCTTGTAGCCGCCGATGGTTTTGAAGTAGAGAAACATGAGGAGGTAAATGCCCGCCATGATGAGAGGGATATAGGCATCGGCTTTGAGAGTCGCGCGGTCGCCGCGTTGGTCGGCGAGGACGACGGCTTTTTGGCTGTCGGTTTTGGTGGTAGCTTCCTTGGCGGCGGCGAGTTTCTTCCCATCCAGACCGTAGGCCGCGGTCGCGGGGATGTTGAGGAACGTGGAAGGCTTCTCGGCTTTGTATTCCGCGTAAAGCGCTGCGTCGGACGATTGGAGGGATTCACCCGTGAAGCGGTCCTTGGCGTAGCCGAGTCCTGGCGTGCCAATCAGGCCGGCCGACATCATGCCGATACCACCCATGATCGACATGGCGATCGCTCCGGTGTGAGGAAAGCGATCACCGACGACGGCGAGCATGGTGGGCCAGAAGAAGGTCTTGCCGACGGCGTAAATGCCGAGCGCCACCATCGCCATGGCGAAGGTCTCCATTTTGACGGCGAGGGTGAGTCCGATGAAGGCGAGCACCGAGCAGGCAAAAAGCAGGCCGATCGGCGAAAGCTTGAGTTTGGTTTCCAGCCAATGGGCGCAGAAGCGGAGGCCGAACATGATGGCGGAGGTCCAGAGGAAGAGGTATTTGCCTTGCTCCGAGGTGAAGAGATTGCCGGTGATGTTCTGGATCCAGCCGTCGGTGCCGAGCTCGACCGCGCCGACCAGGGCGTGGGTGACGAACAGGACGAAGAGCAGGAACGAACCCATGGAAAAGTTGGTCATCACCGCGACGCCGACGAGCAGGGCACCGCCGATTCCATAGCCGATCAGGTTTGAGGATTCAGGTGAGACGCCTTTGAAAAGGTCACCGAAGAACAGAGCAAGCAGGTAGCAGGCGACCAGGGCACCGAGAATGCCGACGGATTTGAACATTTGGACGAAGCTCGAGCCCTGCGCTGCGGCCTCCGATTTCGGATACTTCTGTCCCAGGAACATCAGGCCATAGGCGGCGGTCGGGATGAGATAGAGGGCGAGCTGAAGCTTCCAACTGAGAGCCATCTTGTCATCCAGCAGCCAGCCAGCCGTGACGCCGAGAATCATGCCGGCGGGCCAAGCGGCGTGCAGAATGTTCAGGTAGTGGGTCCGCTGTTTTGGGAAAAGAGTGGCCACCAGGGGATTGGCGACGGCTTCAAGCGTGCCGTTGGCGAAGGCGAAGAGGAACATGCCCCAGTAGAGGAAATTGTAAGCGTTCTCGGGAGTGCTGGCCCCGAAGGTGACAAATGCCGAGAGGATGTGGCACAGGAGGGCGACAATGACCAGTTTTCCATAGCCGATCTTGTCAACGATCACTCCGCCTCCAAAAATGCCAAAACAGAATCCGATGAACCCGGCCCCTCCGATCGCTCCCAACTGGGCACTGGTGAAATTGTATTCCTTCGACCAGTTGTCGAAAATGCCGCCACGGATGGCGAATCCGACTCCGGCTGCTAGGATTGCCATAAATCCGGCCCAAAGAAGCCGTTTTGCGTTGGGTAAGGTGGATGCGTCGGTGTTTGTCATAGGATTTGGTGTCTCGCGGGGATTATCGGGTCCGGCGGCGGATGGCAAGGTTCTGAGTGAAAAATATTGGGCGTGAAGCGATTCCGCGCGCCGTGGTGAGATCCGCGCGACTCGTTAGCTGGAGCTTCGGACCTGCTTAAAAATGCAAAATTTAATCGCGCAGAAAATTCGTAGGCACACCGTGTGATGGTCGTCGGGACACCAAGACATCCGTGTGGATGAAGCAGGAATCCCTAACCAGGTCAATTTCACAGGTCGCAATTCAAATGGCATCCATTCGCGGGGACGGTGGAGAAAACGATGCAGCGGTCCAACACGACATCGGGGCAAATCCGGCCTCCCGGCCAGATCACCGAGTCGCGGACGACCGCACCCGCCTCGATCACCACTCCTGGACCGACCACCGAATTCTCCACCGTCGCACCCGCTTCGATGATCGCAGTTGGGTGGATCGGCGGTGCGAGATTGAGTTCCCGGTGGGCTCGCAGATACGAATCGCGGTCGCCGAGATCGAGCCAGACGCCCTCGTCGAGGACAATGGCACCGAGCTTGCCGATCTTGGCCAATTCAAGAAAGGCCGGGATGACGGAAATCTTCCCGCTCGCGGGAATCAGGTCGAAAAACTCGGGACTCACACAATAAATCCCGCTGAAGAGATGAGTGCCAGCGGCCCGGTCCAGCAGTTGATGAATGTCCGTCACGCGAGTCCCGGACGAATCCAATGCGATATGCTGGGCCGGCCCTTCCGACCGCAATGCGAGCGTCACTGGCTGCCCGGAAGCCTCATGCGCCGCGATCAATTTCTCCAGCGGGAGCGTCGAGAAAATGTCGCCGTTGTGGACCAGCAATGAGTCGTCGCCGACCCACGCGGCGATGTTTTTCAAGCCGCCGCCGGTTTCCAGCAGGATGGGTTCGTGAAACAGGGTCACCCCGTCCTGTGCCTGGAAATCGCCCCATGCTTCAGGCAGGTGGTGGGTGTTGATCGCGAATTTTTCGATCCCGGCCGTAGTGCAGGCCTCCATCGCCCAGCGCACCAGCGGTCGGTGAAACAACGGCACCAGCGGCTTAGGCAACCGTCCCGTGAGCGGTCGCAAACGATTTCCAAGTCCGGCTCCGAGGATGAAGGCTTTTTTCACGCGGCAGGGTTGTGGCTGCCGGGGCGGGGGAGATCAAGCGCCGCGCCTCAGTTTTTCATGTCCCGACGCTCGGCGTGCCGGTCGGCGCGGGGACCGGCAGCCAGCCGCTGGCGGTTTCGACGAAATCGGGAGGGCGGCACAAGTCGTTTGGGCTGCCATTTGGACTGCGGCAGCCTGCTGCCGCTTTGGGTCTCGCAGCCTGCTGCGGACTGCACCTTGCCAGCAGGCTGGCTGCGCGAAAGCGGCAGCAGGCTGCCGCAGTCCAAGTCTGGACAAGAGAGTCTTCCGGCGCGAAAAGCAGTCACCGCAAGATGCAACTTCCCCATCGCTCGCCGCTGTGCGACTCCCACCGTGAGGAGGTGGCGAGTCTCATGACCCACGCGGCTGGCGTGGTTTTCAGCATCGCGGCCTTGGTGACCATGCTCGTGCTGTCGAACGGCGAACCCCTCAAGGTGATCTCCGCGATCGTCTTTGGCTCGTCGTTGTGTCTGCTCTATCTGTCCTCCACGCTCTATCACTTTTTCACCTCGGCGCGGTGGAAGGCTCACTTCCAAGCGCTCGACCATGCGTGCATCTATCTGCTCATCGCGGGTTCTTACACGCCGATCACCTTGATCACCCTGCGCGGCACCACCGGGTGGTGGCTGTTCGGGACGGTGTGGGCGCTGGCGATCGTCGGCGTTCTGATCAAGACCCTGCGGAAGGGGAAAAAGGACCACTGGATTTCCACCCTGCTCTATCTGGCGATGGGCTGGCTGATCCTGTTGGCCTTCGGTCCGCTTCTGCGCGGCCTGCCGATGGCCGGCGTGTGGTGGCTGGTCGCAGGCGGATTCACCTACTCGTTCGGGATCGTCTTTTACGCCTGGAACCGGCTGCCCTTCAATCACGCGATCTGGCATCTGTTTGTGTTAGGCGGCAGCGCGTGCCATGTCCTGGCGGTCGTCCGCTACGTTTTCCTTTGACCCATGCCCGAGCTTCCCGAAGTCGAAACCACCCGCCGCGGGATCGCGCCGCATGTCACCGGGGTGCGGATCGCGGAGGTCATCGTCCGGCGTCATGATTTGCGCCAGCCGGTTTCCGAAAACCTCGTAGTGTTAGAAACGACGCGGATCGTGGCTGTCACCAGGCGCTCGAAGTATCTGCTGTTGGAAATCGACGACGGCTCCACGCTGCTGATCCATCTCGGCATGTCAGGCAGCTTGCGGATTGTCGATGCGGCGGAAACTTGGAAAAAACACGATCATGTCGGGATCACCTTGGAGACCGGGAAACAGCTTCGATTTCACGATCCGCGGCGCTTCGGCTTGTTGCTGCGGCTTACCGAAATCGATCCAATGGCACATCCGTTGTTGAAAAATCTCGGACCGGAACCACTGGAAACCGCGTTCACCCTGAAGCATCTCAAGGACTCGTGCGCCAAGCGTTCGGCGGCGGTCAAGCTCGTCATCATGGATGCGAAGGTCGTCGTCGGCGTGGGAAACATCTATGCCTCCGAGGCCTTGTTCCGCGCGGGAATTCGGCCCACGACACCGGCGAACAGAGTAACCGGTCCCCGTCTCGGAAAACTTCTCGCGGCGATCCGCGATGTTCTATCAGCATCGATCCTGGAAGGCGGCACGACTCTGCGGGATTTTCTTAACTCCGACGGCGCACCCGGTTATTTCAAGCAACGCCTTTTCGTCTATGATCGGAAAGGAGAGCCCTGCCGCGTGTGCGGAACCGTGATTCGGCACAAGGTGTTAGGCCAGCGCTCCACGTACTGGTGCCCGGTGTGTCAAAAAGTAGTTTGCGCCAGATCTGGGAGAGATACCAAATAGCGGCCTAAGGCTCCGGGCAGAATGCCCGGGCCACCGTGGCGCGGGCATTCTGCCCGACGCCTGTATCGGGGTCATTTCAAACCCTGCACCGATGGAGATCGACGGTGAGATCACAAAAAACCCCGGACCGCGAAGGCGGGCCGGGGTTTGGAATTCGAGCGGCGGGTCAGTTAGTTTTCGCTAACCGTCAGCCTCATCAGGCGGCGGGGATTGCCGCTGCTTGGCACCACGTCACCGACCTTGACGGAGACCGGACCGGTGCCGTCGAGGACGATGTGGGAGGTGCCGCCACCGAGCCAGGTCCATGCGCCCGCGCTGACCTTGCGGGCGACGTCGGTCCAGGTTCCGAGATTGTCGGTGGCCTGCACCAAGTAGGTGATGTCGGTGGGGTTGGGATTCGCGATGCTGAAGCTCAGCGCGAGACGGTCGCTCAGCAAGGCATCGGGATCACCGAGCAGGCTGGTAGGCAGGGCGGCCGGGCCATTGGCACCCGAACCCACCGTCGGGCTCGTGCCGAGGGCATACTCCACAAGGTTCTCGACGGTGTCGTTGTCGAAGTCCGCGTCATTGGCCAGGTTGCCGGCGGTGGAGATGGAGAAGAAGTTAGTCTGTCTCCACAGGTTGACCGGACTGAGCGGCTGGACGAAACGGACGCGGTAGGCGAGGACCACGGTGTCGTTTTCGAGGCCGGCGTTGTAGCTTTGAAGCGTGCCGCTGGCGTCGAGGTATTTCCCGGTGGCGGATTGGAAATCGTTGTCGTTTCCAATGAACAGGAAGTAGTCGTTAGGGTTCGCCGCATCGCTGCAGCTCACCAGTCCAAGGGCTTCCCATTTCTCGGAGATCGAATTGATGTCTCCCGGGCCGGCGTTCAGGTTGAGACCGAATTTGGCGACTTCGGCGATGTTGAGGTCGAGCTTGCCGAGCATGTTGAGCGCCTCGGTCCAACTGATCGGCGTGACGCTCGGGATCAGAATGCCCGCGCCCGTCGCGCCGGAGGCAACCGCCGCCGGGCCGGTTCCTTCGGCATCGTAGAGTCCGTCGAAGTTGGTGGCGGCCGATAGATCCGCGAGCAGGACCGACTTGAACACCGGGCTGCCGGAAGCGCCGCGGCCATTTCCATCGCGGGAAATGATGAGGAGTTGGTGATCGTTCAGCGCGAGGATCGAGCTTTGTGCGCAGTTGCGGTTGACGGTCGTGCCATTGGTGGTGGAACCGGTGTCGTCGGCGACGGGAAGCTGGATCACATACTGGGCGACCGGGTTGTTCGGAACATCCGATGCCGAGATGTCATAGACGACCAGGCGGGTGTTGAAGCGTCCCGGATTTCCCGCAGCGGAGTCCTGGAGGGTCGCGCTCTGGAGCAGGCCGAAGAGCTTGCTGCCGTTCGGACTTTGGGCGAGGCCTTCCATGCCTTGGTTGATGCGGCGGCCGTTAGTCGGAGGATCGGCCTGGAAGTTCACCGTGCCGGCCGGGGAATGGGGCACGAGCGCGGCAGGCAACTGGAGCTGGCCGTCAATTTGCTTCGAGCTGTTGAAGTGATAGATGTAAGCGCCGTATTCGTCACCGATCCAGCCGGTGCCGCTTTTGCCGCTGCGGGTGTCGAGAACGAGGCCCTCGGAATCGACGGTGAGGCGGTTGGTCACGGTGCCGTCGCTCTGGGTGGTAGCGCCGGAGGCGACCGGGACCGTGGCGCCGAAGAGCGTGGTGCTGCCGGTCGCTAACAGGCCGGTGGTGAACACCGGAGCGGTGCCGGAGTTGGCGTCATGATCGTAGGTGAAACGCTCGGAACCGGTGAAGCTCATTGCCACCTGGTTCTGCAGTGCGGTCGGCGCGGCGGCAGTGTACGGGGTGAAGTCGAAGCTGAACTTGTTAATGCGTGCGGCGTAGTTAGAGAACAGCGCGCCGCTGTTGTAACCACGGTCGGGCAGGAAATGGAAGTTGCCGCTCCACGTGCCATCCTGATTGTTTACGAAGTCGGTCACCTGCAGATCGGAGATCGAGCCGAGGGACTCGCCGGTCGCCGAATCGATTGCGTTGGCGGGCACGCGGCCGACACCTTGCAAACCGAGATTGACGAACTGCGTGCCATTCAAGCTCACGCCGGCGGCAGGCCAGGTATCCCTGTTAGGAACCAGCACGTTGCGGTTCGCGGAGGAGAAGGGAGTCGAAATCACCGGCTCGTCATTGAGGATCGAGCCAACGCCCTGCGCGTCCAAGAGCGTCGTGGTTCCCGAAACGATGACGAGGTTGGAAAGATTTACCAAAACGGTCTCGTCCGGTTCAGCAGTGGTATCGCCTTGGACCGTTACGCTAACAGGCTGAGTTAGAGCGCCGCCGGCCGCGAAGGTGAGCGCGCCTGAAGCGCTGGTGTAGTCGCCGGGCTGAGTGGCACTGCCGTCCGCAGTGGCATAGTCCACGGTGAAAGCGGTGAGGTTGTTGTTCCGGGTGACCGTGAAGTTGAGAGTGGTCGTGCCGCTGTTGCCTTCGGTGACCGTGACGTCGTTGATCGACAGGGTCGCGCTCCCGGGAGCGCCGAGGGTGAATGATGTCGGGTCGAAGGGTAGATAACTGGTGCCATCACCGGCGCCGATATCGTCCCAGTTAGTGGCGACATTGCCGATCAGGGCCAGGTAGTCCGGGAAGGCGGTCTGGTTTGATCGCGACCCCTTGTAGCGGCCGCCATCGGAACCGGCGCTCAGCGCGACCGCCGTGGTGCCGGCAGTTAGACCGGTATTGGCGATGGAGGCGGCTGTGTCCGTGCTGATTTCCGCTAGGAAAACCTCCGCAGAGTGGCTGCCTCCTTGGAATGCGTAGATTGCTTCCGCCGTGCCGCTCAGGCCGCGGTTGGCGGAATCGGTGAAGATCACGGTGCCAATAGAGGTCGTCGTGGTTGCGGCAAGACTGTTGATCGTCACGACCGTTCCCGCGGCCAATCCGGCGGGCGGGGCGGTCCACAACCATTCGCTTTCGGCGAAGTCATTGAAGGCCCCGCCTGCGCCGATCGCCTGGCCGTTCCATTCGTTGTCCGTGAAATAGATCGCAGTGTTAGCCGGGATGGCCGTTAGGGCGACGAACGCGATATCGTCGGTGCCGTCCGCATTGAATCCGGTGAAGGCAATCGCACCCGTCGCGAGGTTGGGCGCGGAGCGGGTCACCGTGATCGTATAGAGGCTGGTGGCGAGTCCGTCCTGCGAGGTAGCGAGAACCTCGACGGTGTTAGGGCCGACGTTGAGGGCAAGCGCCGCGCTTGGAGTGCCCGAGCTCACGCTGCCATAAGCGCCGCCATTCACACGTGCCTGGATGGTGGCAAATGCGTCGGAGGCTGTCGGGGTCACCGTGATGCTAGCGGTCGAGTTGGCTACCGTGACCGAGTAGGCGGTGGTGGCCGGAGCGAAGGTCGGGAGAAGCGATCCGCTGCCGGGCACCAGCGCGGAGAGCGTGGAGGTCGAGGAAAGCTGGACGGTGATCTAGGCCGTGTTGCTGTCGGCGGGGCTGCCCTGGCCGTTGCTGGCGCGGGCCCAGTAGCTGGTGTTAGCGGTGATCGGAGGAGTGGTGAAACTAACCGAAGTAGCGCCTCCGACCGGCGACGCGGTATTGCCGCTGACGCCCTCATACCATTGGAAGGTCGGTGTCGGACTGCCGCTCGCGGCGACCGTCAGCGTGGTCGTGGTGTTATAAGGGACCATCGTATTCGCGGCGGGCTGCAGGGTGAAGGCCGGCGGGGAATTCGGAGTGACCACCACCGTGCTGGTGCCGGCCGGAGAGGAATTGTTGGACTCGTTCGATTCGGCGATGGTGTTGGCTGGATCGGCGATCGCCGCACCCACGGGAGCGGCGTAGGTGGCGGCGGTGGCGGCGCTAACGGTGACCGTTAGGACGGCGTTTGCGCCACCGTTGAGTGTTCCACCGGAGAAGGTCACGACACCCGAGGACTCGGCGGCACTGAATCCGTTGCTGACTCCGGAGGAC
>JANMSI010000123.1:0-11945 GCA_031389115.1 Akkermansiaceae bacterium
CTACTACAACACGCACCGCAAACACTCGTCGCTAGGCTACCAAACCCCAGCCCAGTTCGAGGCCCAAATCCACTCTCTTAACTAAACCAACACCGGTCCAAAAATCCGTTGCATCTCAATGTCCTTCGCGTGAAGGTCCGCGTGCTGGAACGGGATGGTGGCGATGAGGTCGATGAGCCCGGCGTCGCCCAAGGGCTGTGCCGGGGCAAGCCCCGCGAGGTTCGCCGGATCGATCTGGAGCTGGGTGTAGTTCTTGTTGAGGACGGAAGAGGAAGACCGACCGGCGGGGCGCCCGTCGGAACACGCGAGGCGCGTGTGCTCCCCGAGAGCGTCGTCGATGAGCTTGCCGGTGGAGGTGATCTTGTATCGACGCACACGACGCGGCATTTCCTCTTTCGCCTTCATGATGCCTGATAAATTAGGACGCCCACACGCCGGATGTGATCGAGCAATGGCCGATAGCGGATGTGAGCCAAAGGCTGGACCTCAAACCGGTAGGGAAGAGGAAGTTCGTCGAGTTCGGCCGCGATGCCTTCGGCCCGCAAGGGGCCGACATCACCGGTAACCACAAGATCCACATCTGAGCGCTCACTGTGGGTACCTTTGGCACGAGAACCGAACAGGGTGGCTGTCTCGATTTCCGGATGAAGTCGGAAGACGGAACGGACCATGTCCAGTTCGGTTGGCTTGAGGGGGGGCGGATTCATTACATCGCCTCCGCTTGCAGGAATTCGTGAAGCTTGTCAAAGGCGTCGAGGTATCGCTCGTGAACCGCTTTGACGGCCTCCTCGAACTTCGCGAGGTTGTAGGTATGGGAAGGGAGGTTGCGGTGGTCGAGCATGTCGATCCAAACCTGTCCGTCCGAGAGGATCTTTGCAGCAAAGGCATCCTTCAAAACCTGCCGGGGCGTGATGGTGGCGAATACGAAACCATCTTGCTCCATGAAGTCCTTCAGGGTTTTCCATGCGAGTTCGAAGCTGAATTCGAAACGTTGGATGACTCCTTCCTTTTCCAATTGATTTAGAGTGTCAGGTCCGTTTTCCAGCGCGTCCCGCAAAAGGACAAAAGCACGGTCGAAGTTCTGAAAGCGTTGCTTCCAGCGAATGTCGGGATTTTGGCTCATGGCTTGAAATTTAGAGTCTTCAGGTTGGCGCGTATAGCGGTTTCCAATTTCTAGCCTCGATTTGCCTGCCGGCCAATCAAGTCAGGCTGGCGCTTCCAGAAGGTGGGACGCCCACCGCGATTTCCGCCTGCCGCTGGGCGAACGAGTCGGAGACGTATTTGAGGAAGATCAGGCCGAGCACCGCGTGCTTATAAACCGCGGCGTCGAGATTGGAGCGGAGCTTGTCGGCGGCGGTCCAGAGCTTCTCGTCGAGCTCGCGGAGGAAGGCTTGGGAATCAGAGGGAGGCATGGATGAGTGAAGAAGTGCCGAGTGAGCAGTGATCAGGGGAAGAAAAGTCGGGTGGGGCGGAACGCCAGGTTCTGAAAGCGGAGGCTAACAAGGAAGCCGGGGACGGGAAGGAAGAAAACTAAGCGAGTTTCAAGTGAGCAGTGACCGGGCAAGCAGATCAGAGGAAGAGTTTGGGATCTGGAGTTTTGGAAACGCTTGGAAGGGTGTTCCAGAGGCTCGTCGGAAACGTCCTAGGGTTGGTGAATGGCTTCAAAGGGCCGTGAAGGCTCTTCCAAATGTCGGTGAGCGCCTTTCAAAGGCTTGGAAGAGCGTTCGAAGAGTTTGTTCGGTTCGGAGAAGGGTTTGGAAGAGTCTTTCAAAGGCTTCTACGCCCGACCCGAAGGTTTGGAACAGGCAACAAAGGGTTTGTAGAGCCTGGGCAAAGGTTTGTGAGACGCTTTGGAGCGCTTGGAAGCAACGTCGAAGGCTTTTAAAAAAGGTCGCGGCTAGAACTGGTTAGACCGGCCGGTGGAACAGAAGTGGGGCGGAGGGTGGTCGTTAGATATCCGTTAGAATGGCGGAATCACACCAAGTTTGGCGGGTGATTCGCGGCCGGCGAGAAGTCCCCTGCCCTTTTTGTATGAAGAATCGGGTGGAATGATCCCAAAACCGGCCACAGCGGATCACGCCTAACCGTAGGCGCGATCGCGGTGCTTGACGGAAACAGGCCCTCCAGCAGGCCAAAGAACCCTTCAGGGCATCGTCGCGAAAGCGCTGCAGTCTATCTGTTATATGGGTTTCCCCGGTTCCGGCAGGATACAAGCAGAATTTTCGCACGATGTTAGAGCCGAAAATAGATCTGTCGCGGCAACCGGTTTGTTTCTGCTAGTTCCTCAAACACGGCCGAAGTCATTGTTATCTAACCAATGCCGGGTTGCTGTTCACACCAAAAAAATACACAACACATGAAGACTACCAAATACCGCGTTTCGTTATCCTACGGACAACTGCCTGACGACAACATGATCGCCTTCGCCTGGGGGGTGCACACGCATCTCTATGCGGAGCCCGCCTACACGACGGTGCCGATTCCGGCGGAGGAGCTGGCCGCTGGCATCAATGCCTTTTCCACCGCCAAGGTGGCGCAGTCAAACGGAGGCAAGGCCGCGACCGCGGAGAAAAACAACCGCCGCGCCGACCTGAGCAGCCTGCTTCAGAAGCTGGCCTATTATGTGCAGGTGGCGTGCGACAACGACCTGCCGCTGCTGCTGAACAGCGGCTTCCAGCCTAACAGCACCAACCGCTCGCAAACTCAACTGCCCAAGCCGGCCTTGGTGCGGATCGTGACCCGGATGTCCGGCCAGGCGCTGGTGACGATCACGCCGGACCGCAACGCGCATGGCAATGAGATCATCGTGGCGGAGATGGACGAGAGCGGCGCACCAGGGCCATTTCGGCCGGCAGTCACCCGCACGAGCTCGCGGAACATCCCCATCGATGCGCTGGTGCCCGGCAAGCTCTACGCTTTCCAGGGCCGCGCGATCGGTGGAGTGACGGGCTTCTCTGACTGGAGCGACGTGGTCGTGCAGCGCGCGGCGTGATCGACAAGGCCGGCTCATGGCAGCGCGTGGCGGAGTGGGGAATAGCTGAAAATCCACTCTTGCCGCGCGCTGCATCGGGCGTCATTGCCATGCCGCAGGATTTGCTTTCGCCAGATGAGGTCATCCGGTCATGCTGCGGGGGACGATGAATCGAAACGGAAAGCTCCACGCGCTGCTGGCCACCTCGCGGGCGGCAAACATTCCCAGCGTGCTGAGCAATGTGTGGCTGGGGGTGGTGATCGGGATGCTGCAGTCGGGCACGAAGGAAACTCCGTGGATCGAGGCGGCGGGCCTTGGGTTGGCGGGAGTGTTGCTCTACGTGGCAGGGAATTTTTTCAACGACTGGATGGACCGGGCGTGGGATTCCGAACGCCGGCCGGAGCGGGCCTTGCCGAGGGGGCTGTTTCCCCCGGGACTTTACGCCGGACTGGCGTTGGCGCTGGGAACCGGCGGTGTGGCAATCGCGGGCTGGACGAGTGCGCCAAGCGGCTGGGTGGCGGCGGCCATTGGGTTTTGGATCGTCATTTACACGGTCTGCCACAAGCGGAGCGCCTGGGCGGTGATTCCGATGGGCCTGTGCCGGGCGTTGCTGCCGGTGATGGGTTACATGCTGTTGATCCCCTACGTGGACGGAATCTGGCCAGCGGCGGGCGGCCTGTTTTGCTACATCATGGGGCTGTCGCTCAGCGCGCGCTACGAGTCGCTGGCCGAGCCGCCGAAATGGGTGGCGGTGATGGCGCGGGCGTTGCTGCTAGGCACGGCGGTCTTCATGGCGTGGGCCTGCCATGGGATTTTCCTCACCCGCTGGCTGGTGATCGCCGGGGCGGTGCCGTATCTGGCGTGGACCAGCGTGTGCCTGAGGTATCGGCGGAAACCGGTGCCTTTGCTGGTGGCCAGCCTGTTAGCCGGGATCCCGCTGGTGGACTGGATGGTGCTGCTGCCGGTGGCCTTAACCATGATGGGGGGAGTATTTTCCCCAACCCCTCTCAATGCCGCCTGTTTCATCATCCCACCTCTCGCCTTCATTTCCGCGCTGGTCCTCCAACGAGTCGCCCCCGCAACCTGATCGCGAGAAAAAGTGGCGGGAATGTCCCTTCCCCTTAGACCTTGCGGCGGGGCATTTCCCGCGCTCCACTGCCGCACGCATGAGCATCGCAGACAAACAGGAGACCCTCATTGAGGAACTCGCGCTGTTCCAGGATTGGACGGAGCGCTATGAATACGTGATTGGCCTGGGGAAAAAGCTGGCGCCGATGGAGCAGGGCTCCAAGAACCCCGAGCACCTGATCAAGGGCTGCCAATCCCAGGTCTGGCTGGATGCCAAACCCGAAGACGGCAAGGTCCGCTACGCCGCCGATTCCGATTCGCTGATCACCAAGGGCATGATCGCACTGTTCGTCCGCGTGCTCGATGGCGAAAAGCCGGATGACATTCTAACGGCCGACATGACCTTCATCGACCGCACCGGGCTGAAGGAGCACCTCGCGCCGACCCGCGCAAATGCCTTAAACTTGATGGCCAACCAGATGAAACAGCGCGCTCTCGAATTTGCCTCCCGATCATGATCGTCGCCTCTCTTCTCGAATTCAACTGGCTCTCCGATCCTCAGGCCTGGGGCGCGCTGTTCACCCTCACGATGCTGGAAATCGTGCTCGGCATCGACAACATCGTCTTCATCTCGATCCTGGTGGACCGCCTGCCGCCGGAGAAACGCAAGCAGGGCCGCCTGATCGGACTGAGCCTCGCGATGGGCGCGCGGATGGTGCTCCTGCTCTCGATCACTTGGATCATGAGCATGCAGAATCCGCTGTTTCAAATCCCGGTGCATTCCGCGCTTTTGGACATGATGCCGAGTGCCAGGGAACACGGCGGCTATCTCGGAATCTCAGTGAAGGATCTGATCCTGCTTCTGGGCGGATTTTTCCTGATCTGGAAGTCCACCAAGGAAATCCATCACAGCTTGGAAGGGCATCAGGAGGCGACTCTCACCAGCGCCGCCACCTCCAGCTTCGGCGGGGTGCTGGTACAAATCGCCATGATCGACATCATTTTCTCGCTGGACTCGGTGATCACCGCAGTCGGCATGGTGAATGACCCGACGCGCGTCTCGTTGATGATGGTCGCGGTGATGATCTCCATCGGCGTGATGATGGTCGCCTCAGGTTCGATCAGCGATTTCGTCTCGCGTCATCCGTCGGTGAAAATGCTCGCGCTGTCCTTCCTGATCATGATCGGCACCGCGCTGATGGCGGAAGCGCTGCACTTCCACATTCCGAAAGGCTACATCTATTTCTCGATGGTGTTCTCGCTGGGCGTGGAACTGTTGAATCTCAAACTCCGGACCAAGCAACCGCCCTCCGACGGCGGCGATATTTGACTCCGATAGAGGGAGGGAACCTCCCGCCTCCGGCTCAGCAGCGCATGGAAGCTCTGCTCCATGCGGCGCGGAACTCTTCCTCTTCGCTGCACGGATAAGGGGAAGGGAGGTCTCCTCTCTTTGCGTGGGCGAGACGTCCATACCCCTCATGAAGAACTCCGCACCCCATCCGGCAGAGCCGAATCACCATGGCGAGAGCGGAGCTTCGCGCACTCCGGGCTTGAGTCCCCGAGTCCACACCCGAGGATGAGCGCCGATTCATGAAAGTCACCGTTTTCAGCAGCAAGCCTTACGACGAACAATTCCTGAAGGAGCACAACCGTTCAGCCGGACACGAGCTGGTGTTCATCGAGAACCGGCTCAATCCGGAAACCGCGCTGCTCGCCGAGGACTCGCCGGCCGTTTGCGCCTTCGTCAATGACGTGCTCGACGGGGCGACCCTCACGAAGCTTTCCGCCGGTGGCACCCGGTTCATCGCCATGCGCTGCGCGGGTTTCAACAACGTGGATCTCTCAGCCGCGACCGCGCTTGGGTTGTTAGTCGCCCGCGTGCCGGCGTATTCGCCGTATGCCGTCGCCGAGCATGCCGTCGCCCTTTTGCTGTGTCTTAACCGGCACGTGCACAAGGCCTACAACCGTGTGCGTGAGGGAAATTTTTCCATCGACGGCCTGATCGGTCACGACATCCACGGGACCACCGTGGGGGTCATCGGCACGGGGATCATCGGCCGCATTTTCGCGCGGATCATGACGGGATTCGGCTGCGAGGTGCTGGCCCAAGACGTGAGGCCGGACCCGGATTGCGTGGCGCTGGGCGTGAGTTACGTCGGCCTCGACGAGTTGCTGGCCCGCTCCCACGCGGTGAGTTTGCATTGTCCGCTACTGCCGGAAACGCGTCACCTCATCGCGGAAAAAACGCTCGCCGGAATGCGCGATGGCGTTTTCATCGTCAATACCAGCCGCGGCGCGCTGATCGATACGGAAGCCGCCATCGCAGCGATCAAATCCGGCCGCATCGGCGGATTGGCGCTGGATGTTTACGAAGAGGAGTCCGCGCTGTTTTTCGACGACCGCTCGTTTCAAATCATCCAGGACGATGTGTTCATGCGGCTGACGACGTTTCCAAATGTGCTGGTGACCGGCCATCAGGCGTTTTTCACCCGCGAGGCGATGGCGAACATCGCGATGACCACGCTTGCCAATCTATCCGACTTCGAGACCGGCCGCGCCTGCCCGAACCAGGTGCGGCTCGAACCAAACAGTTAGCCATGAATTCAAAAAACCTGATCGACCAGTTCCTCGTCAAGCCCGGCTCAAGCGTGAACCTGAAAGACCATCCCACCGATTGGACCGGGACGGACGAGGCGAAAAAACTCAGCGACGAGCACCACAAGCAGGAGGCCGAGGAAATCCTGGAGAAAACCCGCGCACACCTGAACGATGCGCAGGAACTGCTGTATGCCAGCAACAGCCATTCGGTGCTGCTGATTTTCCAAGCGATGGATGCCGCCGGGAAGGACGGCACCATCCGTCACGTGATGTCGGGCGTGGATCCGCAGGGCTGCCAGGTGTTCAGTTTCAAGCAGCCGTCCGCCGAGGAGCTGGATCACAATTTCCTGTGGCGGTTCATGAAGGCGCTGCCCGAGCGGGGCCGCATCGGGATTTTCAACCGCTCCTACTATGAGGACGTACTGGTGGTCAAAGTCCACCCGGAGAGGATCGATCGAACGCGGTTCGGCGAGCCCGACGCCAAGTTCTGGGAGAAGCGCTACGAGGGCATCAACAACTTCGAAAAGCACCTCGCCCGCAACGGGACGCTCGTCCTCAAGTTCTTCCTTCATCTATCGAAAAACGAACAGAAGCGGCGGTTCCTCGAACGGCTAACCGATCCGCAGAAGCATTGGAAATTCTCCGAAACCGACCTGCCGGATCGCGCGCGCTGGAAGGACTATCAGAAGGCTTACGAGGACGCCTTGAGCGCGACGAGCACCAAGAAAGCGCCGTGGTATGTGATTCCCGCCGACCGCAAGCCGATCGCCCGGGCGCTGGTCGCTCAGATCGTCGTCTCGGCGATCAACGGTTTAAAACTCGACTATCCCAAGATCTCCGCGGAGCAGATGGAGAAGCTGGTCGCGGCGCGAAACACGCTGGAGAACGATTCGTAGGATGGCCGTCCCGCCGGTTTTCTGTTTGGGTGCCCGCGCAGGATTTGTGAACACGGACCAAACAGGCGGGACGCCCGTTCGACGAGACAGCCGAGACGGCTATCCTACGGTCGCGGAAGCGGCACCGCTTGCGGCTGGACATCAAAATTTCGGTTCATAGGCTCCCGCGCATGCCGATTTTCTGCCATCCTTCGCCCACCCCGGACGCCTCCGTCGATGCGCAGGACCTGCTGCTGAGACTCACTCCGGGAGCGGTGTGGATCGATCTGGTCAATGCCTCGCAGGTGGAGGTCGCGGCGATCGAAAAGCACTTCGGGATCGCCCTGCCGACGCGCGAGGAGATGCGTGAAATCGAAAGCACCAGCCGTCTCTATTGCGAGGACGACGCCCGCTTTTTGACCTCGCCGCTGCTGGTCAGCACCGAGACCGAGGATCCGCACTCCACCGAGATCGGTTTTGTGTTTGTCAAAGACCACCTGCTGACCATTCGCAACGTGGAACCCCACAGTTTCAAGCAGACCGCCAACCTGTTTTCCAAACGGCCCTTTCCGACCCGGGACCAGGTTTTCGTCGCGCTGATAGAGGCGATGGTCGGCCGCCAGGCGGATTTGCTGGAGCGGCTTTCAAAGGAAATGGACGAGCTGTCGCACCGGATTTTTTCCCGGCTGAAACGGGCGAAGGAATCCGAGGACAATCTGCGCGAGGCGATTTTCCGGCTGGGTCGAAGCGGAGATCTCATCGGCCGCCAGCGGGACTGCATCGTCGGCCTGACCCGGCTGGTGCAATACGCCGGCCACAACGATCCTGACGGCCCCGGCATCGGCATGAATTCTCCATCGTATCAGAAGCTCAAGCCGATCATGCGGGACCTTCAGTCGCTGGCCGAGTTCGCCGGATTTCTCGCCTCCAAGATCAGTTTCATGTTAGACGCCACGCTGGGGATCATCAGCATCGAGCAGAATACGATCGTGAAAATTTTCACGGTGGCCGCAGTGATCTTCCTGCCGCCCACTCTCGTCGCCAGCATTTACGGGATGAACTTCGAGTTCATGCCGGAGCTCGGTTGGAAACTTGGCTACCCCTTTGCCATCCTAATCATGGTCTGCTCGGTCCTCCTGCCGTTCTGGTTCTGCCGACGTAAGGGCTGGTTGTGAACTGGCAAGGCATTCGTCCGCTTGTGAACTTCTCAAGATCCCCGTAAGCTCGCAGAAATGTTTAAGACCCGCCACGCACCCCCCGGCTCCTCACCCGCCACGTTGATTCCCCATCTCGTCGATGGAAAGGCGGTGCGCCCGAAGATCCATCTCATCGAGTATGATCACGGCCATCTCGACGAGCGGGAAATCGCCGGCCTTGCTGAAATCGGCCCTCAACTGAGCAAGCGCGGCGTGACGTGGATCAACATCGACGGCCTCGGCGACGTTGAGGCGCTCAAGACCTTGGGCGAGCAGTTCAATCTTCACCCGTTGGCGCTCGAAGACGTTCTGAATATGGGCCAACGCCCGAAGATGGAGATTTTTCCCGAGTATCTCTTCATCGTCGCGCAGATGGTCTATCAGGACAAAAAGGCGCGGATCTGCGGCGAGCAGGTCAGCCTCTTTCTGGGGAAAAATTTCCTGATCACCGTCCAGGAGGAACCCGAGTACGACGTGTTCGAACCGGTCCGGGCGCGGATCCGCTCCGGTCACGGCTCGATCCGCAAGGCCAAGGCCGACTATCTCGCCTACGCCCTGCTGGACTCGATCATCGACCACTATTACCCCGTGTTAGAAACTCTCGGCACCGCCATCGAGGAACTCGAAGACGACCTGCTGCGGCAGCATTCCGGCGAGATGGTCAAGACACTCCACGAATACAAACGCAACCTCTCCCAACTCCGCCGCTTCGTTTGGCCGCTGCGGGACGTGGTGAACTCGCTGCTCCACGACACCTCCGGCTACATCACCACGCCCACCAAGGTTTTTCTGCGCGATTGCTACGACCACACCGTCCAGCTGATGGACCTGGTGGAAAGCTACAAGGACCTCACCGCCGGACTGATGGACCTCTATCATTCCAGCGTCGGTCTCCGCACCACTGAAGTCATGCGGATCCTCACCGTCATCACATCCATTTTCATCCCGTTGACCTTCATCGTCGGTGTGTATGGCATGAACTTCGCGCCCGCGTCATTGTCCGGGAAAAAGCTGCCGCTCAACATGCCGGAGCTCTATCAGCCGTTCGGTTATATCGGGATTATGGTTTTCATGGCGGCGATCGCCGGGGTGCAATTGATGATTTTCAGGAAAATGAAGTGGCTCTAGCTACAGGCCACTTCGCGCTTGTCGAAACTTCCATCCGGTTTACCCCTCCCTCATGCCCGACGCCGTTTACGTCCATGACGCCTTCGCAAGAATCGCGGATCGCTACGTGCTCACCAACCACGTCCTGAGCGGTGGCATGGACATCTGGTGGCGCAAGGTCGTCACCGGCCGCATCAAAAAATGGCAGCCCGCCCGCCTGCTGGACGTGGCCAGCGGCACGGGCGATCTGGCCTTGGAAATCCAGCGTCAATGTCCGCAATGCGAGGTGATCGCCTCGGACTTCTGCGCGGAAATGCTCGCCCACGCCGCCAGCCGCGGCATTGCCAACACCATCGTCGCGGACGCGCTTCAGTTGCCGTTTCCCGACGGAAATTTCGATGTCGTCACCGTCGCCTTCGGCCTGCGCAACATGGCCGACTACCCGGCGGCACTTCGCGAAATGCACCGCGTCCTCAAGCCCGGCGGGCGGCTGGTCATCCTCGATTTTTCGCTGCCGGGCGGTATTATGCGCGGTCCCTATCGTTGGTACCTTCACCACGTCCTCCCGCACCTCGCCGGCTGGCTCACCGGTGAGAAGGACGCCTACGAATATCTCGGTGGTTCCATCGAACAGTTTCCTTCCGGCAAAGGCATGACCGGTCTGTTGGAATCCTGCGGTTTTGGAAAAACCGCTTTCACCCCGCTCACCTTGGGCGTGGTGACCGTTTACGAGGCAACCGTCTGACGGACCGCGAAATTCATCTCGCCTGAAGCTGACTAGAAACCGGCGAAATAAATTTCGCGGTCCGTAAAGATTATGCCTCCATCCGCCTGCGGCGGAGAAGACCGGCACCGAGAAGAATTCCGGCCAGCCCGCTCGTGGGCTCGGGGACCGCGGTCCACCTGAGGTTGTTGTTCGTGCCCCCCACTGACACTTGTGAACGAGAAGGTTCCTTCCGATGAATTCGCGGTGAAGTTTGTCAACGTGTTCGAGCTGCTGAAGATGGTCGCGAGATTGGAGTTGGCGTTGTTCACTCCAAACAAATCGGTAGCCGTCCAATTGCGGGTCGAGTCCCAGAATGGCAGCGCAAAGGTGTCGCCACTGGCGAGCACCACCTTGAATTCAGCACCAGAACCAGCTAACGAATTCGCGACTACCTGATCGTGTGTTTCTGTATTCGCGCCGGTAACGTCGAGATCCCATTGAAAGATGGAACCGGAGTTGAAAGTGGCGCCACCGGACAGGGTCCGCGTTCCCGCCGCACCAACGCCTCCTGATGTATAGATGTTCCCAGAGCTAACAGTGATTGCCGGGGTGATGGTGCCGTTGCCGCTCAAAGTGCCTACCGTGCCGCTGAAGGTGACGGTCTTCGATAACGCAGTAGAGGAATTGTAGTTGAATTCACCTCCGCCGATTGAAACTCCGCTAGTCCCGTTGATGTCACCCGAAGCGATTGTTAGCTTGCCGCCGCTAACGGTCGTGGTGCCGGCGTAGATGTTTACTTGCGACAAAGTCCAAGTTCCAGCACCGCTCTTCGTGAGCGCCACGGTGGCCGTCTCATTGGATCCATTCCCCGACCCGTTACCGGATATGACGCCTGAAATGAGGCCGTTCCCGCTGCCGGCCAAAGTTAGCGTCTTTGTTCTGGTTGCGTTAGCTTGAGCACTGTTACCCACATTACCTGCGATATTAAGAAGTTGGCCGGTGGTCGTGCTATTATTTGTGAAGGTGAAGGCCGATGAAGCCGTTGACGTGCCTAACACGACATTCGCGTTTATCAACTGGTTCGTGACGACGGTGGAGTTGACGGTGAGCGCACCAGCGTCATTCAGCGTGATCTGCCCCGTTCCGGCCGTAGCCCCACCCAATATGTAAGCCGCCGCATTGGCAGTGTTGAATAGGATTGTATTGATCGTGATCGAGCCAGTGGTGATGGTGTCGACAACCCCTCCCGCATTGTTGAAGGTGGCAGTGTTGCCGCTGCCAGGAACAGGCGACGCACTCCAGTTTGTGGTTGTCGCCCAAGCTGCGTTGGTCGTGCCATTCCAAGTTGCGTCAACACCGCGGGCTGTATGAGAACCAATTAGAGTGAGAGCTGAAAGGGACAAGATGCTGGAACCCAACCGGCA
>JANMSI010000031.1:0-17677 GCA_031389115.1 Akkermansiaceae bacterium
GAGATCTTCGAATACATCGAAGCCTACTACAACACGCACCGCAAACACTCGTCCCTAGGCTACCAAACCCCAGCCCAGTTCGAGGCCCAAATCCACTCTCTTAACTAAACCAACACCGGTCCAAAAATCCGTTGCATCTCAGAAGGACAGATGGTCAGATCGTAGCCGAGATGTAGAGAGGGCCGGACTTGCTACTGCGCGCAGCAAACTCCCACTCGGTTTCGGTCGGCAGACGGTTGCTGCCCATTTTGCTTACGCGGCCGCATCTTCTTAGGCAATCTGAACAACGGGATACTCTCGCAACCGTTGATTTAGCTGTTAGGGCCGATAAGTTGGCGCCAGTCTACGCCGAGCCCATAGCTCCGAGGCTGGAGCGCCTGGGTTTGCCGGCCGAAAGCAACGCAACGTAGCACCTTAACATTTTTGTCCACGACGCGGCGCGCCGCGACAACCATAAGGGACAAATGAGTGATTTTGATTCCAGAGTAATCGAGTTGAAAGCTGCACTGACCTGCCAGTCGGCGAGGGTGGCGTATGCTCGCGCGCTGCTCGCAGACTGCGCAGCGCCGGAGGTTGTGGTGCACGATGCGTTTCTGGTAGTGGCCCGCAGGCACGAGGACTTCGCGGAGAGTAATTCGATCCTCGCATGGTGCCGCGGGATTGTGCAGCTGGAAATCGTGAGCCATCTGCGCAAGCGGCGGCGCGAACCGGCGGTGGAGGACCGCATCCTCAATGATGCGATGGAGGCGACATTTGAAGCCCATCAATCCAACGAGTCAGGCCCGCACGCGGATCACCTCTGCGGGTGTCTCGGTAAACTCTACGGTCGGGCGCGCGATCTCATCCGCCTGCGTCACGAAGAGAACACAACGTATAAGCAGCTCGGGGCGGCTTTGGAGATTGGGCTTGAGGCAGTGCGCAAAGGATTACTTCGCATCATACAGCAACTGCACGAATGTGTGACGATTCTCCTGAGTCACCCTCGCTGCTGCCCAACGCAAAACACCTAGAGGAGATTGTGGGCTCATTTCTGCAGAAGTTTGTCCGCCGCCCCATATCAGATCCAACACTTCAAACCCATGAAATCGATTCCACGGCCCCTCGCTCAACAAGCGCTTGACAAGTATTTTAAACCCGGCTTCGCGTTAATCGTCACTCTATCGCTGATGATTTTGCTCACGGTTATTGCAGTTGGACTGTTGACTTTATCGAGTATTTCAATTCGGTCGGCGGGCCAAGGAGATGCGATGGCGAGGGCGCGCGCGAACGCCAAGTTGGCAATGATGCTCGCCATTGGGGACTTGCAGGTCAGTGCAGGGATCGATCAACGGATTACCGCACCAGGTGGGGTTTTAGGTACGGCCACCAGCCAAGAGATGATCTGCGGGGTGTGGAAATCGAAAAAACTCGGCCCTAACAGTACTTCGGATGATTTCAGCAAAACCGCCAAAACCAATGAGTTTGTAAAATGGCTGGTCTCGGGGGGCGACCCAACAGAGCTGAAAACTGAGAGTTTCGCAATGAAGTCACTTGGTACGGGCAAGGATTTGATCGACCTCGTATCTGCAACCCACCTCGATCCGGGAGCGCCCATTGTGCAGGCCAGGAAAGTTGGAATCAACGACCGCGGAACAAGCTCTGCAACGCCCACTGGCACCTTTGCCTACGCGGTTCTCGATGAAGGGACCAAGGCCCGCATCAATCTCGGAAATAATAGCCCATCCACCGACTTCGCAGGCACTTCCACTGCCCTCGGAAGCGGCCAGCGTCCGTCCTTGGAGGGAATCAAAGGAATCGGCACCCTCGACCCCAAACTGGTCGATCTCGACACCCCCGAAGGCCGGTCCCTGACCACGAAAATGGTGTCGGTCCCCACTTCTGAATTCGCTTATGCCAGCGGGCCTGGCATGATGAAATTCAAATTCCATGACATAACAGCTAGTTCAGTCGGAGTTCTCGCCGATGTCGCCAATGGTGGCTTGAAAAAGGATTTGAACCTTCTTGCTGAAATGCAGCTAACCGATTCTCTTCCCACAATTTATAAAGGGAATGGAATTTACAAACAGAGCTTCACCTCAAACATCGTTTCAGATCCGCTATGGAACCGGGCGATGTCGTGGGCCGGAATTTTCTCCTCCACGGCTGTTAGCAAGCTCACCTCGGGTGGTGCCAGTGTCCCGACCCTCAACGCAAGCGTTCCCCTGAAACCCAAAGAATGGACGGCGGGAGTCGGCAAGTCGAGCGGCGGAGGCAGCAATCCGGCTTCGGCTCTCCTTTCTTACATTGAACCGCCAGGCCCGGTGCTGCTGCCGTCCGTTGCTAAAATCCAGATGAGCTTCTCCTTGGCGGCCAGGGACGTTTACAATTACAAGCCGGGAGGCCCGATTCCCAAGGACGCCAATGGCGAAAATCCAACGCTGCATGGTCCGTGGGATGCGATTTTTCAGAAGAACTTGACCACGGGAAAACCTTTCGACAGTCCATACGACTATTTGCTTCACATGATTTACTCGCCCATTGTAACGCTGCACAACCCATACAATCTCCCGCTTAATTTTAACAAACTGAGAGTTGAGTTCGTGAATGTCCCGTTTGCCTTTCAGGTTTTCAAAAATGGTATCGCGCAGACCAAAGAACCGGTCCCTTTTGCGCTGATGTATGGTGTTAGCGTCGCCGGAGGACAGAGCAAACGGTTCGGACTCACGCTCACTGACACCATGTTGCCAGGTGAAGTAAAAGTTTACAGCCCTAACATCGACCCTGACCGGACTTGGGCTGCCGAGGTCCAATCTTCCAACAAGATCTTCTGGGACTGGGGAAATCGCAACGATGAAGATGGCCGCGCGGGAGGTGGTACTTCTACCGACACGTCCAAAGCCCTGGGAATTCCCGGCTGGAATGGCCCTTCGGTCGGCTATGACCTCGACTTCATTGCCCCAGGCACCAAACAAGCCTATCCCACCGAATCCGTGGGTGCCGCCAAAATTGAACGGTGGGCTGGAATCCCGCTCAAGAAGGGCGATGAGATCTATGTCGAGTCGACACCGATTCCCGACCCCGCGTTGCCTGAAAAGAAGTTCTCGGTGGAAATGACCCTCAACTACACCTCGGGCAAAAAAAGCCGCAGTTCGGCCCTTGTATTCGAATTTGGCGACAAATCCGATCTGCAGGAAGTTATGATGTCGAAGAATCCCCAGGCCGACAGACTGAAGATTCGCGCACCCAAAGGTACGGATACCTGGACGACCGAACAACTGTTCGATCATTCTTCGGTCTCGCTGAAAAATATTGCGAACAACCAGGCGTTTGCTCTTTTCAGCGCGTATGCCAAGACCACCTCAAGCGGCAATTCCAACGATGGTGAGGAAGGCTTGTGGGTCGCGAAGCCCTTTTCGTTCCAAAATCACACGTCGGTTGCCATGTCTCAAAAAATTTCCAAGAGTGCCGACAAAGGCCATCCGTCGCACTACTCTCATGAACTCGCACTCGCGCGTTTTCCGCAGCTGGGTATAGGCGTCCAAGGCAAAACCAACCGAGGCAAATTCATTACCGGGCACTCAAGTACCCAAGGCCGCCACTTCGGGACCCTCTATGATATTCCACTCGCACCCATGCAGAATCTCACCTCGCTCAATAGCGCGCAACTCGCGGCAAGCCCTTACCTTCCGCATTTTTTTGCTCCAGTCGGAAATTCTTACGCCCATCCGCTGATTTCCAGTTCGAAGGTTATCGAAACCGGAGCTGCGGGTTACGCCTATGCGGACCACTCTTTCCTGCTCAACGCCGCGCTTTTTGACAGCTATTATTTCTCCGGATTTCAATCCCATGCTGCTTCCGCGTTGGATGGGGATGGCGTAACGCGCGACAGTTTGGTCGAGCAGTTCATGGAATCGAGCAACTCCGCCAAACAAATTCAAAGTCCGCTCCCCGACCGACGGCTCAAGCCATATTTCCCGGACGGGACCAACCTAACTGACGCTTCAACCGCTCTCAAGGGAACCGAAGGCTATCTGAAGGCGTCAGCTCATCAGGTCGTGGAAGGTGCATTCAATGTGAACTCGATCTCGGTGAACGCATGGAGGTCGGTCCTGGCGTCGATGACCGGAGAAAATGCCATGGCTCTGGTTGCACCGGACAGCACGTCCATTACCACGACCCTATCCAAGGGGGGTGTTGAAAAAATGAGCGATTCAAAAGGAGCGCGCTTTTCCAGGCTGCGCATACCCAATGGAAAAGCTGACCGCAATAGTCCCGATGGCTTCTGGCGCGGTCCGATCGACCTGTCGGAAGAGCAACTCACCGAGCTTGCCACTCAGATCGTTAAACAGGTGCGCGAGCGCGGCCCGTTCCTCTCCATGGCCGAGTTCGTGAACCGTCAGCTTGGGTCGGCGGATGATATGACCTTGGCGGGAGCCTTGCAAACGGCGATCGACAAATCCGGCCTTAACGCCCAAGCATCCGCCGCTGCGTCCGCCAGCCTGCAGATTACTGCTGCCAATACCGCTAATCTGCTGCTCACAAATTCCGAGGCACTTGTGGGTGACAGCGCCCAAGGTGCCCCCGGTTACCTGATGCAGGCGGATATTCTCGCGGTTTTGGGAAACACCCCTTCCGTCCGCTCGGACACATTCAAAATTCGCACCTGTGGCGAGGCCCTCGATAAAACCGGAAAAATCATCGCGCGCGCATTCTGCGAGGCTGTGGTCCAGAGAAATCCCGAATTTCTCGACCCTCTGAACAAGGCTAGCCAATCGCCCGCTGATCTAACGATCCCAATGAGCCCTATCAACGAAAAGTTTGGCCGCCGTTTCACCGTTGTATCCATGCGATGGTTGTCAAAGGACGAAATCTGAATACGAATGCGACCCGCATCAGCCCATGAAAACACTTCTTCTCATATTGGCATTCATTCTTCCGACAAGCACTCGCGCTCAAGAGGTTCCGTCCGTTCAGATTCGCGTCCTTTGTTTCGAGCGTGATCCCACCGGAATTAACAAGCTGTCGGTGATCAATCCGGATAAATCCAAGATTGACTTGAAATTCCCGGAGTCGAGTTTTTCCCCTAAAACCAAAGTCCCGGTCGTCGAGGGAAAGGTTGGCTTTTACAATCCTGCGAATCTGGCAGGGGCTCCCATCGCCATCGCCAGCATCCCGGCGGGTATGAAAAGTGGCATCGTCTTGTTTTTCCCGTCCGAAGGAGGCAAAGACAATCTGGCTTACCGCACATCTGTCATTGATGCGTCAATCGGAAAAATTCCTCAGGATGGTGCGCTGGTGATGAACCTGTTCGACAAGGAGGTCCGCGTGGTTATCGGCGAACATCGGTTCATTCTGCTTCCAGGAAAAAATGCCCCGGTTCTCCGCCCGAAAGATCGCAACGACTACAACATGACGCCCGTCATTTTCCTCGCGGAAGTAAACGGCGAGTGGAAAACTGCGTCGGAAACACTAGTCCGCTTTCCCGAAAAACTACAGCAGCTTTTCGTGTCATACCCCGACGCCCAAAGTAAACGGTTGTCCTTTAGGGCTTATCAGATTGGTGATTTCTGAACTGGAACATCCAAATGCATCGTCGTGCTGGAGTTCATGCCGGGCCGCAGCTTCCTCCCCATCGACAGTGCCGGTGGGCTCGTAATCCGCCACCGCGCGCGGCCGGTGGCTCACCAGCCTCGGCGATAAAGACCGCGTTTCCGGCATCATCTGCAACACCCGCCATGCAGCTATCCACCTGACCACCAAACCCCTGCCGCATTGCCTCAACCAGCCAAACACCCTGAGCAAATTAGCACCTTAACATTTTTGTCCACGACGCGGCGGCCCGCGACGACTATAAGGAACGAGTGAGTGATTTTGATTCCAGAGACCGCGTGTTGAAAGAGGCGCTGACCTGCCAGTCGGCGCTGGTGGCGTATGCTCACGCGCTGCTCGCGGACTTTGCGGCGGCGGAGGATGTGGTGCAGAATGCGTTTCTGGTGGTTGCCCGCAAGCATGAGGTCTTCGTGGAGGGTTCTTCGATGCTGGCGTGGTGCCGCGGGATTGTTCGGCTGGAAATCATGAGCCATCTGCGCAAGCGGCGGCGCGAACCGGCTGTGGAGGACCGCATTCTCAACGACGCGATGGAGGCGGCATTTGAAGCCCATCAATCTAACGAGTCAGGCCCGCGCGCGGATCACCTCCGCGGGTGTCTCGGGAAGCTGAGCGCCCGGGCGCGCAATCTAATCCGCATGCGTTATGAAGAAAACACAAACTACGAGCAGATCGGAATGGCTTTAAAAATGGGGCTGGAAGCGGTGCGCAAAGGGTTGCTCCGAACAAAACAACAGCTGCGCGAATGTGTAACGATACGCATGAGTCAAGAGTCCAATTTATGAATCCCTCGCCGCCGCCCATCGCCGAACGCTTGCAGGAGTTGCTGGAGGCTCATTTTTGCGGAAATTTGTCTGCTGTCGGCAAAGAGGAGTTCGCTACCCTACTCGATGGTTCTGCGGAAGCCCGGCGACTGTTTGTGGAACTGGCGGGATTTGAATCTGCGCTGACTGGCATTCATCGGAGCGCACCGGCTGCCACGCCAGCATTCGTCCGCGCAACCGGCGCACGCAGCCGCCGAATGTGGATCGCGCTGCCTTGGCTCGCGGCAGCGGCGTGCTTGGCGGTAGTGTTCTGGCCGAAGAAAAATTTGAAGCCCGCGTCTTCGCCGACACCATTGACGGCCCGGCTGGTGAATGAAGCGGGAGCAGTCTTTGCCCGTCACCGCGAGCCGGGCGACAGCGTGTTTGGTCCGGGCGCATACGAACTCAAGGAGGGCATGGTGCATCTGCGTTTCGCCAGCGGCGCGGACTTGGTGATCGAAGCGCCCGCTGGTTTTGAAATTACCGATGCGATGCACGCGCGCCTGCAATGGGGCCGCATACGCTCGATCGTGCCGCCATCGGCCAAGGGATTCACCATTGCCACGAACGGCGTGGATTACGAAGACGTCGGCACGGAGTTCGGACTGCGCGTGGAACGTGACACGGGGGCCAGTGCGATGCACGTTTTTGAAGGGCAAGTCAATGTGCGGCAGCCGAATTCCGGCTCGATGCTCAAGAGTGTGGAAGGCGGCGGCTCCGCCGCATATCATCGCGGCCTGCCGGTGTCGGTGAGCGATCTGCTTGCTAAGGAATTCATCGCGCCCGGGAGTATCGGGTATGAGCGGTGGAAGTCTCACGGCGAGGGATCGCTGGATGACCCCAGCGTGATCGCCTTCTTTTCATTCGCTCGTCATGCCGACCAGCCCGCCCTCCTTAGCAACGAGTCTACCGCGGGCACGGTGTCCAGTGGGACCATTCACGGCGCCCGCTGGGTCTCTGGTCGCTGGCTAGGTAAGGATGCGCTGCTCTTTGACCGGTCGACTGATTTCGCAGAGATCGAGATCCCCGGTGAATTCACGGAGTTAACGATTGCCGCATGGGTTTCCGTTGATCGCCTCGATCACACCTTCAATACCATCCTTGACTCCAACGGCTGGGAAAGCGGCGATATTCACCTGCAATTGCAGCGGAGTGGATTTCCCGAAGTGGACATCCGGGATGCGGTCGTTCACGGTGGCGGAGCGTGGTTCGGTGCAGCCATACCCACGGGGAAATGGTCGCACCTCGCCGCAGTCATTTCGCGCACGACGCAAATGGCCAGGGTCTATGTGAACGGCAGGCTGACCTACGAGCGACCGCTGAAAATCGAGGCACCGTTGCGCCCGGGGCTGTGCCGCATCGGGAACTGGCTGCCGCGCGACGACTATGAGCCGGTGCGCGCATTCAATGGACGCATGGATGAATTGACGATTTGGAATCGCGCCCTGAGTCAAAAGGATCTGGAGACCCAGGTCGAACGCGGGCGGCCTGATTTTTTGTGGTCAGGAAAATCAGGGGTGGGGGAGTAGCTATTTTTGTCCGCGAAGCTGCTTCTTCCAAAATGTGTCCACTCTCCCATCCCCAGGGCATCCTAAGGAAGGGGTCACTTCTTCCTGAATCCACCCACCGTTAAGTTCATGAATTTTTGTAAGGTTAGAACTATAGTCAATGCGGCGCTTCTGTCTGGCAGCCTGCTGCCCACAGCGTATGGCAGTGATACGTTCAAGCGTGGTGAGTCGCTCTACCAGCAGAAGTGCCTGATGTGCCATCAATACGATGGACAAGGAGCGCCGCCCGTTTACCCACCGCTCGCAGGCAGTGATTGGATGGCGGAGGAAAGAGCTCGGACCATCCGGGTCCTCTGTGAGGGACTCTCCGGGCCGATCACGGTTAAAGGCATACTCTACAACAGCGTGATGCCTGCGCAAATCCTTGACGACCAGCAGGTGGCCGATGTCCTCACCTACACTGGGCAATCCTGGGGGAATGGGATGACCGATTTTTCCGCAGCAGAAGTCGCCGCGGCGCGCTCAGAAAGCCGCTATAAATCTTATGAGGCCCTGGTGGCCGCATCCGCTTATCAGCCGCTGCCGCAAGCGCCCGCGGGTTGGGCGCTGCGCGAGGTGGCGCAGTTGCCGGAGATGTCCGTGCGCTTCGCAAGCAGGGGACCGGGTGCTCCCGTTTATGTGCTCGCCGAACAGGGTGGCATCTACCAATTCCATCCATCCAGCAAGACCGTTTCCCAAATCTTCCGAGCGGACGAATACGGAATGAGTGGGCAGGGCGAGTTCAGCTCCAGCGCAATGGCGGTGGATGCGAGAGGTGAGCTATGGGTAGTCACCAATCAAAGGTTGGGAATTCCAACCGGGGACAGGATGTATATGAATAGCGTCTCCATCTGGCGAAGCAGTGGGTTAGTGGATGGAGGGCCTTGCAGAATGGTTCTGTGGTTCAACACAACCTACCCGCAGGGCGGCGGGGCTTTCAATCACGGCGTGAGCCATATGGCCTTTGGCCCGGACGGCCTGCTTTACCTGAACAGCGGTGCCCGCACCGATAGTGGCGAGTTTGGCAACCCGCCGAAATATTACTCCGGTGGAGAGACGCCCATCACCGCCTGCCTGTGGCGAATGGATCCCAAGGCGGCGCAGCCCGAAATCGAAGTGATTGCGCGTGGCATCCGCAATGCTTACGGCTTCGCATGGGATGACCACTCAAGGCTATTCACCGTGAGTAACGGGCCGGAGGCAAACGAACCCGAGGAGATGGATTTTATCGAGCAGGGAAAACACTACGGTTTTCCCTATCAGTTCGGAAACTCGCCTGCAACCAAGGGTAGCCCCTACCCACACACCCCGGAGGCACCCGAGGATATAAAATTTACCATGCCTGTTAAAAACCTCGGCCCTGCGGCTGGCGGCAGGCCTGGAGCGCCCTGCCATACCTTCGACCCACACTCGAGCCCCGGCGGCATGATCTGGTGCGGCGCTGATTTCCCGCCCTTGCTGCGCAACAGCTTTCTCATCTCGCGCTTCGGCAATGTGATCGATTGCCCTGTGGACGTCGGCTTCGATTTGATCTCCGCAAAAATGGAGCAGCAGGCCGGAGGCGCGTGGCAGGCCCGTGTAACGACCATACTCGCACCACTGGGCCGCCCGGTCGATGTGCTCCATACGGGTGCCGGACGTGTGCTCATTCTGGAATACACCCGACCAACCAATCTTAAAAGTAAGCTAGGCTGGCTGCCAGGGAGAATTCTGGAACTCGCACCATTAAGTCCGTGATTAGGAAAATGTCGAAATTGGAAAGTCTTCGTATTTGCTGATGATCCAGAGGGTTGGGGATTTAATCCTGAAATGCCGTTAAGCTACTTGGCAAACCCACCACCGTCCATTATTGCCTGTGCAGCCCGCCCATGTCGAAAGGCGACGAGTGTCGTGTGGAGTCGCTCAGCGGCAAGGAAGTTGATGCCTCCGTCAAAGACCTGAAGGAATTGGCAGTCTAAGTGGAGCGCGGGCGACTCGATTTTTCGGGGTCAAAAAATAATCACATCGGGAGTAAACTTTTTTGTCCACGATTCCGCTCTTTCCGAAGTCTGGTTGTGTGACACTCCGAGTGTCATTTTAATCCACACCAAAAAAACCAATACAATGAGATACACCGCTCTATTCACCACCTCCATTGCAGCGCTCCTGCTCACCACGGCGGTGCATGCCACCTCGATCGCGACCGAGCAATTCATCTACTCCGCCGGCGGTATCGCCGGTCTAAATGGCGGCTCCGGTTTCACCAGTGCCTGGCGCGGCGGAGGCTCCGTGGACTCGGTAGGGCAGACTTATTCCGGATTGTCCACCGACGGCGGTGGCTTTGCTTCCAGTGGGGACAATTCGGGGAACTATCGCGACCTCGGAACCTCCTATGGTTCGGATGGGACTACGATCTTCGTCAGCTTTCTCATCGCCGCTCAGCCTGGATTCGGCGCCGATAATCCCCACTATGCCGGCTTTGGATTGTTCGACGGTACCGATAGCAATGAACGGTTCTACCTTGGCAAGACCTTCCTCTCAACGAACTATGGGTTCGTGCGCATCGGAGGCAGCGGAGCAGGAGGAGCTGACCATATTTCAAGCGCGCTCGTTTCAACGGCCAGCACCTTCCTCGTCGCCGAGATCAACTTTTTGCCAGGTGACGATAACGTGAGTCTCTACATCAACCCCACCACCGGCTTGGCCGCTCCGGATGGCACCCCGACCACCGCCTCGGTCACCGACTTTAACTTCGACCGCATCCGCATCCAAACCGGGTTTAACACCGCAGCCTTCAAGTTTGACGAAATACGCATCGGAACCACCTATGCGGATGTCTCCCCCCTGGTCGTTCCGGAGCCCACGTCGATGCTCCTTCTCGGTATTTCCGGGGCTGCGCTCCTCGCCCGGCGCCGTGGCAGAGCTTTCTCCGCCTGAATCCCGAGAAAGCGTCCCCGCTGAATCGCCAAGCCGCTCCGGGAAACCGGAGCGGCTTTTTTCCCGATGACATTGCAAAGCCGGGTTTCAGTACGCCTCTGCCAATTCTCGCCAACCACCCAACTTTTTTGTCCACGATGCGGCAGATGCCAACATCTAGTTATACTGCCGCGCCTGGGTTTTGCGGAAACTCACCCGGCAGTTTCCAAAAATTATCAGGCGCGGCAGTATATAGTGCATCACGGAATTTATGTTCGTGAAGCTAGTGAACAAAAATTTCCATCATTCGAACAAGATCCCTATGAAATTCGCCCGCAATTGCCTTCTTTTGGTAAACCTCATCTTTATCCTGCCTGCCAGCGACGCTGCTGCGGAGCTGGTTCATGATTATGTAACCAACCCCATGACTCGAGTTCCACTTCCTCACCTGAATTCGTGGGTGGGCACCCGATGGAACGACAGTAAGGGAGCGCCCGGCGGCTTACGGAAAATGGCGGATAATTCCATCGGCGACATCGCGGTAACCAAGGAGGGTATGGTTTATATCAACTCCGAGTATGATGAGGACGGCGCGGCCGCAATTGTGATCGGAAGTGATGGAAGCTGGAAGGGCAATTTATCGAATTGGGGGCTGCGGGGTCAGGCCATCACAATCGACGAGGCATCGGGTTTTGTTTACGTGCATGACGCATGGAATGAAAACCGGGGAGGGGAGGTCCGCAATCACGCGACTACACCGGCCCACACTGACTCCTGGATCCACCGGATACCCCTCCGGCACATGGCGGACCCCGCCAAGGGCGCACCGCCTGACAGCTACCTCGGGTTCAAGGTCTTTCCGGACAGCAATCCCTACAAAAAACGCTACCGGCTTCATTCCCTCGCGACTCAAGGAGGAGAGCTTTTCGTGGCGGACCCAAACGATCATACCATCAAGGTGTATGACCTCGCGACCTGGCCTGCCTCGGCTCCAGCCAAAGCTCCCACCCTCAGGCGTTCCCTGCCCATGACCGATGTCTTGAAAATGACGTGTGACCCCGCGACAGGCAATCTCTGGGTCATCCAAAACCGCCGTCTTGGTGCGGACGGATTCTATTCCCACAAGGATACCGAAGCGTTGTTTCCCAACTCCAACTATACGGATGTCTATCCATTTTCTGCGAAAGTTCATTTGCTGGATAAAACCACGGGTGCCATTCTGAAGACCATTTCGGATCTGAAGAACCCGACGAATCTGGCATTGCATCCGAAAGATAAAACTTTGTGGATCTGTGAAGCGGGCCGTGACTATCAGATTAGGATTTATCGGGACCTGGATACGGTGCCCGTTTTGGACCGGACCTTTGGCGAGCGTTTCGGGATTCTGTCCAAACCGGCGGGTCTCTGGGCACCCCGCAAACTCATGTATCCTACCGGGGTCGGATTTGATGGGGCTGGCAATATCTACGTGGCGCAGGCCAACGGCCCGATGGGCTGGGCTCCCATCCGATTGGAGTCCTACACGGAAGGAGGAGATTTCCGCTGGTCAGTGGACAATCTGGGGGCCATCGAGACCGCGGTTTTCGACCCCTTGACAGAGGATGTCTTTGGCTCCCACGCCCGCATGTCCATGGATTTCTCCAAAAAGGATCCCGGCACGGAGTGGAGTTTTAAAGGTTATACTTTAAATGCCTACAAGTATCCCCAGGATTCCCGCTTTGATCTGGGCCGGAACTTTTCCAACCCATATGGAATCCGTCATATCGATGGCCATAAATTTCTCTTCATATCCAATGCCGGCACCACGAGTCTGGCGTGGTATCGCTTTGACTCGGAAACCGACGGGGAAACCGCCATTCCTACCGGTGCTATGAGGGCCTTCAACGCGAAAAATGCCGTCAATGAGTTCCCCTATCCCAACGTGCCTTCCACCTGGACAGGGGATAAACAATTCAAATTTCTTTGGATGGACAGCGATGGCAACGGGAACATCGCTCCTGGAGAGCTGCAGGAAGACTCCCAGGAACGGAATTATGATGATGGGGTCCTATGTGTGGATTCCGAGGGTGACATCTGGACGGCCAATCAGGCCGGAATTTACCGCTACCTCGCTGGCGGGACCGCACGCCTGGCCGGTGGACCAAAGTTGGGTCCGCAGGGGGTGCCCATTTACAAAGTGAATGAACGGATCGATTATAAGTTGCCGGATAGTGATTTTTCCCTCGTGAAGCGCATCGAAGCAGACCTCTCCGGGGACGCTTTGTATATCTCCGGAGATACGGCCAGCCACCCTGATACTACCAACGAATCCTATGGCCAGGCAGGACGGGTATTAAAAAAATATACTGGCATCGCCACGGGCAAGCTTAGTCTGGCCTACACAATCATCTTTCCCCAGATCAAGGAAGGCACAGGATCAGAACTGCGCGGTCCGGGGAACCTTTCCATTGCCGGCGACTATCTCTTTGCTGCCCACCGCAAAGGGCTTGAGCTTGTCCATGTATTCAGGAAATCAACGGGTGAGTATGTCGGCGAGCTTACACCCGGACCTTACAACAAAGATTGTTTTGATGACCAGGCGCTCGGCCTTCGGGCGTTTCAAAGGAAAAATGGTGAATATCTAATATTTTACCAACGCAGCTATGGACCCAGCATGATGTATCGCTGGTCTCCGCTGGCAATAAATCCGTCACAACTCCCTCAATAATATTAACTCCGAAGGTAATAACGCCAGCCCCTCTCTATCTACATAGCCGATAGTTAAAAACTAGAGGCGAACGTGGAAAAAATTAACGAACACACAAATACCAACACACAAACCCATCATGAACAAGAATACGAAACAGCTATCCGTTTCCCGGCATGGAAAGAACGGCATTCCCGCTCCCGCCAGGGTGGCAGTGATTTTGACGCTCCTAAGCGCTTCAGCCGCACAGGCCGAGAATATCGCGCCGGAGGGCACGGCGATCATCGGGGTGAATAACCTCGTGGATACGGATGCGGGAACCCTAGGTGGGAGCGCTGTGAACATGAATGATAACAGTCTGTTCAGCCGGGTGGATAATTACGGCGACAGCGTGCAGAATGTCAGCTTTGCGGGAATTCTGTGGAGCGCTCCGCGCACGGATGCCGTGAAGAGCCTGGTTTTGACCATGGCCACTTTTTATGATGGCGGCTGGTTCGGTGCCCCAGGAACTGGCCCCTCCCCGGGCGGAGGGCTGACAGCGTCGCATCTCACGCCCCAGCCGGTGGTGCAGACCACCACGGACGGCGGGGTCACCTGGCAGTCGGTGGCGTTCACTTCGGATTATCTGGCTGCCTTCACCGGCCACCCAGTAGGCGGCGGCGCAGTGCCCAACCCCTCCTCCAAAGCGGCGACTTTCACTCTGACCACTCCGGTGAGCGGCATCAACGGCATCCGCATCATCGGCGAAAATGGCGGCAGTGCGGACGGCAATGGGTTCATCGGCGTTTTTGAACTGGTGGTGAACAACCTGCCGGCAAATGACACGGACGGTGACGGCATGGACAACGCCTGGGAGATCGCCAACGGCACGGATCCGGATGTGAATGACGCCGCTGCGGACCCTGATGCCGACGGCCTGACCAATATCCAAGAGTATGACGCTACTACCAATCCTCAGGATGCGGACAGCGATAACGACGGTCTGAATGATGGGCCGGAAGTGCTCACCTACTTGTCCAGTCCACTGGCTGCAGACTCCGATGGCGACGGCCTGACAGACGGGGAAGAGGTGAACAGTCACACCACCAATCCGATCCTCACGGATACCGACGGCGATGGTCTGACGGACGGGGCGGAAGTGTTCAACCACAACACCAGTCCGATTCTAGCGGATACCGATGGGGACACTTTCAACGACAAGGTAGAGATCAACGAGGGCACAGATCCAAATAGCAACACCTCCTTCCCCAGCAACATCGCCCGGCTCGGCACAGCCATCATGGGAACCAACAATGCCATCGACGGCGACGCCGGCACAGCCTTTGCCCAATCGGGTAATCCTTCGAACATCAACGACGGAGACCTGACCACCCGCGAGGCCACCTTCGGTCCCGTCGAACCGGTCGCCTATGCGGGGATTCTGTGGCCGACGGTGCGCACGGTAGCAGTGAATCGGCTGGACCTCACAATGGCGACTTTTTATGATGGCGGCTGGTTCGGCCCCAACGGCATTGGTCCCGGTGCAGGCGGTGCCCTGACTGTCTCAGGGGGTTATTTAATTGAACCAACGGTGCAGACCACTGCGGACGGCGGGGTGACGTGGACCACAAGGGCGCACACCTCCAACTACCTGACGGCTTTTGAGGGCCATCTCATCGGCGTCGGGCAGCCTACCTCGCAGACCGCGACCTTCACCTTGACGACGCCGCAGGCGAACATCAATGGCATCCGCATTATCGGACAAGAGGGCGGCCAAGCCAGCGGCGGGTTCATCGGCGTATTTGAACTGAAGGTCAAGGATGTCAGCAGCGTGGACGACTTGGACACCGACGGCGACGGCCAGACGGATGCGGACGAGGCGCTTGCAGGCACCAGTCCCACAAACTCTGCGGATTATCTACGCATCATGGAATTAGCGTTTACGGCGGGAAATCAGATAACGCTGACCTGGACAAGCGTGGTCGGGAAATTTTACGATGTGCAGTCCTCGCCGGATCTTGTGGTTTGGACCACCGTCGAGTCGGCTGTGCCCGGTGCCGCCGGCACCACACAAGCCACCGTCGCCATGCCCCCCTCCCCGCCCGCAACAAAGTGGTTCTACCGCATTCTGGTGAACTGATTCCCGACGCTGCGGTTCCACGCAATCGACACGTTAGCGACTCAACTTCGCCCTCGACGATAGCGACAAGCAAATCAGTAGATCCTCAGGCAACCCCAAAACTCCCGCAATAACCATAAAAGCAAAGGCACCAGCTCCCAAATTGCCGCTCGTGCTAGTGGCCTGCGGGGTCATTGCGGTGATCACTGGAAGCTCCAATGCCGGGCCAGTCCCGGTGGCCGAACCGGTGGAGTGGCGGGGTTTGCCCGCCACCCGCCTCACGGACGGCCATAGCGAGGCCATCGTGGTGCCTTCGTTAGGCGGGCGGGTGCTCCATTTTGGTTTGATCGGTGGGCTAAACTGGCTGTGGACGGGTGAACCCGGTGCGGAAAGGAAGAAACCGGCACTCTATTGGGGAGGCGATAAAACCTATGTGGGGCCACATACGTTTTGGGCATTGACCCAGGATGCGATGTGGCCACCACAAGCACCGGACTTCGAGTCCTGTGAAGTCGTTGCGCCGCAGGGTTTATTCAGCACCTTGGGAGCGCCATGGCCGGGATCCGGCGTCAGGGTCCGGCGGGATTACTCTTTCGGTAAATCAGGGGAACTTGTCATTACCCACAGCATCGCGCCTGCGCCCGGAAGCCGCGAGGTAGCGGCACTTTGGGTCATTGCCCAGACCATTCCCACAGAGGCCATTTTTGTGCCGTTGCCTGAACACAGCCCTTATAAAGACGGCTACTTCCGCTTGGATTTTACCAATTCAGCCGCGCCTTCGTGGGCCTCGCAGCCCTTGGCTGGCCTCCTGCGCCTATTACCAGAGCCAGGCGTAAAATTTAAGATTGGGGCGAGTCCGGCCCGCCCCGCCCTAGCGACCGTAAAAGGAGGGCTGGCCTTTGTGCAAAGGGCGGATCCTCAGGAAGGGATGTATCCGGAAGGAGCGCCGGAGGCAGGGCTTAGTGTGGAGGTCTATCACCATGATGAAAATGGCACTGGTCAATATGTAGAATTGGAACAGCTCTCCCCGCTGCGCCGCTTGGACCGGGGTATTACACTAACCACCCGATGGAGTATTCATCCGGTCCCGGAGTTGCCGTTGGTGGAAGAACTGCATTGGATAAAGAATCTGCTGAGGCAGTGAGGCCAAGACGAGAAAGTGGCGATTTTTTTTGTTACCCGGCGGCAGCGTCAACTTTGTAGTGCGGACGACTTAACTCCACTTTCGGCAGCGGAGATGCCGCGGTCGGATTGATCTAAGCTAGTTACGTAGTCGCCCTCTCCCTCGGAAAACGGCAGCAAGCTGCATGCCTCAAAGCGGAGGCAAGTCATCCGCACTCCTAAAAAAACAGCTGTATATTTTGCAGAGCTGATAGAAAAATTTTTCACAGATCGACTATTTTGTCCACGTTCGTGCCTCCTCCAGCATTTACATTAACACCCCCAATCCTGCATTCAAAACCAATTCTATGCGAATTAAAACCAAATCTCTGCGAACGCTCATCCTATCCGCATTTCTAATCTCAATCACCACCACTTGGGCGGCGGACCCTGCGATGACAAACCTCCCCGCAGGCTGGACAGCGGCGGACCTCGGCATCGTGCGCCAGCCAGGTGCCGTCAGCTATGATGCCGCCACGAAGGCGTTCACCATCCGCACCATCGGGGAGGTGGGGGAAAAACGCGGCACGTTTGCTTACACGCGGGTGAAAGGAGACTTCGTGGCGACGTGTCGAGTCACGGCGGCTTCGCAGAAATCCGTTGGCGCGGGGCTGATGGTGCGCACGAGCACGGACTCGGACGCACGCTTTCTCAAGAACGCTTTCAATGGCTTCCGATTCGGCGATGGTCCGGTGATGACGGCGCGGCAGACGGATAGCGGCACCGCGTGGCAACCGAACGACATCGCGCACGTTCAGATGCTGCCGTGCTGGGTGCGCATCATCCGTCATCGCGATAGTATGGCGAGCTACTACTCGGCGGATGGCAAGGAGTGGAACCTCATGCATTTTGGCGGAACGCGCTTCAGTCCCGGTCTGCCGGAGGAAGTGCTGGTGGGTGT
>JANMSI010000171.1:0-4485 GCA_031389115.1 Akkermansiaceae bacterium
TCCACCGCAGTCCCTTCCGCGAGGAACTCCGGGTTGGAGAGGACCTGAAACGTGGCACCTTTCGGCGAGTTCGCGGCGAGAATGGATTTGATCGCGGTCGCCGTTTTCACCGGAATGGTGCTCTTCTCGACGATGATTTTATGACCTTCGGAAACCTCCGCGATGAGCCGGGCGGCGGATTCGATATAGCGCAAATCGGCTGCGCGACCGGCACCGATTCCGTAGGATTTCGTCGGCGTGCCGACCGAGACGAAGATTAGATCAGCGGCGGCGATGGCGGCCCGGATATCGGTGGTGAAATGGAGATTCCGGCCGATCGCTGAAGCCACAATCTCATCAAGGCCGGGTTCGTAAACCGGGAGGGTGTCCGAGTTCCACGCGGCGATGCGGAGCTCGTTCATATCCGCCACGGTGACCTGGATGTCAGGGCACTTGGCGGCGATCATGGCCATGGTGGGACCGCCGACATAGCCAGCGCCGAGGCAGCAGATAGATTTAATGTTCATGTAGAGGGCTGGTTGTTTTGGGTGGAGAAAAGGCGTTCGCGGAGGAGGTGATAGAGGAAAAGCGAGTTGTAGGTGAAGTAGCGTTTAAAGAGCCGGCGCGGTTCCATGGCCACCCGGTAGGCCCATTCCAATCCCAAGCGCTGGAAAACTCGCGGAGCTTGGCGGACTTCTCCAGCGTGAAACGCAAAGGCCGCGCCGATCCCGAAATAGACTCCCGGAGGCAGACGATGTTTGTTAGCCGCGATCCAGTGCTCCTGCTTCGGGCAGCCCAGGCCGACCCAGATCAGATTGGCTCCAGTGCTGCTGATTTTCTCAATGATGGTTTCGAATTCGTCTTCAGGCCACTCGCCGAACGGAGGCGAATGCGTTCCAACGAGGGCGACACCGGGAAATCGCGCGGCGAAGTTTCGGGCAAGGGTGTCCAGCGTGCTTTGCTTTCCGCCCAGCAGGAAGTGTTTGAACTCCGCCTGCCTGCCCTCGGTCGCTTTCAGGGTTTCCAGCATCAGCGTTGGCCCATAGACGCGGTCGGTTAGTCTTTCGGACGCGCCGAGTTTTGAATTGAGCGCCCAGACGAGCGGCATGCCATCGGGGCAGATTAAGTCGAACTGCCGCATCGCCTTGCCGAACTCCATGTCGGTTCGAGCGAGCGCGGCGACGTGGGTGTTTGCAGCTTCCACCGCACAGGTCTGTTTTCTATCAAGCGCGTGCGCCAAGATCCATGCCACCGCCCCGGCGTAGGTGGTCGCCGCGACAGGGAGACCGATGATGGGAATGCGCTTCAAAATGACGCTAGCAGGCGGTTACTCCTTGGAAACCGAAACATGGTGGCCGTGGGACTTCAGCAGCGAGTGGCGGCGGGCGACATCGAGATCGTGGGCGACCATTTCCGCACACATTTCCTCGACGGTGATTTCGGGAATCCAGCCCAGTATCTCCTTCGCCTTCGTCGGGTCGCCGAGAAGAGTTTCCACTTCCGCCGGGCGGAAATAGCGGGGATCGACTTTGACGATGATGTCACCGATGGCCACGGCTGGCGCGATGGCTGGATCGACCGCGGTGACGGTGGCGATTTCGCTTTCGCCCTCGCCGGAGAAGGCGAGTTCGATGCCAGCCTCGGCGGCGGACATTCTAACGAACTCGCGCACGGATATCTGCTTGCCGGTGGCGATGACGAAATCGTCTGCGGTTTCCTGTTGGAGCATCATCCACTGCATGCGGACGTAGTCCTTGGCGTGGCCCCAGTCGCGGAGGGAGTCCATGTTGCCGAGGAAGAGGCAGGCTTCGAGGCCCTGCGCGATGTTCGCGAGGGCGCGGGTGATCTTGCGGGTGACGAAGGTCTCGCCGCGGCGCGGGGACTCGTGGTTGAAGAGAATGCCGTTGCAAGCATACATGCCGTAGGCCTCCCGATAGTTCACGGTGATCCAGTAGGCATACATCTTGGCGACGGCATACGGCGACCGCGGGTGAAACGGCGTGGTTTCCTTCTGCGGGATTTCCTGCACGAGCCCATAGAGCTCGGAGGTGGATGCCTGATAGAAGCGGGTTTTCTTTTCAAGGCCGAGGAAGCGGATCGCCTCTAGCAGACGCAGGGTGCCGATCGCATCGACGTCCGCAGTGTATTCCGGAGCTTCGAAGGAAACGGCGACGTGGGACTGCGCGCCCAGATTGTAAACTTCGTCCGGCTGGACCTCGCTGAGGATGCGGGTGAGGTTCGAGCTGTCAGTTAGGTCGCCATAGTGCAGGCGAAACCGCGAGTTTTCAACATGTGGATCTTCGTAAATGTGGTCGATCCGCTGCGTGTTGAACAACGAGGCGCGGCGTTTGATGCCGTGAACTTCATACCCTTTTTCGAGGAGAAATTCCGCGAGGTAGGATCCGTCTTGTCCGGTGATGCCGGTGATAAGGGCGCGTTTCATGGGAGAGTGGAGGAGGAAATTTCCGAGAGGAAGTTTTCGAAGTCGGCTAAGTGCCGCTCGACGATGGCCTGGAGAATTGGGCGCTGGAGCTTCTCGTAGCTATGCACCGCGATGTTTCGGAAACCGACCATATGTTTCATGGAGGTGCTGGTGTCACCGCCGATCGCATGATGTTGGAAGAGGATGTCGAAGGCATCCCGGCTGCTTTGCGGAACGCCCAATTTATCCAAGGAAATGCGGTGCATGGCCAGATCGATGGAGGCTTCGCAGGCACGAAGGATATTCAGGACGATCGAATCCTGGGTGGTGAAATCGTCGAGGCGGGAAGGATCGCCCCGGTATTCCTCGTTCACCCGGGAAAGGCATCGCCGGATGATCGCCGCCTTGTTCGTTGTGACATCGTCCATCATATCGCCAGAACGGCTTTTCTCTCCTCGTTGAGGCGCGCGTAATCCGAGAGGGTGTACATCTCGAAGGTTTGGTGGACGACGGGATTTCCGATGAACAAAGCCGTTCCTTTGGAAACCACTTCCTTGGCGAATACGGTGCTGGCGCTCGATAGATCCACCAGATCGACGTGTTTCCCCAGCTTGTCGGACAGTTCGCCTGCTAGGTAAAAGCAATCCAATGGCTCCACCGCGCGCGCGGGCAGAAAGGCGATGTCGATATCGCTTCCGGGATGCGAGGACGGTTTGCCGAAGGACCCGAACAGATAAATCACCGCGCAATCGAACGTGGCCAGGGTGGCGACGATCGCGGAGCTCTGCAGGGATGTCAGGCCGTGGTTCATCACAATCTCGCTTCGCCCGCAGCCAACGTGGATAGAAAATCCTGATAGGCCGCGGCGAGGCCTTCCTCGAAGGGAACCACGGGCGACCAGCCGGTGGACCTGATCTTTGATATGTCCAGCAGCTTGCGCGGGGTGCCGTCGGGCTTGGAGGGATCGGTTAGGATTTGGCCGGTGAAGCCGGTGGTTTTCGCGACGAGCGCAGCGAGTTCGTGGATCGTGACATCGTCGCCGACGCCGACATTCACCCAGTCGGGCGGCGAGTTGAGCGAGAGCAGGTGGAAGCACGCTGCGGCGAGGTCGTGGACATGGAGAAACTCGCGCCGAGGCGTACCGGTGCCCCAAATGGTGACGGTGGCGTCGCGGCGTTCCATGGCTTCGTGAAAGCGCCGGATCATGCCCGGAATGACGTGGGAGTTCTCCGGGTGATAGTTGTCCCCCGGCCCGTAAAGATTGGTGGGCATCGCGCTGTGATACATCAAGCCGTGCTGGGCGCGGTAGTGCTGGCAAAGTTTCAGTCCGGCGATTTTTGCGATGGAATACGCCTCGTTCGTGGTTTCGAGCGGACTTGTGAGCAAGCAGTCCTCCGGCATCGGCTGGGGCGACATCTTCGGATAGATGCAGGACGATCCGAGGAACAACACGCGCGGCACGGCGGCACGGCGGCTTCCTTCCACGAGGTTCGCGGCGATCGTTAGATTCTCGTAGATGAAATCCGCGGGGTAGGTCGAGTTCGCATGGATACCGCCGACCTTGGCGGCGGCGATGATCACGATGTCCGGTTTTTCCGCTGCCAGGTAATCGAACACCGCGCGTTGATTGCAGAGATCGAGCTGGTCGCGCGTGGCGGTGATGATCTGATAGCTGCCGAGGTTCTCAGCCTCGCGGACGAGGGCCGCACCGACCATGCCGCGGTGCCCGGCGATGAATAGTTTTTTCATAAATTCGATCCGTATCGGGAAATGAGTTTGTCCGCCTCGGCCAGAGCCATGCCGGTTACCTGGTCCATGTTAAAGTAGCGGTAGGTAGCGAGGCGGCCGATGAAGCTGGTGGCCGGTTCCGCGGCGGCAAGTTCGGCATATCTCTGATAGGCGGCGCGGGCCTCCGGGGCGGGGACGGGATAAAACGGTTCGTCGCCCGGTGTCCAGTCTTTGGGAAACTCCCGCCGCAGCATCTCCGGCCGCAGCCGCCCCGACGCCGGCTCCCGAGCCGGTCAAGGCCGCGAGCATCGTCCCGGCGGCAGACCAGCCCGTCGCCGACAAGCTCCGTGAACTGA
>JANMSI010000032.1:0-17271 GCA_031389115.1 Akkermansiaceae bacterium
TGCGGACCTTCCACGTCGGTGGTGTGGCCGCCGCGACGTTCAAGCAGCCGATCATCAAGGCCAAGAACACCGGTCGCATCGTTTACAAGGACATGCGCACGGTGCAGGACGTCGATGGTCACTGGGTCGTTCTCAACAAGAACAGCACCATCTCCATCCGCGACAAGGAAGGCCTCGAACTCGAAAGCCACATGATCGTCATCGGTTCCGTCATTTCCGTGAAGGATGGCGAGGACGTGAAGAAGGGCGACACCGTGGTCACCTGGGATCCCTACAACGTGCCGATTCTAACCGAGAAAAACGGGAAGGTCGAACTCCGCGACATGATCTCCGGCATCACCGTAACTAACGAAACGGACAAGGAAACCGGCAAGAAAGGCATGGTCGTCACCGAGCACAAGGAAGACCTTCACCCGCAGGTCGTCATCATCGACGAGAAGACCAAGGAGGTGAAAGCCAGCTATTCCATCCCCGTCGGCGCCCACCTTTCCGTCAAGGAAGGCCAAGTCATCACCGCCGGAACGCAGATCGCCAAAACTCCACGGAAAGTGGCGCGCACCAAGGACATCACCGGGGGTCTGCCACGGGTGGCCGAGCTTTTCGAAGCCCGCAAGCCCAAGGATTCCTGCGTCATCGCCAAGATCGAAGGTGCCATTTCCTTCGGCGGCAATGTTCGCGGCAAGAAGAAGGTCATCGTCACCCATGCCGAAACTGGCGAGCAGGTCGATCACCTGGTCCCGATGGGCAAGCACGTGGTCGTCACCGAAGGCGACGTCGTCAAACGCGGCGATCAAATCACCGAAGGCCCCGTGTCGCCGGAAGATTTGCTCGAAGCTTGCGGAGCCCAGGAGTTGCAAGAGCACTTGGTCAACGAAGTCCAATCCGTTTACCGCGTCCAAGGCGTGGAAATCAACGATAAGCACATCGAGGTCATCGTTCGTCAAATGCTCCGCAAGGTGAAGATCACCGACCCGGGCGATGCCGACCAATACCTCTGGGGTGACCAGATCGACCGCTCTAACTTCAAGCGGGTCAACGCGGCCATCGTCGCCAACGGCGGCAAGCCTGCCGAAGGCGAACCGGTCCTGCTAGGCATCACCAAGGCCTCGTTGGAAACCGACTCGTTCATCTCCGCCGCCTCGTTCCAAGACACCACCCGTGTCCTCACCGAAGCAGCGACCCTGGGCCGCGTCGATTACCTCAGCGGCTTCAAGGAAAACGTCATCATGGGCCACCTCATCCCCGCCGGCACCGGATTCTATCACCACCGCGAGGCGGAGTTCGAATTCACCGTCGAGGAGCCGGAGCCCGTCGTCGCACCGAAGGAAACCTTCGAGGACGACGAGGACGCGGCCACCGCCTGATCCCCGATCAACCAATCCGAGCCCCGGCCCGCCTAACAGTGAGCCGGGGCTTTCTTATAATGGACCGCGAAATTTATTTCGCCCGGACTCCAACCGGAAACAAACTCCCCACCAGCCACGTAACCCCTCAACCATGAAATCCATCCTCCTACTCACCCTCCTCTCAACCCTCGCCCATTCCGCGCCGAAACCCCTCTTCAACGGCAAAGACCTAACCGGCTGGGAAGGCAATTCCGATCTCTGGTCCGTCCAGGACGGCGTCATCACCGGCCGCACCACCGTGGAAAAGCCCACCGCCGGCAATACCTTCCTCATCTGGAAAGGCGGCGATGTCGCCGATTTCGAGATCTCCTTCAACTACAAGATGACCCCCGGCGACGACAAGAAGACGGTCAACAGCGGCCTCCAGTTCCGCAGCAAGATCGTGGATGCCAAAGACTTCGTGGTCGGCGGCTATCAGGCGGACTTCGAATATGGCGAAACTTACAGCGGCATCCTCTACGAAGAGAAAGGACGCGGCATTCTCGCCCAGCGCGGGCAAAAAGTAAAAATCACCCAAGGCACCGAGCCTAACAAACCCAAAATCGAAGTCATTGGGGAAACCGGCAAAAGCGCAGACATCCAGGCTGCCATCAAAAAGGACGATTGGAACGAATACAAAATCATCGTCAAAGGAAACCACATCCAGCAGTTCATCAACGGCAAGGCCACCGTCGATGTCACCGACCAAACCGCCGAAGGAGCGAAGAAAGGCATCCTCGCCTTTCAACTCCACGCCGGGCCGCCGATGCAGGTCCAGTTCAAGGACATCATGTTAGATTCGCAGCCATAAATCCCAAAATGCCATGAAACCCATTATTCTCTCCCTCCTCGCATCCACCCTAACACAAGCCCAGATCCCCATCTCCCCCGGTGCGGAACTTAAGCTTGTGGCCGACGGTTACAAGTTTACCGAAGGCCCCGCAGTCGATCCCAAGGGCGATATCTATTTCACCGATCAGCCTAACGACCGCATTCTCAAGTGGACCGCCGCCACCAACAAGGTTGAGACGTTCCTGCAACCATCCGGCCGCTCCAACGGCCTCGACTTCGACCGCGAGGGCAGACTTATCGCCTGCGCCGACGAGAAGAGTCAGCTCTGGCAGATCGATCCTCTAACCAAGAAACACATCGTCATCCTCGACGGTTACGATGGCAAACTTCTTAACGGTCCCAACGACGTCTGGGTGGATCCCAAGGGTGGCATGTATTTCACCGATCCCTTCTACAAGCGCGACTATTGGCAAGGGCGCGAGAAGCCGGACCAGGAAAAGCAGCGGGTTTATTTCCTCCCGAAGGGGGCGAAAGTCCCTGTCATCGCCGAGGAATTCCTGGTCCAGCCGAATGGCATCATCGGCTCGCCGGATGGGAAGCTTCTCTTCGTCTCCGACATCGGAGACAAGAAAACCTATCAGTATGAGATCGCCGCAGAAGGTGCTGTGACGAACCGCAAGCTCTTCTGCGAGATCGGCTCCGACGGCATTACGCGCGACACTGCCGGCAATCTTTATCTAACCGGCAATGGCGTGACCGTGTTCGACAAGGAAGGAAAAAAGCTCGGAGAAATACCCATCCCCGAGAGCTGGACCGCCAACATCAACTTTGGCGGCCCGGACCTGAAGACCCTCTTCATCACCGCCATGGACTCCGTTTACACCTTGCAGATGGCCGTCGCCGGCACGCGGTGAAACTGAGGGGCGAGAGGCTCACCCGTCCCGTCGTTCGCGTGGATCATGCAGTTCCGCACGGTCGCAATTAGATGCTCACGATCAAACGGTTTCCTGAGCACCGCCGACGCACCCAAGGATTTCGCAAGTGGCAGGAAATCGCCCTTGTCGCCGGGTAGCCGGTCCGACATGGCGATAATTTTAATTTCCGGCGAGAACGCCAGCAGGTTCATGATGGTTCCGATTCCTTCCTTGCAGGGCATGATCATGTCCGTGATGACGAGATCGAAATGCATGAGCCTGGCCAGATTCAGGGCTTCACGACCGTCAGAGGCGGTGACGACCTGGTAGCCGCCGTTAGCCAGGGCGATTTCTAGAACTTCTCTCGTGGGTCTCTCGTCCTCGACGACCAGAACTCGCTTGCTAATCTTCGCGGGGGGGAGCGCATTCATCAACCCACGTTCTACCGCTTGAGATCGGCCTTGGCAATGTCCCGCTCACACGCGTTCGCGTATGTTAATCGTTAGAGAACCAATGCGCCAACGGGTCTCCCATCCCGAAGCCGTAGGGGCCGTCCCGCTCAATCCTGCCAGGGAGGCGGTTATTGGTTTGGCCGGAAAGTATTCCGGTTTTTTCCACATGCATGTTCGCGTTCATGATCTTATTGCCAGCCCTTTCCGGTGCGCCGCCAGCCGGCAGATTGTTGGGGATGAGGGAGAAATATTGCTGACCGCCGATGAACGAGCGGATGCGATTTTCCTCCCACTCGATGGCATCGACATGGAAGTCATCCGCCAGCACCGCACCGGTCATCACCCTTGCGGAACCAGGCAGGGCGACCGGTTTGACACGGGCCTTCTGCCTTGGAAACGAAGGATCGGGTGGCAATCAGGGCGTGGTTTGCAGGATGCGGTAGAACTTGCTTGGAAGAGCCATCGTATCGGTGAACGACCAGATTTGACCATTGCCGTTAATCGATCCCCCGAAATTCGCCCAGCCGGACAGATTGACGGAAGACTCCGCCTGATAGGTTCTGCCAGTCGCCGTGGCGAAACTAACTTCCACGGCCGGAGTGCTGGTTGGGGGAGGGCTCAGGACGGTGGTGTCGCCGGGAATCGACGGGGTTGGAAGCGACACGTCATCGATCAAGCTCACCCAGTTCACGTCAGGCTCGGCTCCCGTGGGCATGAAGAACCCGACGGTCATCGAGGCGGTTCCTGCCGGAGGGGTGAAGGTGTTTTGAACCAGGGTCCACGCCGACCCAACAGAGGCGAAGCTGGTGAAGATCGGAGGATTGATGACTTGGTTGGAGCCATCGAAGAAGAAATAGGAGAACTGCGGATTGCTACCACCCGTTTTGACCACGTTTGCGGCCTGGAACGAAAAGGTATGACTGGTTCCACCGGTAACGGCGATTCGATCGCTTCGAACCTCGGCGATGGCCGGTGGCGGAGTGCCTGACGGGGTATGGACCTCCATGATTAGCATTTTCGAACCAGCATTGGGGGTGAAGGCGCCAAAGGTTTCCGCCACGGTCACGGATCCGCCGTTCAATTGATTCAAGGTATTCCAGTTGTCAGCCGGGCTATTGCTGAAATCGGATGTTTCGAAGCCGGGATTGAGCACGCCGTTGCCGAAGGTGGGAGGGGTTGTCTCCAACACTTGATAGAACGGGGACTTCGTGGCGTCGAACACCGACGTGACGGAGTTGCCGGTGAACAGCGGTCCGAGATTGGTCCAAACCGAATTGTCAGGGGAGTCCTGAACCTGATAGGTGTTGACGGCGCTTGGGGCGGTCCAGGCCACCAGATTGCCGGTCGCGATGGTCAGCGTCGGCGCCGCTGCGGGTGGCGGCAGGACGATCATGACGTTGTCGAAGGCGACGGTGGAACCGTCCGGCGTGCGTAATCCGAACTTGGCTTGCGCGGGAGAGGCGGGAACCGTGAGTTCGAAGGAGTAGGTGGCCCAGTCCGCGCCACCAGTGTTGGCGGGTGCGAATTGATCAACGACATATCCCCCCGGTCCCTCCAATCGAATGCCGCCGATGCTTCCTGAAATGACCTTCATGTCCATTTGGAAGATGTAGGTATCACCGGGGGCAAGGCCCAGCGAGGCGAAGGTCTTCTCGGTATTGTTGAACGCATACAGCACGGCGAAGCCGCCACTACTTGCGAGGACTCCGTTTCCGTTCGGGTTGCCAGCAAAGGTCTGGTAGGTGGGAGTCCCTTGCGTGGTGGCCCAGCCGGTTCCACCCGGAATTTCGAAATCACCGTTGGTAACGGTGTCCGGGACAAACGGTGCTACCACGAGGGAAAGTTTGTCGAAGGTCATGTCCATGGCCTGACCGGGGTTTCCATTGGAGAATGTCCCCTGAATGTGGAAGGCGGAGAGGTTCGCAAGATTCAACCCCGGGACCGATCCAGGCGCGTTATCCTGAAGGAAGTTGGCGACGTTTTTGGTAAGCGTCTGGTTGCTACCGATGGTAACGCCATCAAACCGGAAAGCGCGCTCGGTGCCGTCTCCATCAATCAGAACGATATTGAATTTGTTAGCAACATTGCCAGGGTTGACGTTTAACTTGATGCTGATGGTGTCTTCGCCCGACGCATTGATCGCCGGGGCCAGAACCTTAAACCCTCCTCCAAAGTCATTTGCCTGAACCGTGAATGCGGTGGCACCGGAAGTGAAGGTTCCAGAGTCCCATTGGACATAGGTTCCCGTGAGGGCGAAAGGGCTGCTGAAGTCACTGAGAGTGACCTCCGCGTGACTGACCGCGGCGAGCATGGCCGAGGCGATCAGACCGGTGAGGGCCTTGGTTATTGGATGGGATTTCATGGTTTTTTAGTAGTCGATGGTTCTCTTGCGATTCGGGTTTGGGAGTAAGGGCAAAGTGAAGCCAGGATTTGGTTCAAATGTGGAATTTCGCGGAGGTCTCGGCGCAGCCAACGACGAAATTCACATCAAGATATATCAATACCTATTGCGGTCTCGGCAGATTGCAATAAGAATTTTGCATTAAATTACATTGCTTAAGGAAGGTTTACCCTACGATCGGGAGTGCGAGTTCGCGCAAGGTGAAGCCGCCCCAACTCCATTGATTTTTGAGTTCGTCAAGGCAGTTCTCCGCGTCGGCGTGATTCCGGTCGTGCTTGGAGATGACGGCGGCGGAAGGCTTCCGGATCCAATAAGGTCACGACAACTTGATGCTGCCCGTGTGGAAGGACTAATTTCGGAAACGATCAACTCTATCATGTCGATACATGCATGGGCAAGGCCCGCCGTCTTGCCCGGCGCTGCGTGGTCCGAATCAGTATTTTACCGATATAGGCGGTGGCGGCGCCCAATCGAAGATTTTATAGCGTCGCGAATTGCGAGTATGCGATTGCGTCGCCCGCTTTCTCCAACATCGTGTTAGCCCTTGCGAATCTGGATCGGGATGATGATCAGACCTGCAGTATCAATCTTGCTGAGGATACGATGGTGACGGTGCAATCCCGCATGCATTTATAACCTGAAGAACATCGCCGCCAACACGGCGATGGATGGCAACCGGCGCAATGGTTGACAATGGATCACCGGATGCCCCGCTGACGCCAATCGCGGCTGCCTACCGTTTCCCTGAGTCGGCTTCGATCCAAGCCCAGAGATTCGTGAGGCTGGCTTTGACGGTTTCCTTGGCCGCCGGCAGGTCGCCGCCGGGAGCGTGTTTCCCGAACAGGTAGAATTTGATTTTCGGCTCGGTGCCGGACGGGCGGACTGCGAAGGAGCGGCCGTCCTCAAGATCGACAAAGAGCATTTTTTCCTTCGGCAGCAGGTCGCCTTCCTGATCGAAGAGATCCTGCTTCGCGAAATCCCGGACGCGCAAAACTGCGGAACCATCGACGACGGTGGGCGGATTTTCAGCGTAGGAGCTGGCAAGCGCGGCGATCTTGGCCGCGCCGTCCGCGCCTTCCATGACCAAGGATTTTCCGATTTCCAGGTAGTAGCCATACTCGGTGTAAATGTCGTCCATCAACTCCGGCAAGGTCTTGCCGATGGATTTCGCATATGCCGCAACTTCGGCGAACATCAAGGCCGCGCCGTTCGCATCCTTGTCCCGGATGGCGTCGGAACCCAGATAGCCATAGCTTTCCTCCCCGCCAAACACGAAGAAGCGGGAGTATTCTAACCGCAGCGCGCGGGTCTGCGCTTCGGTTAGCGAGCGATAGTCGCCCTTCTTGTCCGCCGGGATGGCTTCCTCGTATTTCCGCAGCTTCGCGGCGATGTACTTGAAGCCGGTGAGCGTGTCGATGATGCCGACGCCGAAGCCATCGGCGATCGCGTGCTGGAGCTCGGTGGTGACGAAGGTCTTAATGAGCAGGGCGCGGTTGCGGTTGGCGTTAGTGAGCCAGCCGAGATCCAAACAGGTTTTCAGGCGATACCAAGCCATCAGCGAGCCGATCTGATTTCCAGTAAGGAGGACCATCTTGCCGTCGGCGTCGCGAACGGCCACGCCCATACGGTCGGCGTCGGGATCGGTGCCGATGACGATTTCCGCGCCGGATTGCTCGGCGAGGTCGATGGCCATTTTCAGGGCGGGACCGTTCTCCGGGTTCGGCGATTCCACGGTGGGAAACCGGCCGTCCTGCACGTCCTGCTCGGGGACGGTTAGCACATCGAAACCGAATTCGCGGAGCAGTGGCACATTGATGTGGCCGCCGGTGCCGTGCAGGTTGGTGAAGACGATTTTCGTTGAGGCGCTTTCCATCAGGGAAGGTTTCAGCAGCAAGGTCTTGAGACGAGCGACATAGAGCGCGTCCATTTCCGCGCCGAGGAGCGTGATCGTGCCGCGGTCCGGGACTACCTCGTAGCGCTCGCTGATGACGGCGTTCACTTCGCTCACGATGCCGATCGCATGGGCATCGACGATCTGTGCGCCGTCGTTGAAATAGGCTTTGAAACCGTTGTCGTGCGGAGGATTGTGGCTGGCAGTTAGAACGACGCCCGCATCGGCGCGGAGTTCACGGACGGCGAAGGAAAGCTCCGGTGTCGAGCGCGGGCCTTCGAAGAGAAACGCGTCGCCGCCGAGATCGGCGGTGACCTTGGCGCAGAATTCGGCGAAATCGCGGGAAAAATGGCGGGTGTCGTGGGCGAACACCAGCATCGGCCTGCGGTCCGGTCCCGCGAACTTTTTGGCGTAGGCGATGAGTCCGCGAACGGCGCGGCTGAGGTTGTAATAGTTCATCGTCGCGGTGCCGGTGCAGGGATGCTCGGGCCGGCCATTAGGTCCGCCGGCTCCCTGCTCAGCCTCTGTCACGACCCGTCCGATGGTTCGCCCGCGGAGGCCGCCGGTGCCGAACGCCAGGGTTTTAAAAAACCGGTCGTTGAGTTCCTCCCACTCGCCGCCATCGATCAGTTCCTGCACCGCAACCGGCGCAATCGGGCTGGTCGTTCCGCCGAGCAGGGCCGTGATGTTGGTTTTCGCGGATTCGAGCAGGCTGCCATTGGCGACTGCGGTGGAGAGGATTTCGTGGATGGCGCTCATTTCGAACCGGATGCTAAGAGTAAACAGGGCCATGGCAATCCTGCCGGTAGCGGAATTTACCGGAACGTCATGCGGCTATCTAACCATGCATTTGCCCGGTGGACCGTTCAACGAAATGAGGTGGGCCGCGAGTCGGCAAACTCCCCGGCACTTGACTTCGGGTCGTGACTGTTCGAAGAAAACTCCATGAAAACTCTCCTATGCGCATTCGCCTTGCTCTTCCTCATCGCTCGCGTGGACGCTGCGGAGCTGGAACTCGACGGCGACCTCACTTGGGAAATCACCGAGCCGCGCTGCACCTTCAAGCTCAATGGCAATCTGAAAAGCAACACTCCGGGCGGCTCGGGAACGCTTAGACTCGTGCTGTGGGCGACATCACGGCCATTTCGGTCGCCTGGCTTCATCGTCGGGGAATACACCCTCGGATCCATCGGCAACGGCTTTCAGTTCAGCGACTTCACCGTGCAGACAGTTTCCAAGCTGCCGCCCATTTCGGGAAATTACTATTTCACGATTGTAGTCGCCGAGAACACGCCAGATGGCTGGAGGAACCGGCTCGCGGTGGCCACCGGCACCCGGGAACTCAACGCGGGAAATTTCACAGACCAGAAGAAATGGGCCTATCCCGCCACGGCGGTCACCCGGCCATTATCCATCATTCAGCCGCTCGACATCATCACCTTGCGGTTGAAAGCGACCGAATTGCTGAACCTTTTTCCCAGCGACTCACAACTCAAAACCACACTGACCGTCCAGTCGGACACCAAGCTGGTGGCGAGGAATTCCTTAGGCAAACGCACCCCTGATTACGAATACAAGGTGGTAGCTGCCACGTATCGCAACCAGAAGGTGAGGGCCGGGCGCCTGACTTTGGATTACCCTTCGTCGGCCGGCCACCCGAAGTCCACCGTCGTCCTCACGTTCTTTTTTCAAGGCGGGTCTCGGGGAACTTACAAGAGTGAGGAGACGAATTCCTCAGGCACGGAAATCACGTGGGGCCGTTTCTCGATGTAACCCGTCCGCTGGGAATTCACCGTTTCGTGGATCGCTGATCCGCGCCCCGGTCCCGCCGTCTTAATGGAAGAGCTCCTCAAAAACGCCGTGGCCAAGCGCGCCGGCTTGCTCGATTCGGAAACGAACGCGGTCCGCCTGCTAGATGGCAGTGGCGACGGAGTCCCTGGCCTGGTCTTGGAAACTTATGCCGGTCGCTGGCTGGTTTCGACCACCTGCGACTCGCTCGCGCCGCAGGTCCGGGAGTGGATCGAAGGGCAGGGGATTTCCTGTTATTGGAAGCGGCTCGATCAACATCAAAAAGCATCTCCGTCGCATCTAGCAGGAGCGGCGGTGACCGAGCCGTTTCTCATTCGGGAAAACGGAATCGCCTCGGAGATCTCGTTTCAATCCGGCTACTCGCAGGGGATTTTTCTCGATCAGCGCGACAACCGTGCCGAAGTCCGCCGCCTGATGGCACCCGGACTTCGACTGCTGAACACCTTCGCCTACACCGGAGCCTTCTCCGTGACCGCCGCGATGGCCGGCGCGGAAACGACCACGCTCGATCTATCGCAACCCTATCTCGATTGGGCAAAGCGGAATTTCTCCCACAATCACCTCGACCCGGCGAACCATCATTTCTGCAAGGGCGACACCTTCCACTGGCTCCGCCGCTTTGCGAAACAAGGCCGCACCTTCGACGGCATCGTGCTCGATCCGCCAACGTTTTCCCGCGACGAAAAAGGCAACGTCTTCCGCGCCGGGGAAAACTTCGGCGAGCTCGCCGCCCTGGCCGCCGACCTTCTAACACCGGATGGCTGGCTGCTCTGCTCCACGAACTGCCGCAACCTCGCCCTCAACGATTTCCAGAAACAACTCCGCAGTGCCACATCCCATCCGATGAGCGCCCGTCATTCCGCCATGCCGCCGGATTTCACGGATGAGCCATATTTGAAATCCGTGTGGCTGCACTCATGATCGCAAGTCAACCGTTGCTCTCGGAAAAGCGGCTGCTCCTGCTCCTTGCGGCGGTGCAGTTCACCCAGATCATGGATTTCATGATCATGATGCCGCTCGGTCCGCAGTTGATGCGTGAGCTGGGAATCTCGGCGCAACAATTCGGCACGTTGATTTCCTCCTTCGCCCTCACCGCCGGGATCGTCGGATTGGCGGCGGCACCGTTCACGGATCGCTTCGACCGGCGGAAACTGCTGCTGTTCTGTTATGCGGGATTCACTGTGGGGACTTTGGCCTGCGGGCTCGCGGAAAACGCGGCCACATTGCTGGTTGCCCGCGCCTTCTGCGGCGCGTTCGGCGGGGTTAGCGGAGCCACGATCATGGCGATCGTCGCGGACGTGGTGCCGCCGGAGCGGCGCGCCCGCGGGATGGGAATCATCATGACTGCCTTCTCCGTGGCCGCCGCGCTGGGAGTTCCGTTCGGGCTTAAACTCGCGCAGTGGTGGAAATGGGAAGCGCCATTTCTAGTGGTGGCCATCGTCGCCGCCGGCGTGTGGGCCGGGCTGTTCCGCATCCTGCCACCGGTCCGGAGTCATCTAACCGGAGCCAAGGTCAACTCGGGGAAAGATTTCTTAGAACTGCTGCGCAACGGCAACGCCTGGAATGGCCTGGCGCTGATGGTAGCGATGATCTTCGGTCACTTTACGATCATTCCCTACCTGTCGCCCTACCTCGTCGGAAATGTAAGACTGCCGGAGACCAGCCTTTTCATGGTATATCTAACCGGCGGGCTGGTGACGATTTTCACCGGTCCGCTGGTCGGAAAACTGGCGGACCGCCACGGGCGTTTTCGCATCTATATGATTCTCGTCGCCGGTGCCTGCGTGGTGGTCCGGGTGCTTACCTCGAGCGGACCGCTGCCGGTTTGGAATACCTTGCTGCTGGCCGCGTTCTTTTTCGCCTTTACCAGCGGACGCTTCGTTCCCGGCCAAGCGGTGATCTCAATGGCCGTGCCGTCCGCACGACGCGGTGCCTACATGAGCCTGGTGGCATGTGCGCGCGATCTAGCAGCCGGATTAACAGCCTATTTTGGAGCCCGCATCGTGGGGGAGGGCGCCGACGGACGGCTACTGCATTACGACCGCCTTGGCTGGGTGGCCATCGGCGCGAGTCTGGTGAGTTTGCTGATATTCCGGCAGGTGAAATCCGCAGAGTGACCTATAACTCCCTGCCTCCGACGAATGTTTTCCAAACGGAGAAATCGGGATTCATCAGAACGATGTCCGCGTGATAGCCGGCTTCGAGTTTTCCGAAGCCCTTGAGGCCGAGAGATGTGGCTTGGTTCCAGGACGTGGCCTTGACGATTTGGCGGAGTGGCAGACCGGTGATTTGCGCGACGTTTTTCACGCCCATGTTATAACGGAGCGTGGATCCCGCGAGGGCGCCGCCTTGCTTTAAGCGGGCGACATCGTTTCTAACTGTAACCTCAAGCCCGCCTAACATCACCTCGCCATCGCCGATCCAGGAGGCGGCCATGGAGTCGCTGATAAGCATCAGCCGCTCGATGGGAACGAGCTTGAATACAAGCTTCAGCATTTCCGGGCAAAGGTGAACCCCGTCGCAGATGAGTTCGAGCTTGAGGAAATCATCGAGCAGGCCCGCGCCGACGACCCCGATCGCGCGATGATGGAGCGCGGTCATCGCATTGCCGAAATGGGTAAGATGAGTAAGGCCCGCACTCCGGGCGGCGGCAATTTCCGCAGCGGTGGCCGAGGTGTGCGCGGCGGACGCGGCGATGCCCATGGCGGTCGCCGCTTGAATCAGCTCGAGCGCGCCGGGCATCTCTGGAGCGAGGGAAACGATGAGCACCTTGGCGGTGGCGTGGAGCCGTCCAAGTTCAGCGAAATCAGGAGGTCGGATGAACGCGGAGTTCTGCGCGCCTGCATTGTTAGGATTGATGAAGGGCCCCTCGACATGGAGTCCGGGAACCCGGCAAAACTCGGGCGAGGCCATGTAAGCCGCGCATTTTTCCGCGATCTCCAACAGCACCGGGGGCGGGGATGTTAGAGTGGTGGGCAGCCAGGTGGTCACGCCTTCCTGCAGCTTGCGCTTCGCGATGTGGCGGACCGCTTCCAGCGAGTTGTCCGAGATATCATAACCGTCCGCGCCGTGGGAATGAATGTCGAAAAAACCCGGCATCGCGATCCGCCCTTCGCCTTCGATGAGATAATCGTAGTCGGGCAGTGAGTCGCTCGACTCGCTGATGGAAACGATGCGGCCATCTTCTAACAGTAGAGAACCGTCCTCGATTTCCAAATCCGGAGAAACGACACGGATACGATGAATCAAGGTTTTCATGGGGCCAATGCCAGCGTCGCGACGCTGCGAATCGCAAAGAGATTAATTGTCACAAAATCGTCACTGACAAGCGGGATGGTTCCCTATTTCATCCCCCGCCATGACAGTCATGAGCGAAGAGCACGCGCGGTTTGCCAGGGAGGAACTGGCGACAGGCTGCGAGACCATGATCGGCCTCTTGAATGGACTGCTCGACTCGAAGGGGCGCGTCGCTGAGGAAGTCCACGCCATTCGCAAGTTGGGGAAATCGTTGCGCGGAGGCTTCTCGCTATTCCGGCTGGGGGAAAACTCGGCGAAGGAAATTCAAGCGATCGGGCGCTTACTGTCCGGTCCGCGCAATGCGACTTCCCGGTTCAACACTTGGAGCAAACTGGATTGGAAAGCTGACGCGTCCGCCGCTGCCGCCATCGCGGGTCTGCTCGAACAGCAAACCCACTCCGCCGCCCGGCGGCCACCGCCGGAGACGATCGCCTGGTGTGTCGAGCGGGTTTCCGCGGCGCGGAAAAATCTGGAAGAACAGCCGCAGGACGCCCAAGCGGAACTTCTAACGACCGGACTAAAGAAGCTTGCGAAGCAAGTGACCAAGCGCTGCCGCAGTCTGGACCATGATGCCAAGAATGATTTTCACGATGCTCGCAAGGCGCTGAAAGCCTATCTCGGCGGGCTCGCCTTCCTGCCGGAGGGAGCGGTAACGCCTGATCCGAAAATGGTCGAACTCCCCGAGCTGCTAGGCGACGAAAATGACCTGGGAACGCTCTCCACCTGGCTGGAGGGCCATGGCTTCACAGAAGATTTCGTGCCGGGGCTGTGGGAGAAGCTCACCAAGGCCCGCCGCAAGTTGCGGAAAAAAGCGATGGCTGACGCGGCGCATTTGGTGGCGACGGATGCCGGTTAGTCGCCAAGCGGCAGGCGAGGGGACTTTTCCCGAGATTCCCGTGCGTCGGGGTTGCGCCGGGGGCGATTTCCACTATGGAAAGGGTCTCCCGATCAGTTCCACCTTTTCCCTCCTCATCCATTCATCATGCCCGCCCGCCTTGACTTCCGCAGCCGCCACCTGGGTCCGTTCGGACCCGACCGCGAGGACATGCTTCGCGAAACCGGATACCCGTCGCTCGACGCTCTCATCGACGCCGCCGTGCCCGCCGGCATCCGCATGGACCATGCGCTGAGCCTGCCCGCCGCCCGGTCCGAGCACGACGCGCTCGCCTGGCTCAAGTCGATCATGGGAAAAAATCGGGTGCTTAAATCCTTCATCGGGCAAGGCTATCACGGCACCCACACCCCCGCCGTCATCCAGCGGAACATCCTGGAAAATCCCGGCTGGTACACGGCCTACACGCCCTATCAGGCAGAGATCGCGCAGGGCCGGCTTGAGGCGCTGCTGAATTTCCAGACGATGATCACCGATCTAACCGGCTTGGATGTCTCTAACGCGTCGCTCCTCGACGAGGGCACCGCCGCCGCAGAAGCGATGAGCCTGGCGCTCGCCGGCAAGCCGAAGGGCAGGGCGATTTTTGTTTCGGACCGCTGCCATCCGCAGACCATCGACGTGCTGATCACCCGGGCGCAACCGCTTGGCATTCAAGTGATCACCGGCGACTGGGAAACTTTCGAGCCGGATGAGGGGTTGTTCGCCGCGCTGGTGCAATACCCCGATACGCGGGGACGGATCGATGACTTCAGCGCCTTTTTCAAACGCAACACCGCGGCGGGCGTCACCAATATCGTCGCTGCGGATTTGCTGGCGCTCACCCTGCTCAAGCCACCCGGCGAGTTCGGCGCGGACATTTGCATCGGCTCTTCCCAGCGCTTCGGCGTGCCGATGGGCTTCGGCGGACCCCACGCGGGATTCATGGCTTGTGCCGACGCGTTGAAACGCAAGATGCCGGGCCGCTTGATCGGAGTTTCCGTCGATTCGCGCGGGAAGCCCGGCTACCGGCTTTCCCTCCAGACGCGTGAGCAACACATCCGCCGCGACAAAGCGACTTCTAATATTTGCACCGCCCAGGTGCTGCTCGCGGTGATGGCCTCGATGTATGCCGTCTATCATGGACCTGAGGGGCTGAGGCTCATCGCCAATACCGTTCATTCCCGGACGGCTGCGCTCAAGCGGGCGCTCGCCGACGGCGGGGTCGCGGTGGAGGTTGGTCCGTTTTTCGATACCATCGTCGCGAAGGTTCCAGGCAAGGCGGACATCGTTCTATCAACCGCCGCAGCTTCCGGCATCAATCTCCGCCGCATCGACGACGATCATCTGGGGATTTCATTTGATGAAACTTCGACTGCCGATGATGTCGCCACGATCGCCGCCGCCTTCGGAGCGAACGTGAATATTGCTGAGGTATCCGGAGTCGCCTGGCACGCGGCGCACACCCGTGATACCGGTTTCCTCATTCAGAAAGTCTTCAACAGTTATCATTCGGAAACGGACATGCTGCGCTATCTGAAGCGTTTGGAATCGAAGGATCTCGCGCTCAACGAATCGATGATCGCGCTGGGTTCCTGCACCATGAAGCTCAACGCCACTTCGGAAATGATGCCGATGAGCTGGCCGGAAGTTTCGACCATGCATCCGTTTGTGCCCCCGGATCAGAGCGAAGGTTATCGTGAAATGCTATCGGTATTGGAAGGCTGGCTGGCGGAAGTCACGGGCTTCACTGCGGTTTCCCTGCAACCCAATGCGGGTTCCCAAGGTGAATATGCCGGCCTGCTCGCGATCTATCATTATCACCGTTCGCGGGGCGACTCGCACCGCAACATCTGTCTTATTCCCGTATCCGCCCACGGCACCAATCCAGCATCAGCGGTGATGGTCGGGATGAAAGTCATCGGCGTGAAATGCGATGCCAATGGCAACATCGACGTCGCGGATCTGGCGGCCCGCACGGAAGAGCACCGCGACAATCTGGCGGCGCTGATGGTGACTTATCCATCCACTCACGGAGTTTTCGAAGAAACGATCCGCTCCATTTGCAAAATCATCCATGATGCCGGCGGCCAGGTTTACATGGACGGCGCGAACATGAATGCACAAGTCGGACTCACCAGCCCCGGGCTGATCGGCGCGGATGTCTGTCATCTTAACTTGCATAAAACCTTCTGCATCCCTCACGGCGGCGGCGGACCGGGCGTGGGTCCCATCGGCGTTGCGGCACAACTCGTGCCGTTCCTGCCCGGTCATGCGACCCTGCCCAATCCGAGCGGCGCGGTCTGTTCGGCACCTTGGGGCAGCGCCTCGATCAACACCATTTCCTGGATGTATATCGCCATGATGGGACCCGATGGACTGACCGAAGCCACCCAGGTCGCCATTCTCAATGCGAACTATATCGCCAAGCGACTCGCGCCGTTCTTCCCGATTCTATACACCGGAAATGCAGGTCTCGTCGCCCATGAGTGCATCATCGATGTCCGGCCTCTATCCGATGCGAGCGGGATTACCGTCGAGGATGTGGCCAAGCGGCTGATGGACTATGGCTTCCATGCACCGACCATGAGCTGGCCGGTCGGCGGCACGCTGATGATCGAGCCGACCGAGTCCGAGTCGAAACCTGAGATCGACCGATTCTGCGAGGCAATGATTTCCATCCATGGTGAAATTTCCGCAGTGATCCGGGGCGAGTCCGATGCGAATGACAATCCGCTCAAGCACGCGCCGCATCCTTGTGAAACTGTCTGTGGCAATGACTGGCCGCATTCCTATACCCGCGAGCAGGCGGCATTTCCATTGCCGTATCTTCGTCAGCATAAGTTCTGGCCGGCGGTTGGCCGCATCGACAATGTCCATGGCGATCGCAACTTGGTCTGCACCTGTGACTCGGTGGAAGCCTACGCGGAGGCGAGCGCCTAACTCATCAATCGGTAGATGATGCAGCGTCCATCACCGATCGACTGGGCTTCGTGGAGCGGTGAAATGCATGCCACGATTCTGTTTGTCATTCGGGACGGTCAGATACTCCTCATCGAGAAAAAGCGCGGGCTGGGTGCGGGAAAAATCAACGGCCCGGGGGGAAAGATCGATCCGGGTGAAACGCCGCTCGAGGCCGCGGTCCGCGAAACTCAGGAAGAGCTGCACATCACTCCCCATCAGCCCAGAAAGCTGGGGGAGCTGCGGTTCTCCATGTCGGACTGTCCGGACATTTTATGCCATGTCTATCGGGCGGACGATTTCAGCGGGACGCCCACGGAGACGGATGAAGCGGTGCCGCTGTGGACTGCCTTGGATGCCATTCCCTATCACCGGATGTGGGAGGACGATCGCCATTGGCTGCCCCTATTGTTGAATGAACAATCGTTTCTCGGGCGGTTCGTTTTCGAAGGCGATTGCTTGCTCTGGAGCGATGTCAGCATCGACATCACTTGGTGATAC
>JANMSI010000075.1:0-24765 GCA_031389115.1 Akkermansiaceae bacterium
CGCCGAGGGGGCACGAAGCTGGCGGGCGAAGTTCGAAGGCTTCGGGGCGACCGTCGACCGCCTCTTCACGCTCGAGAACGGCATTGTCACCCAGGTCACCTACCGCGGCCGCCACACGGGCGACTTCCAGCGCGTCCCCGCGACGGGCAAGGACACCGAGGTGACCGGCCTCGACGTCTTCCTCTTCGAGGACGGCCGCTGCGTCGAGCACCTGCACGAGGCCGACCACTACACGATGTTTCATAAAAACCATAGCCGAGACGACGCAACGCACGACTGGTTCCATCGACCGCACCGTAGCTGTATCCAGCTTTGCGGCCATACTGTTCATTCTTGCGCACGATCTGTTCGGGGATCTCGATGAACCCGTACATGATGTTGCTGAGGGCACGTCCCAACTTGCGCGAGGACGTGTAGGTGGAGCCCGGAGGCGCGTGGATGTCGGCGACAACTGAACCGCTGAGGGCGGCAAAGGCGGTAGCGATGACGAGGAGTTTTTTCATGCTGCGGGGAAGGTAGGTAATCCCTATCGGAGTTGGCAACGGATTTCTCGGGATTCGGGGATTTTTTAAAGCTCAAAGCTAAGGACGCGGAGGATGCCCGGAGTGGACCGGAGCCTTTCCAGCAATTTCACCGGTGGCTCGGTATCCACCTCGATGACCGTCACGGCCTGCTGGTTGGCTCGATTGCGGCTCAACGCCATGTTCGCGATGTTCACGGAGGCTTCGCCAAGAGACGTCCCGATCGCACCGACGATACCGGGGCGATCATCGTTTTCCACAAACAGGAACCTGCCCGTGGGATTGGTTTCCACGTTGTGACCGGCGATGTGCACAATCCGCGCGGCGTTGCCGAAAAATGTCCCGGCCACGGTGCACACTTCGTCGCCCTTGATCGCGGAGACCTCGATCAACTCGGTGCAGTTCGTCGCCAGCGCGGCGTTGGACTTGCTGACGCTGATCCCGTGCGCTTTGGCGATGGCGGGGGCATTGATCAAATTCACCTGCGCCTCATGATGCGCGGCGGCGAGGTAGCCCGTGAGCACTTTGCGGGTGATGAGTTCGGTATCCAGCTCGGAAACCGGACCCAGGTAGGAAACGCAGATGCCGTCGCATTGGGCGGGGGCGATTTTCGAAAGCAGCTTGCCGAGCGAATCCGCGAGATCGAGATAGGGGCCGACGCTTTCCAAGGTGCGGCTGTCGAGGTTCGGCATATTGACCGCATTGACGATTTCTCCCGTGGTGAGGAAATTTTTCACTTGGTGGGCGACTTCGATTCCCACGTTTTCCTGAGCTTCTGCGGTGGAGGCTCCGAGGTGCGGGGTGAAAACGGCCTTTTTCGCGCTGAAGAGCGGGAAATCGGCTGGCGGCGGTTCGACTTCGTAAACGTCGAGCGCGATGCCACCGAGATGACCGGCGTCCATCGAGGCCTTGGCAGCGGCTTCATCGACGAGTCCGCCGCGAGCGCAATTGACCACCAGCGCGCCGGGGTTCATCAGGGCAATGCGGTCCGCGTTGAGAATGTGGTTGGTTTCCGGCGTGAGCGGAATGTGCAAGGTCACGACATCGGCGCCCTTGAGGGCTTCCTCGGCGCTTTCCGCGTGCTCGACCTTGAGCGATTGGGCGCGGGCCGCAGTGAGGAAAGGATCGTAGGCGACGACGGTCATGCCGAAGGCCTGCGCGCGCTTGGCGAACTCAGTGCCGATGCGGCCCATGCCCAGAATGGCGAGCCGCTTGCCAAACATTTCCACGCCTTGGAGCGTCTTGCGGTCCCAACGGCCGGCGACCATCGAACAATGTGCCTGCCCAATATTGCGGGCCAGCGAGAGCATCAGCGCGAAGGCGTGCTCGGCGGTGGAAATCGTGTTGCCGCTCGGAGTGTTCATCACCACCACGCCGTGATCGGTGGCGGCGGCGCGGTCGATGTTGTCCACGCCCACGCCGGCGCGGCCGATGGCTTTTAGGTTTTTCGCGGCGGCGAAAACGGCTGGGGTGACCTTTGTTTCCGACCGGACGACCAGCCCGTGGTAGTCGCCGATGATTTCGAGAAGCTCGTCCGGCTTAAGTCCGGTTTTTACGTCCACTGAGATCTCAGGAGCCGAGCGAAGGGCGTCCACGCCTTTTTCCGAAATCGGGTCCGAAACCAACACGCGATAGGTTGCCATAGGGGCGGGGAGTTAACCCACCACCCGGACGCTGGCAAGGGTTTGCGGTGGAAAAATCGAGCCTGTCACCCCGCAGCGGCGGCACTCTTATTTGATCTCCATGCCGCTCTTCGGCCAGATCCACCGTTGAACTTTTCCGCCTTTGATCAGAGCTTTTGCCTGAATCGTTTTAATTCCGAAAATCGTCTCCGCCTTGTATGACGCCACGCCGGTCTGATAGGTCTCCCCGTCCACGGTTTCATCCGCTTCCGCCTTCCATTCCAGGACTTGATCAAAGGTGAATTCCTTGATCTGGGCGGCCTTGATGCTTTCCTGCATCGTCGTGACTGCGTCGGTCGGGCCAGCAGGCGGAGGCTCAGCCACCGGGGTCTCCATCACAGGATCAGACTCAGGCGCTGGCTCCGCCACCGGCTCCGTCGAATCCCCAATCGGCGGGGTGATCGGCTCGTTCACCACCTCGACCGGCGCAGCTTTCACCGGAGTCACTGCCGGAGGATTCGCGGCGGTCGGCGGGTTGGCGGCGATTTGCTGCAGGAGGTCCGTGTCCGTGATCGGCACCAATCCGTTGAAATTCCCTTCTCCCGGGCTGACCACCGCATTTCCGCCTTCGATGCGGAGCAGTTTCACCCGGTTTCCCGCCTGGATGCTCATCGTGACACCGGATGCCGTGTCCGCCACTTTGACGTCGATGTTTAGCAGCACCCGCTGGGGAAGCTGGTCGGGAGTGAGGCTGGCGAGGTCGAATGCGCCGCCGGGCATCTGGAGAACCACATTCGTGTTTTTTCCCTTTTCAACAGCGGTTGGCTGCTTCCCTGTGAGTTGGAAGCGCAAGCTCGGTTCGGCCAGGTACCCTAACCCGCCAGCGACGGCCATTCCGAATAAGTTGAAAAACAGTTTCATGTGCTGCGCGATACGTAACGAGGGCCGGAATCCTTGAAAAGAATTTTCAAAATGACTGATTTAATCCTCGGCCGCCTCTAGGTGTTCCAAGGCTTTCTGATAACTTGCATTGCTCAAATAGTGCCGCAGCCGCGCGTCAACGTTTGTCCGATGGATCAGCGTCCAAGCCGAGATTTCCTCTGAAACCTTTTTGAGTGCCTCAAGATGACCGCCGGGGTCGCGATCCCGCCAAGCATGATCTGCAATGGTCGCCACACGTCGGCGCAGGAGATTGGTCAGTTCAGAGGTCACGCAGAGAACCAACCACATTTCTCCACCGGACCGAGAAATTTATTTCGCGCGAATCTCCTGGTCTCGGCAGCGAGACTCAGGACACCGGCATCGGTCTCTATCAAGCGGGCGTGAGGATAACTAACAAATCGTCGCTGTCCACCTGGTCGCCTTTTTTTACGAGAACCTCGGAAATGGTGCCGTCCGCGCTGGCGCTGACGGTGGTGAGCATTTTCATGGCTTCGAGGATGACCAGCTTGTCGCCGGCCTTGACCTCCTGGCCGGTGGAAATGGCAACCTCGGTGACCATTCCCGGCATCGGCGCGCAGGCTTGGGCGGGATTGCCCGGCTCGCCTTTCCTACGGGACGCGGTGCTCACGGATTTGAGCGAGTTGTCGGCGACGACGGATTCGCGCGGCATGCCATTGAGCTCGTAGAACAACGCGCGCCTTCCGCCTGAGTCGGCCTCGCCGATGGAGATGAGTTTGATGATGAGAATCTTGCCGGTATCGATCTCGATCTCGATTTCCTCGCCGATGTGCAGGCCGTAAAAAAACGCGGGCGTCGGCAGGCCGCTGAGGTCGTCGTATTTCGCGCGGAAGGCGGTGAAGTCGGCGAACACCTGCGGATACATCAGGTGCGAGTAGAGATCGTCGTCGTTCGCGGGGCGGCCGAGCTTCGTTGTGAGTTCGGCGCGGGTGGCCTCGAGGTCGATGGGATCCGCCAGCTCGCCGGGACGCTTGGTGGTGGGCTTGCGATTTCCTAACACCACCCGCTGGACCGCGACCGGCCAACCGCCGTCGGGCTGGCCGAGACCGCCGGCCAGCATGTCGATCACGCTTTCCGGGAAGTCGATGGAGCCGGGTTTCAGCTTGGGCACGTCCGCGGCCTTGATGCCGCGGGTGACGAGGAACATGCACATGTCGCCGACGACCTTCGAAGACGGCGTGACCTTGACGATGTCGCCGAAGAGTTGGTTCACCTCGGCATAGGTGCGGGCGATTTCGCGCCAGCGGTGGCCGAGGCCCATCGCATTCGCTTGCTCGCGGAGATTGGTGTACTGGCCGCCGGGCATTTCGTGTTCGTAAACCTCCGCCGTGCCCGAGCGCGGGGCGGAATCGAAGGGCTGATAGAAGGCGAGCACCTGCTCCCAGTAGTCGGAGAATTCGTTGAGCGAATCGAAGTCCAGCCCGGGATCGCGCTCGGTGCTGGCGAGCGCCGCAGCGACGGAATTGAGATTGGGCTGCGAGGTGGAGCCGGACATTGAGGAGATCGCGAGATCGACGATGTCCACGCCGGCCTTGGACGCGGCGAGCACGGAGGCGGCATTGATGCCGGAAGTGTCATGGGTGTGAAAATGCACCGGAATGCCGATCTCCTCCTTGAGCGCGCTGACTAATTTCCATGCGGCGTGAGGTTTGCAAAGCCCGGCCATGTCCTTGATGCAGAGCATGTGCGCGCCCATCCGCTCGACCTCCTTGGCCTTGTCCACGTAGTATTTGAGCGAATATTTGTCGCGCCGCAGGTCGGTGATGTCGCCGGTATAACAGATCGCCGCCTCGCAGACCGCCTTGCCGTGGTCGCGCACGGCGTCCATCGCCACCTGCATGTTAGGGAGGTAATTCAGCGAGTCGAAGATCCGGAAAATATCCATGCCGGAGTCTGCGGCGTGCTTGACGAAGCCGGCGACGACGTTGTCCGGGTAGTTCGAGTAGCCGACGGCGTTCGAGCCGCGGAACAGCATCTGGAAGCAAATGTTAGGCACCTTTTCGCGCAAGCGGCGAAGGCGGTCCCACGGGCACTCGCTGAGGAAGCGCATCGCCGTGTCGAAGGTCGCGCCGCCCCACATTTCCAGCGAGAAAAGCTCGGGGACGCGGTGCGAAACCGCCTCGGCCACCCGCAGCATGTCGAAGCTGCGCATGCGCGTGGCGATGAGCGACTGGTGCGCGTCGCGGAAGGTGGTGTCGGTGATGAGCAGCCGTTTTTCCGCGAGAATCCATTGCGCGAATCGCTCGGGACCCAGCTCTAGCAGGACATCGCGGCTGCCCTTGGGGACCTTCGCCTGGTGTTCGATGACGAGCGAGTTAGGAACCACGGCCTTGGGCATGGCGGCTTCGGGTTTCCAGCCTTTCGCGGTCGGATTTCCGTTCAGGGTGATGTCTGATAGATAGGAAAGCGTGCGGGTCGCGCGGTCGCGGCGGCGCTTGAATTGGAACAGCTCGGTCTTGGTGTCGATGAGCTTGGTGTGCGCCTGACCGCTGCGGAAGGTCTCGTCGGCGATGACGTTTTCGAGAAAGGGAATGTTCGTTTTCACCCCGCGGATGCGGAACTCGCGGAGCGCGCGGTCCATGCGCTGGCAGGCCGTCGGGAAATCGCGGCCCGTCGCGGTGACCTTAACTAACATGGAGTCATAGTACGGCGTGACGACCGAACCGGCATCGCCGGACGCAGCATCTAACCGGATGCCGAACCCCGCAGCCGAGCGGTAGTTGAGAATCCGCCCGTAGTCGGGAGAAAAGTTTTTCTCCGGGTCCTCGGTGGTGACGCGGCACTGGATGGCGAAGCCGATGCACGGCATTTGCTCCTGCGGCGGAATCGCAATTTCCTCTCCAAACAGCGTGTGCCCGGCGGAAACGAGAATCTGTGAGCGGACCAAGTCGATGCCGGTCACGCATTCGGTGACCGTGTGCTCGACCTGAATCCGCGGGTTCATCTCGATGAAGAACCAGTCGTTCTTGTCCATGTCGTAGAGAAATTCGACGGTGCCCGCATTGTCGTAGCCGATGCCTTTCGCCAGCGCGACGGCAGCGTCGCAAAGTTCCTTCCTCACCCGCGGGTCGAGGTGCATCGCGGGCGCGACCTCGACGACTTTCTGATAGCGGCGCTGCACGGAGCAGTCACGTTCGTAAAGATGAACCACGTTGCCATGCTGGTCGCCGAGGATCTGGACCTCGATGTGCTTGGCGCGGGAAATGTAGCGCTCAAGGAAAACCGCATTATTGCCAAATGCGTTGAGAGCCTCGTTCTGCGCCTCGGCTAACAGGCCGTGTAATTGCGATGGTTTTTCCACCACCCGCATCCCGCGTCCGCCGCCGCCGAACGCGGCCTTAATGATCAGCGGGAATCCGATCTGATGCGCCACGGTCAGCGCCTGATCCGCATCCGTGATCGGCTCCACGGTGCCCGGCAGGGTGGGGACGTTGAAGGTGTGGGCAAGCGCGCGGGCCGCCGTTTTATCGCCCGTGTTTTCCAACAGGTCGGGCGACGGGCCGATGAACACGATGTCCTCGCGGGCGCAGGCACGGGCGAACGTGGCGTTTTCCGATAGAAATCCATAGCCCGGGTGAATCATCGTCACGCCCTTCTGCTTCGCCAGGGTCACAATGCCCTCGACGTCGAGATACGCGCCGACCGGACCTTTCGAGGAATCGAGCTGATAGGCTTCGTCGGCCTTGAAGCGATGGATCGAGAAACGATCCTCCTCGGCGAAAATCGATACAGTCCGCAGACCGAGTTCGTTGGCCGCGCGGAAAATCCGGATCGCAATTTCGCCGCGGTTGGCGGCCATCAGTTTCCCTGGGGGTCTTGGGGTTTCGAGCATCGTGGATTGCTTCTTAGCGACAGCCCGTGAGTTCGTGAAGCGGAAAGGCCTCAATCCCCGCCCTTGCTCGTGCGGTGGCCGGGCTTGGCGAGGATCTCGATGTAAACCGATGCGCATTCACCCGCCGCGGCCGCGTCGATGGCGGGGACGAGTTCCTCGACGTGCTTGGTTTCCGGAGCTGCATCGCCCTGGCCGACCTTGCAGTCGAAGTCCCAAAAATCCACGCCTTCCGGCAACGGCTTCTTGCGCTCGCGTCTGATATACTTGCGCACGTCGCTCTTGATCTGCTCGACCACGCGGGGCGGCTGATGATTCGAAGCGGTGAGGGGAAAGGTTTTTTTCATGACGCCGCTTGTGTCGGGAGCAGGAATTCTTGTCGAGGACAAGATATGGAGGGTGGGACTTCGGTCCACCCAGGTCGGCCGGAGTCCGACCCTCGTTGATGATCGCGGAGCGTCGGCTTGCGATGTTCGGCAGGTTCTCTTAATTTCCCGCATGGCCATCGAGACGTTCGCGGGTTTTTCCCCATCCATTCATGAAAGCGCGTTCATTGCCGCAAGTGCGGATGTGATCGGGCGGGTGACGTTGCATGAAGAGGCGAGCGTCTGGTATCACGCGACGTTGCGCGGCGACATCAACGAAATCGTGATCGGCCCCAAGTCCAACGTGCAGGACAATGCGGTGATTCATTTGGCGGACGATTACGGCTGTTATATCGGCGAGCTCGTGACCGTGGGGCACTCGGCGATTTTGCATGCCTGCACGGTGAAGGACGAGGTGCTCATCGGCATGGGGGCGATCGTGCTCGACGGGTCGGTGATCGGGGAACGGTCAATCGTCGGTGCGGGAGCGCTGGTGACCGGCGGGACCATCATTCCGCCGGGGTCATTGGTGTTAGGCTCGCCGGCCAAGGTGGTTAGGACGTTATCAGTGGACGAGCAAATGAAGATCCGGGGCTGGGCGGACAAGTATGTGATCGGCTCGAGGATGTATTTGGAGCGGAAATAATGGTGCTCCAGGGAGCTCTTCCTCCGGGCTTGCCCTGTCGGATTTCCCGGCCATGCTTCGCCGCCTTGTGAGTTCCATCCCGGTCGAACCATCGTTGGAAGCCTTCGCCGAGCTGGCGAAACGGGGCAATGTCGTGCCCGTTTACACCCAGCTTGCAGCGGATTTCGAAACTCCGTTGTCCGCCTATCTGAAGTTGCGGGACAACCGCCATTCGTTCCTTCTGGAGAGCGCCGAGAGTTCGGAAAAGGGCGGGCGCTGGTCGATTGTCGGGAGCGGGCCGCGCTTGGTTTTCGAAGCTCGGGAAAAGGAAATCACCATCCGCGAAGGATCGAAAGTTCGCACGTTCGTCGCGGAGGATGACGTGCTGGCGGCGCTTGAACGGGAAATGGCGCCTTACCGGCCGGTCACCCACGGCGCGTTGCCGCAATTTTCCGGCGGGATGGTCGGCTATCTTTCCTACGACGCGGTTCGACAGTTCGAGCCGACGCTTGGCCCGCCGCCGCCGGACGTGATCGGCATTCCCGATGCGATGTTCATGCTTGCCGATACGTTGTTGGTATTCGACCACCGGCTTCGCCGCCTCCAAGTGATTGCGAATGCGTTCATCGACGAATTTTCCTCGCCCGAGCAAGCCTACGCCGCAGCCCGCGGGCGGATCGCGGCGATGGTGGAAATTCTAAACCGCCCGCTGCATGTGACGGCGCTCAACGGACTGGTGGATGTCCAGCCGGTCGAGGCGCGGAGCAATACCACCCAGGCGGAATACGAGGCGATGGTCCGCGAGGGCAAGGAGTTCATCGCCGCCGGAGACATCTTTCAATTTGTCCCCAGCCAGCGGTTCGAGGCCGATTTCGACCGCCCGGCGGTGGATCTCTATCGGGCGCTCCGGCTGGTCAATCCGTCACCCTACATGTTCATCCTCGAGCTTGGGGATTTCGCCCTCGTCGGGAGTTCGCCGGAAGTTCATGTCCGCTCGATCCAAGGGCGCATCGACATCCGCCCGATCGCCGGCACCCGCTGGAGGGGAAAAACGCCGGAGGAGGATGACGCCCTCGCCGCCGATCTGCTGGCGGATCCCAAGGAGCGCGCCGAGCATCTCATGTTGGTCGATCTCGCCCGCAACGACGTGGGCCGCATTGCAAAACATGGCAAGGTCAGCGTCGATGATTTTATGATCATCGAGCGCTACAGCCATGTGATGCACATCGTTTCCAATGTCTCCGGCGAGCTCGATCCGTCGCACAGCGCCTACGACGTGCTGCGGGCCACGTTCCCGGCGGGAACCGTCAGCGGCGCGCCCAAGATCCGGGCGATGCAGATCATCAACTCGCTTGAAAAAAACAAACGTTGCGCCTACGCGGGCGCGGTCGGTTATTTTGGCTTCGACGGCTCGCACGACTCCTGCATCACCCTCCGCACCTGCCTGCTCAAGGGCGGCAAAGCTTATGTGCAGGCGGGTGCGGGCGTGGTCGCCGATTCCAATCCGACCTCCGAATACGAGGAAACCGTCAACAAGGCGAAAGGCATGCTCCGGGCGATCGCCCTTGCCCGGACACTTGGTCCTAACAATTAAGAAGAGATTTAAACCGCAGATGGACGCAGATAAACGCAGATGGAAGAAAAGATAAGAAACCGGAACCAATATCTTCTCTTATTAACGTTCATCTGCGTCCATCTGCGGTTGAAAAAATCTTACTGTATTCCTTTTTCCATGCTCCTCATTCTCGATAACTACGACTCCTTCACCTACAACCTCGTCCAATACTTCGGCGAGCTCGGTGCGGAGATGAAGATTTTCCGCAACGATGTTCTAACGGTGGATGACGTGAAGGCGCTCAAGCCCGAGCGCATCTGTATCTCACCCGGCCCCTGCACGCCTACCGAAGCAGGGATTTCCTGCGAGCTGATCAAGGAACTGGGCACGACGATCCCAATCCTGGGGGTTTGCCTCGGCCACCAGTCTATCGGGCAGGTTTATGGCGGAGACGTGGTCCGTGCTGATAGACTCATGCACGGCAAGACTTCGCCGATCCATCACTCCGGCAAAAGCGTCTTCGGTGGGATGCCCAGTCCCTTCGAAGCCACCCGCTATCATTCACTCATTGTGAAGCGGGAGACTCTACCCGATTGCCTCGAAATCACCGCTTGGACTGAAGAAGGCGAGATCATGGGGCTGATGCACAAGGAACACCCGGTGCACGGAGTCCAGTTCCACCCGGAGTCGATTTTAACGCAGGATGGGAAACGGCTGCTTGAAAATTTCCTGAAGTTGTAGGGTCGATATTACCTAACCGCAAAGAACACAGAGAACACAGAGATGTGAGATTGGGCGATTGGTGATGATGATTTCTCCGTCCACGCGAATTTGCGGATTTAGAACATAGGGGGCATGGACGTCTCGTCCATGCGTGGGGACGGGACGTCCCCACCCCCTAAAATCCAAATGATCTCTGTGTCCTTTGTGATCTCTGCGGTCAAATCCCATTCCCTCACGCCGAAGCGGGACCCTGCAAGACCTCCACTCCGCGTTCTAGCAGTTGATGGACGAATTCACGATCAGCCGCTCTGTCCGTGATCAGACAGCTCAAGTCCGCAACCTCAGCGAAAAAGAATGCCGATTTTTGTCCCAGCTTCGAGTGGTCCGCTAGAAAGACCACGTCGTCTGCATTGGCGACCACGCGTTCTTTAAAGGCTGCCTGCCGGGAATTGCTCTCGCTCAAGCCACGCTCGAGATGCAGGCCGTTTCCCGAGAAAAACATGCGGTGGATGTTGTAGCGTTGGAGCGACTTTTCTGCGGTTAGACCGAAGAACGATCGCGATTTCGGATCATACAGTCCACCGGTGCAAATCAGGTCGAGATTCGGTCGATCGGATAGCGCGGTGAAGACATTCAGCGCGTTTGTTAGAATTGTCAGCGGAAGGTCCGGCAGAAATTCCGTGAGCGTCAGCACCGTGGAACTCGCATCGAGGAATATGGTTTCATTCGCCTGGATGCGGCCCGCGGCGATACGCGCGATCAGCCGTTTTTCCTCTCGCCGGATCGCCTGGCGCTGGGTGAACGGCAGCTCCCCCCGGATCCGCTCCGGCCGGCTGGCACCGCCGTGCGTGCGGATCAGTTCGCCGCGTTTTTCGAGGGTTTCGAAATCCTTGCGAATTGTTTCGTCCGTCACTCCCAGTTCAGCGGCGGTTTCTGTCGTCCTGAGCGAGGCTGCCCCGGTGAGGAGCTGCAAAATTCTGCGGTGTCGATCAATAGGAAGCATGGTCTGTGTAATTCTGCGAAACCTTGGGAAAGATTGGTAATTGTCATTGACGGGTCAAACAAAACCAACAAAACAAAGCCACCTTATGTCCAACTACCATCACGTTAATTTCCTTTGGGACGACGCAAAAGCTTCCTCCCTCGATCCTGTCGGCCGCCTGATTTACCGCTCGAATCTCCTCGGCAGCGACCAGCGCATCACCAACACCGGCGGCGGAAATACCTCCGCCAAGATCCTCGAAAAAGATCCGTTGTCCGCCCGGGACACGGAAGTCCTCTGGGTCAAGGGCTCCGGCGGCGACCTGCGCACCAGCACCCGCGAGAATTTTTCGTCGCTCTATCAGGAGAAGCTGCTCGACCTCCGCAACATTTACGCCGCCCGCCCGGACAAGGGCCTCAAGTCGCAAGCCGAGGACGACATGGTCGGCATGTTTTCCCACGCCACCTTCAATCTGAATCCGCGCGCCTCGTCCATCGACACCACGCTGCACAGCTTCCTGCCCGGCAAGCACGTCGATCACATGCACCCGAACGCGATCATCGCCATCGCCGCCTCGGCCAACCGCGAAGCGCTCACGCAGGAAATTTTCGACGGCGAAATGGCCTATGTGCCGTGGATGCGCCCCGGCTTCGAGCTGGGTCTAGCGATGCAGGAAATCGCCGAGCAGCAACCCGCGGTGAAAGCCATCATGATGGGCCAGCACGGCTTCATTTCATGGGACGATGACGAAAAGGCATGTTACATCCGCACCTTGGATTTGATCGAAAAGGCCGCGAATTTCATCGAGGCGAAATACGCCGAAAAAGGTGGCGACGCCACGGCATTCGGCGGACAGAAATATACCACTCTGGCTGTCGAGCAGCGCAACGCGACCTTCGCCGCCGTCCTTCCATGGCTGCGCGGGCAGGTCTCCAAGGAGAAGCGTTTCGTCGGCACCGTGCAGGACGACGAGAAAATCCTGCGCTTCGTCAACTCGCACGACGCGGCCCGCCTTGCCGAACTCGGCACCAGTTGCCCGGACCATTTCCTGCGCACCAAGATCAAGCCACTCTACGTCGATTGGAACCCGCAAACCGAAGATGCGTCCGATCTCAAAAACAAGCTCGCCGCCGGCCTCGAGGCCTACCGCGAGGACTACGCCGAGTATTATGAAATGTGCAAACACGCCAACTCGCCCGCCCAGCGCGACGCGAATCCGACCGTCGTGCTCATCCCCGGCCTCGGCATGATCGCGTGGGGCAAGGACAAGTCCGAGTCCCGCGTCACCGCCGAGTTTTACAATTGCGCAGTCGAAGTCATGCGCGGCGCCGAGGCCATCGACACCTACGTCTCGCTGCCGCAGCAGGAAGCATTCGACATCGAGTACTGGCTGCTAGAAGAGGCGAAGCTCAAGCGGATGCCCGCGGAAAAGGAGCTTGCCCGCCAGATCGTCATCGTCATCGGCGCCGGTTCCGGCATCGGCAAGGAAACCGCGCATCGCCTTGTGAGGGAGGGCGCGCACATCGTCTGCGTGGACCTCAATGCCGAAGCCGCGCAAGCGACCGCCAAGGAAATCACCGACAAGTATGGCGTGGGCATCGGCGTCGCCGGCAGCGGGATTTCTAACTGCGGCCCGGCCATCGGCCTCGCGGCCAACATCACTGATCGCGCCAGCATCCGCAAAATGCTCGATGAGGTCGCGCTGGCCTATGGCGGCTTCGACCACATCTGCGTCACCGCGGGGATCTTCGTGCCGAGCGACACCAGCGGCCACATTCCCGACGACAAGTGGGCGCTCACCTTCGGCATCAACGTCACCGGCTCCTATTTCGTCGCCGACGAGGCTGCGAAGACTTGGAAAGAGCAAGGCCTGCGCGGCAACCTCGTTCTAACGACTTCCGCCAACGCCGCGGTCGCGAAAAAGGGCTCGCTCGCCTACGACACGTCCAAGGCCGCCGCGAACCACCTCGTCCGTGAGCTCGCCATCGAACTCGCGCCGCTGGTTCGCGTCAACGGCGTCGCTCCGGCGACCGTGGTGCAAGGTTCCGCGATGTTTCCACGGGACCGCGTCATCGGCTCGCTCGCGAAATACAACATTCCCTACAGCGACGACGAGGAAACGGAATCGCTGGTGACCAAGCTCGCGCAGTTTTACGCCGACCGGACTCTGACGAAGGCCCCGATCACGCCGGCCGATCAGTCGGAGGCGTATTTCCTGCTCGTCTCGCAGCGCCTAAGCAAAACCACCGGCCAGGTCATCACCGTGGACGGCGGGCTACATGAAGCATTCCTGCGTTAGAATAGAAATCAGCGCCCTTCCATGATCCGCTCGGCCAGCATCGGCGGCAGATTGGCGGCGATGATTTTCGCCTGGGTTTTGGCGATGTCGTATTCCACGCGGCGGAAGACCACCAGGTTGTGGTCGAGGTCGAAGATGGCGTAGCAGGCGCGCCAGTCGCCGTCACGCGGCTGGCCGACCGAGCCGACGTTGATGAAATATTTCGAGCCGGCCTCGATCGCCACCGAGTCCGCGGGGACTTCCTGGACCTTGTCGGATTTCACATAAACCCGCGGTACGTGAGTGTGGCCGTGGAAGCAGAGCTGGGTGAACTGATAGGAAAAATTCGACATCGCGTCGAAGCGGTTGGTCACGTAATTCCAGTGCGCCGGCTGGTCGAGCGTGCTGTGGACGACCGTGAAATCCGAAACCTGGCGGACCATCCGCAGCCGCGTGAGCCACAGGCGCTGCTCTTCACTGAGCTGCTTGCGGGTCCATTCCAAGGCGGCGGCGGCCACCGGATTCATGGTGTCGAGCGAATGATTTCCCGAAGCGTCCTCATCGTGATTTCCCTTCACCGTCGGACAATCCATCGCCCTGACGATCTCCAGGCAGGCGGCGGGATCCGCGTTGTAGCCGACCACGTCGCCCATGCAGACGTAGTCGGTCACACCCTGCTTCGAAGCGTCATCGAGGACGGCCTCGAGGGCTTCTAAATTGGCATGTATGTCACCGAAAAGTGCGATCCGCATGGATGATCTGGGAAGGGGAGGGGGAGTTTGTCGGATGAGGGTGCTCTGTCGAGAGGAAACCCGGAAGCGCTATTCCTCGAACCAATCGTCCGGACCTGCGGGGGCCTGCAGGGGTTTGTTGAAAACGCTTTTCTCCGCGGGCACCGCTAACATTTTTTCCAGCGACTCCAGCCCGGCGGCCACGCCGTAAACCGGGTAGCGCTCGCGCGTCCGCTGCCAATGGCTGGACAAGACTTCGTAGGCTTTTTCCGGGGTGCCGTAGATTTCGATCGCGCGCTTGGCGGTGTCCATCGCCGGATTTTCGAAGGCCTCGAGAATCAACAGAAGTTTCATCAAGGTGGGGACGCGGTTTGCTGGATCGGCATGGAGCGTTCGCGCGAGGGCGAGGGCTTCACGCTCTTTTCCCCGGACCCGGGAGAGCGAGTAGAGCTCGGCCCGGCGCACGTAGCTGAGGGATTTGCCCGTAGCCGCCGCTCGCCGATAAGCCTCTGCGGAGTCGGCGAACGTTTTGGCGGGATCTCGGAAGGCGGGAAACTTGTTCGAGTCCGCGAGCAGGCGGCCCAGCTCCGCAAACAGGCCCCAGTCGTCGGGATTGTTGCGGATGCCGCGCTCCAGGAACGCCCGGCCGCGAAGGATCGAGTTCCGCCACGCTTCCCGCCGCCGCAGCGCGGGCAGCGTGGAATCGTTGATGTAGTAGGATGCCGCATTGTAGGCGGAGTGTGAAAATCCGGCTTCCCAATAGTAGGGCGTCCTGGGGGCCAGATCGACGATGGTTTCATAAGTTTCCGCCACGTCATCCCAGCGCTGCTCTTCGAAAAACCCGAACGCGCGCAAGTTCAGAAACGTGGCCACCAACGTCCGCAAACCGCCGAGCGCCACGGCCGAGCTGGTCTGGCCGATCTTGTCGCGGGTGGCGATCTCCATCGCCGGCGGAGTCAGGCCGGCCGTGCGGAGTTCCTTGGCAAGGCCGGCTTCGAACGGCATGCGCGCCGCGCCGAAGGCCAGCAGGGCGACTGTTAGGATTCCGTTCCGCTGCCAGGTTTTCATGGCGTTAGAATTCCTTTTTCGCGAACACCATCCAAGACGCGGCAGTGAAAAACAGCGCGTAATAAAGCCCGATCAAGGTCAGCTTGCCGAGGATCGCCAGAGGCATCGTCTGACCCTGGATCACCGCATCGATCACGTTGAAATTTTGGAAATCCGGCAGCACCAACGACACCACCAGCGACGCCATGCGAACGAAGACCCCTTCGCCGGCCTGACCGGACTGGAGATAGATGTCCCGCGCGTCCGCTTGGAAGTGGCCGATGAAATAGATGAGAAAACTGATGATCGTCGTAAACAGCGTGCTGGTGGAAAACGTCGAGATAAGCAGCGCCAGCGACGCCATGACCGAGGCCCGCAGGAACACCGCGAACACCGCGCCTTGCAACGACCAGGTCGCGCCGTTGGCCGCTGTTTCTTGTCGTATGGAGTCGATGGCTTCCTGCGACCAACCCTGGGCCTGAGCCAGTGCGAGCATTTCATGCAGCACGATCGTCGAGCGGATCTGCAGCACCACCGTCATCAGGACATCCATCAAAGCCAGCGAGACGAACACCAGCAGCAGCACTCCTAACAATTTTCCCGCCAGATAATCGATCCGCGGCACCGGCTTCGCCAAAATCGTGTAGAGCGTCCGGTCTTCCACGTCCTTCGGCAGCAGCAGGGCGGTCGCCACGATGGACAGCACCACGGAAAACAACGTCATCGTCCCCAGCGACCAACTTTTGATCGAGCGCAAGACGTTGAGTCCCGCCGCTTCCGGCCCCTCGTGCTGGGGCAGATCGAAGAAATTGCTGGCGATGGCGATCACCGCGAAGACGCCGAGAAAATAGAACACCTTCATCCGCATCAATTGAGTGAAAGCGTGCCCGGCAATCACCAGAATGCGGCTGACGTGTGAGCCTCGCGAAGTTCTATCAGTTGTGCTACTCATCGGTCGTCTCCAGTCGTGGTTGCGCGGAGGAACAGTCGCTCAAGCGTGGTCCGCGGTTTCCCGGTGCGCACGAGCGAGGCCCCCGACGTGGCTCCGACCAGCGCGGTAATTTGGGAAATCAGCTCGGGACTCGCGTCCTTCAGCACGATTTCCGTCTGATCCTCGATCGCAATCAAGTCCTCCAGCCGGCCTTCCTTCACCAGCTTGCCTTTGAAAATAATCCCGACGTGATCGCAGACTTCCTGCACCTGCTCTAGCAGATGCGAGCACAGGAAAACCGTGATCCCGCGCTCCCTCAGCGTGAAAATCAGATCGCGAATCTGGCGTGAGCCGATGGGATCCACGCCCGCTGTCGGCTCGTCCAAAATGACCAAACGCGGTTCCTGCACCAGCGCCTGCGCGAGCCCGATCCGCTGGAGCATCCCCTTCGAATAGCCGCCCAGCCGCCGATCCCGCGCGCCCTCCAGATCCACCAACTCCAGCAATTCACTCACCCGGTCCTTCAAAATTTTTCCCTTCAACCCACAAAGCCGACCGTAAAACCGCAACGTCTCCGCGCCGCTCAGGTGTTTGTAGAAATACGGATTTTCCGGCAGGAAACCCACGTCGTTGCGCGAATCCACTTTGAGCGAATCCTTGCCGAAAATCGCGCAGCTCCCCGCTGTCGGAGCCACCAGCCCTAACAATGCCTTCATCGTCGTCGATTTTCCCGATCCGTTCGGCCCGATTAACCCGTAAACCTCGCCCGGCATGATCCGGATCGACACCCCGTCCACCGCCCGCAGCATCTGCTTGCGGAACGACGTTTTGAAATCCTTCACCAGATCCTTGATTTCAACAGCGGGGGTTAGATCGGCCATCGGCGGGAGGATTCTTGAACAGCCCCGTCCGGGTGGCAACGGACAAATTTTTCCCCGAAATCTGTGAACTTGATTCCCGCCACCGCCCAACTCATAGGTGGTGCAACCTCCAAAAATAATTCCATGAAACGCTTGCTCCTCGCCTTTTCATCCACTCTCGCCGCCCTCGTCCTTCCCGGATGTTTGCAGAGCGAAACCACCATCCACCTCAACAAGGACGGCAGCGGCATGCTCGTCGAGCAGACCACCCTCGGTGCCCAAATGATGGCCATGATGGACCAAATGGCCGCGATCGGTGGCGATGCCGGCAAGGACCCTCTCGCCGACATGTTTTCCGCGGAAAAGGCCAAGGCCAAGGCCGCCACCCTCGGCGAAGGCGTCACCTTCGAGAAGAGCGAGCCGCTCGATATCAAGGGCAACAAGGGCGCGAGAACCACCTATCGCTTCGCCGATATCAACAAGCTCAAGGTTTCCACCAGCGAGGGTATGACCAGCATGTCGCCGATGGGCGATCAAGCACCTGAGGGAGCCAGGCAAAAGCCCGTTACCTTCTCCTATGCCGCGGACACTCTCACACTGACCCTGCCAGCACCGGAAAAACCCGCCGCCGTTCCCGCCACCGAGCTTGATGACAACCCGCAGATGGAAGCGATGATGAAACAGATGTTAGGTGATATGAAAATGTCCTTCAAACTTGTCATCGACTCCGGCATCGCCGGGACCGACGCCACCCACCGCGAAGCGAATACCATCACTCTCGTGGACATGGAAATGGGCAAGCTCCTCGAGAATCCCGACATCATCAAAAAACTCAATCAGGCCCCCAAGGACAATCCCGCCGCCGCGATGGAACTGCTCAAGGGACTTAAAGGCGTGACGATGGAGACCAAGCAAGAGGTCACCGTGAAACTCAACTAACGAGCGAGGATCCTCCACCTTGGACTGCGTGCAGCCAGCTGCCGCTCTGGATTCGAAGCCTGCTGCGGTCCGCCTTTTGCCGATGGCCGCACCGCCCCGCGCCAGCAGGCTGACAGGCGGCAGCAGAACCTATTAATCCAAGCTCTAAGCCAGCGGCACCTTCCCGGGCTCAACCGCCACCGGTGGGTTCACGATGATCCGCGCCTCGGGATTGTTGATAATGTAGGAATAGGCCCAGCCTAGCAGGACGGCGAGTTTGTTGCGGAAGCCAACCAGAAAGGTGATGTGAATAAACAGCCAGGCAAGCCAGGCGATGAAGCCCTGGAGGCGCATTTTCCCGGCTTTCACGACGGCGTAGTTTTTGCCGATGATTGCCATCATGCCTTTGTCGAAGTAGTCGAAGCGCGGGCGAAGGTCGTGCTTGCGATCGGCGAACCCGCCCTTTTCCAGGCGGAGTTCCTCCCTGAGGACCTTGGCAACGTGCGCGCCCATCTGGACGGCGGCGGGGGCGACGCCGGGGACCATCTGGTCGTCGATGTCCTTCATGCTGACGAGGTCGCCGGCGAGGAAAATTTCGGGATGGCCGGGAACGGATAGATCGGGGTTGGGAGTGATGCGCCCGCCGCGGTCGGTGGGGACGCCGAGGCTGGCGGTTAGAGGGCTGGCGGCGACGCCCGCCGCCCAGATGATGGCGGAGGCTTCGAGGACGGTGCCGTCCTTGAAATCGAGCGCGCCGTCCCGGACGTTGGTGACGCGGGTGTTGTTGCGCACTTCGACGCCGAGATTTTCCAAGCGCTGGCGGGCGTAGGCGCTCTGCTCGGCATCATAGGCCTCGAGGATGAGCTCGGAGCCCTCGATGAGAATGATGCGGAGCTTGCTGGTGTCGATCCGGCGGAAGTTGGATTTTAACGAGCGGTGAACGAGGTCGGCAAAGGCTCCGGCCAGCTCGACGCCGGTCGGGCCGCCGCCGACGATGGCGACGGTCATGAGTCGTCCGCGTTCGGCCTCGTCGGTGGTGAGTTCGGCGCGTTCGAGATTGGAGAGAACGGTGCGGCGGATGTTCTGGGCATCGGCGATGGATTTGAGGCCGAGGCTGTGCTGCGCCCATTCATCATGGCCAAAATAGCCGGTCCGGGCGCCAGCGGCCAGTAACAGGTAATCGTAGCGATAGATGGTGCCGGAACTGCCGGTGGCGTTTTTCCCGGCGGTGTCGATACCGGTGATTTCATCCATCAGGACGGTGACGTTTTTCGCATCGGCGAGGATCTGGCGGATCGAGCGGGCGATGTCCGGCGCGGCGAGCGAAGCGGTGGCGACCTGATAGAGAAGGGGCTGGAAGAGATGGTGGTTCGTGCGATCGACCAAAGTGATCTCGAAGCGCTTGTCGTTGGCCAGTCTGCTGGCGCACTCGAGCCCGGCGAATCCGCCGCCGATGATGAGGAGTTTGCGGGGTGTTAGGATGGACATGGAGGTGAGAATCAAGAATCAAGATACAAGAGTCCAGACCAAGGGAGGTGAGGATTCAGATGAACGGAGATAACGTTTTCGTCTTCGTTTCTTCTCTGGTCTCTGGATTCTGCTATCTCCGGCATTTTTCTAGCAACCCGGCAAGAAACCAGGTGATTTGCGCTAACGCGTCCGCGTGGATGGATTTCCCGAGCGGGGCAAGGTCGTTGCGGCTTTCCGCTAGCAAGGCAAGCGCGGTGTCCACGGCGCTTTCGATCGCGCCCTCGTATTCGGCGATGCCTAGCAGGACGGGGAGGTCGAGCGGTTCCTGATCGAGTATGCGCTTGTTGAGCTTGATGCGCTGGGCTTCGGAAGCGGTTTCCAATAGGTTGAGGATGGGCAGGGTGAGCTTGCCTTTGATGAGATCGGTGCGGAGGGTTTTGCCGACGATTTCCTCGGAGCCGACGAGGTCCAGGCAGTCATCGTAGATCTGATAGGCGGTGCCGAGTTTCATGCCATAGCTGTGCAGGCGGGCCTCGGTAGTGGCATCGAGCCCGGAGAGGTTGGCGGCAATTCCGGTGGCGGCGGCGAAGAGCGCGCCGGTTTTCATCTCGATGACGCGGAAATACTCGGCCTTGGTGAAGGTGAGATCGAAGCGGCGCTGGGTCTGGATGATTTCCCCCTGACAAACTTCGCGGGCGGCGTTTCCCACCTTCCGGCAGATGTCGATGCTGTCGAAATCGGTGGCCAAGGTCAGCGCGTGGGAAAACAACACGTCGCCTAACAGGACAGAGAGCGCGTTGCCCCATTTCGCGTTGGCGGTGGGGACCATCCGGCGGGTGTTCGCGCCGTCCATGATGTCGTCGTGGACGAGCGTGGCCATGTGGATGAGTTCGAGGATGACGCCAATTTTCAAATGCCGCTCAGTCACTCCGCCGACCGCGCCGCCGACGAGGATCGCCAGTGCGGGGCGGATGCGCTTGCCGGAGGTGTTGCAAATGTAGGAGACGTAAGGTTCGACGGCGGGGTCGAACCCACGGACTTGCTCGCGGATGGACATTTCCACCCGCTCAAGTTCCGGACGGACGAGTTCGAAGGGGAAAAGATCGTTGCGGGGCGGCGGGGTGGTCGTGGTTGCCATGGTCGTCGGGCTGCGACCAGCATCCACACGCTGGCCGCTACCGCAACCCGCATGTAATAAGACTTGAAAGAACGGCAGTGAGCTGGCGTTTTGGGGACATCATGAAAGTAAATCCATTGATGATCGTTTCCAGTTTTGCAGCGTTTGGTGAGGTGCAGGCGGAAATTCATGGCTACCCGGACGGGCCGAAACTCCCCGGCGTGCCCTATGTCGTGCACGATCCCGCGCGTCCGCAGCCGCCGATGGTCACGACAGGCGGGGCGATTTCGGTGAAACCGCCATCGGACGCGATCGTCCTTTTCGACGGGAAATCACTCGATGCCTGGACGCCGGGCTGGAAGGTGATTGACGGCTCCATGGTCGCGGCAGGGAACGACATCCAGTCCAAGCAATCCTTCGGGGCGATCCAAATGCACTTCGAATGGAGAATGCCCGCAGGCCGCAAGGTGGAAGGCCAGGGGGGCGGTAACAGCGGTGTTTTCATGATGGGTCTTTACGAAGTGCAGGTCCTCCAAAGTCACAAAAACCCGACCTATCCGGATGGCCAGGCTGGCGCGATCTACGGCCAGCTTCCACCGCTGGTCAACGCGACGTCCCCGCAAGGCGAGTGGCAGAGTTACGACCTGGCCTTCGAGCCGCCGGTTTACGAAGGTGGCAAGGTGGTGAAACCCGCAAAAATCACGCTGTTTCACAACGGCGTGGTGCTCCAACACGGCGAATCCTACCTCGGCCCTACCCAGCATAAGTCCTTGGCAAGCTATCCGCCGACCCATCCGGAATCAGCACCACTGCGGCTCCAATATCACGGCGATCCGGTGGAATTCCGAAATATGTGGGTGCGCCCGCTCGGCAAGCGCGACCAGTAATTCGGCCTAACCCGCATTTTCTCCGGGCCGCCGGGGCAATCTGCTTGCTAGATCCTTTTCCGGCGCTCTAGCTGTCCGCCTCTATGAAAAAGCGAGCAAACTGGCTGTTGATCCCTGCGGTGGCGCTGGCCCTCGGGGCTTGCAAGAAAAAGGAAGACGTGAAATCGCCGGAGGTCCCATCCCCGGTTGCCGAAGCGATTTCCAAAGTTCAGGACGCCGTGGCAGCGGTGACCAGCGGACCGGCCTTGAGCGCCGAGGAACGTGCCGCCAAGCTGGGCTTCGCGAAGCACTTGCCGCAAGACACGGAGGTGCTGCTGTCTTTTTACGACGGCACCAAGATCGCCAACCGATTTAAAGGCACCAGGCTTTGGAAGCTCATCCAGCAGGAAATGGGCGGTGGGGCAGAGGAGATGGATTCAGAAGAGGGCGTCGATGAAGCTCCGGAAAATGAGGCGGATGCCGCCACCGAGCCGATGGGTCCGGCCGCCTTGTTCGGCACCGAGTTCACGCTGGCGCTTGGCAAGTCCACGGGCGAGCAAACCGGCCATCTGCTCACCGCATCCCGCCGCATGAACTATTTCCAGATGCGCTCTATCGCCCGTGCATTTGGCGCGGCGATGAAATCCGGCAATCTGCCGCCGCTGGGCGACTCAATGTTCGAGGATCCGGAATTGTTCAAGGATCTCCTCAAGGATCCGCAGTCGGGCATCGCGCTGTTTGAGAAGGCGAAGATGCCCCCGATGTACATGGCATTTCGGACAAAAGAGGCGGACCGCCCGGCCGCCGCGCAGCAACTTGCGGCGCTGGTGGCCAACGTGAACATGCTTGAGGGAATGGTCGAACCCGTGATCCTCGAGAACGCGGGTCTCAAATTCGAAGGCGTCAAAATCCTGGGTGCCAAAGTCTCCGCCACCATGGCCGAGGAGCGGGAAAGCATGGAGGAGGAACTCGATGCGGCGACGGTCGATCAACTGCTCGCCGTGCTGGCGAAAAAGGACCTCGTAATCGCCAGCGGCACCGTCGGTGACTACGTCCTCCTCTTCATCGGAGGTTCCACGGATGACTTCAAGCTGACGACCGACCTCGGCAAGTCGATGGTCGCTTCGGACGCGCTCGCTTTCAGCGATGCCTACGCCTCCAAGGAACTTGCGGCCCTCGTTTATGGTCAAAAAGAACCGATGGAAAACCTGATGGAATCCGCAGGCGGAATCGCGGACATGACCAACGGCCTGCGGGACGGACTGGCCGGAGTCGAGGGTCTCGGCGACACCCGCGATCTTGAGGCGATGCTGCAAATCGTCGCGGAACGGGAAGCCGCCCTGCGCAAGCTGACGAGCGTGGATTCGCTTTGCACGGTCGCCTTTCTCGAAGATGGCCTGAAAATCGAATCCTGCGGCGGCGTGGACAGCGGCATGGTGGATCAAAAATCCGCTAACAAACTCGCCGGTTTGGGAGATTCGGAAGACGTCGTCCTCTTCGCCAACCTAACCGGAGACGCCGCCTACGACGAGAAGTCCCGCGACTACCTTGAAGCTTTGTTAGAGGCTGCTTACGCGCTGACCATGAAAGTGGCCGAAGCTCCGATGGAAGGGGAGGAAATGGCGCGGTTTAAGGAAATGGCGCTGATGGTCGACGGCAAGTTCCGGTCGGATCTTTTGGCGCTGTGGGACGCCTTCAGCAATGATTTCGGCGGCAGTCTCGGCAATGAAAGCGCGCCGGTCATCGATTTGAAGGGCGGCGCTCCGGCCGTTCCCGGGATTCCGCAACCGGTGCTGGATCAGGCCAAAGTGCCGCGGATTTCAATCATCGCCCCGGTGACCGACCGGGCCAAACTTGCCGGCTCGTGGGACAAAATGAACTCCACCCTCACTGGCACACTCGCGAAAATCAGCGAAATGACCGGACAGGAAATCCCGATGCAAAAGCCGATGAGCTCCGAAAGAAGCGGGAACACGACCTGGTTTTTCCCAATGCCGTTTCTCACCGACGACTTCGTCCCATCGGTCACCGTCGGCGACAAATGGTTCGCCGCCTCTACCTCGAAGAACCACGCGCTCGACCTGATCGCCAAGGCGGAATCCGGCGGGGAAACCCGCACCGGTTTCTGGCTCACCATGAACTTTCAAGCCCTTGAGAAATACTCTAACGAAACGCTCAAGCTCGTCGAGGAGAACGCCGAGGCGATGATGGGTTCCCCTTTGCCGGAGGAGCAGAAGGACAACATCAGGAAGGCGATCTCGGTGCTGGCCGACCTCGACAAGCTCACCGTTCACACCCGCCAGGAAGGCGCGTTGCAACGGTCGAGCGTGCATTTCAAGACGCGGTGAGGCAGCCGGAGAGGGATTTGCAAACCGCTCGGCGGTTATTTTATGAGAGTTCCACAACCGTTCCAATACCAAGGCAGCAAGCGGGTGTTGGCGCCGTTGATCCTTCCCTATTTGCCCAACAGTTTTAGGCGGTTGGTGGAACCCTTCGCGGGTTCTGCCGCGATGACATTGGCATGCGCCGCAAGGTCCAAGTCGGAACGGTATTGGTTGAACGATCTGAACAAGCCTCTGGCGGAATTGCTGAACCTCATGATCAACCGCCCGGAGGAACTGGTGGACGCATACGTGGGATTGTGGAAAAGCGATGCCATGGATGCGCTTGAGCATTATTACACGGTAAGGGAACAGTTCAATCGGACACAGGATCCGAAACTATTTTTGTATCTGCTGGCGCGATGCATCAAAGGAGCCGTTCGCTATAACAACGACGGATTTTTCAATCAAAGCCCGGACAAGCGCCGCCTGGGCACCCAGCCCGCTACGATGCGGCGAAATATCATGGGGATCTCCATGTTGTTGCGTGGCAAAGCGATTGTTACTTCCCATGACTTCCGGGACGTGTTGGCTTCTGTCGGACATGACGATGTGATTTACATGGATCCGCCTTATCATCAGGGAACTTCCGGTGAGCGCGATTCCCGATATTTTGCCGGACTAACATTCGATGACTTCGTGGTGACCCTCGACGATTTGAACTCTCGGGGTTTGCGCTACGCCATCAGCTACGACGGACGAACCGGAGAAAAATCGTATGGGGAACGGTTGCCTGAGTATTTGAAGTTGATGCATGTAGAGGTCACCGCCGGGCGTTCGACTCAAGCCACATTGTTGGGCAGGGACGAAACCACTGTGGAGTCCTTGTATCTGTCTCCAGTCCTGGCAAAAGAACTTGGAATGCTCCCCAAGAATTGATCCATCTGCTATGAGAGTTCTCAAGCGCGAGAAAGGCGCTGAAGAACCCCATGAAACGCAAGAGACACAAGCCTGAAGAAATCGTGAAGAAGCTGCGTGAAGCTG
>JANMSI010000136.1:0-22133 GCA_031389115.1 Akkermansiaceae bacterium
AACCATTCCCAGCAACCTCCCCAACCAAAACCAAACAACGCCGGGTGTCATGACTTATGGCGCAACCACTCGAAATCAAAAAATCCCCCCGGTGTCATTTTGCTATGGCGCAACACGAGATTGGCGTGGCGAGAACTTTACGCCGGTAAGCGCAGGACCTATCCCACGCGGGAGCTGGTGATGGATGGAACAAAATCGTTCATTTTCCAAGAACCGAGGATGGACTAGGCCGGAGCATTTTCTTTGTATCGGGCCGAATGGAACACCTCAATCACTTGTTGGAGAACAATCGCGCCTGGGCGAAATCAATCAGCGCGAACGATCCCGACTTTTTCCGCAAACTGGCCGACCAGCAGAACCCGGAATATCTGTGGATCGGCTGCTCGGACAGCCGGGTGCCCGCCAACCAGATTACCGGCCTGGCACCGGGAGAAATTTTCGTCCATCGGAACGTGGCGAACGTGGTGGCCGAAACCGATTTCAACGTGCTGGCGGTGATCCAGTACGCGGTGGATGTCCTGAAGGTTCGTCACATTATCGTGTGCGGACATTATGGCTGTGGCGGGGTGAAGGCGGCTTTGGATAATTACCGCCACGGCATGATCGACAACTGGCTGGCGGGGATTCGGTCGTTGAGCCGCATGCACCATAGTGAACTTCACGCGCTCGACCCGGATGCCGCCGTGGATCGGCTGTGCGAACTGAACGTCCTCTCGCAGGCGCGCCACGTCGCCCGCACGACCATTTTGGAAGACGCCTGGGAACGCGGGCAGAAGCTGGCGATCCACAGCTGGATCTACCGCCTGAACCAAGGGTTGATCACCCCGCTCCACGACTCGATTGATGGACCGATGGACGCACCCCGTGCGAGCTGAGGAATAACGGTTGCTCAATCCGGGTTCCGGTGCATCCTGACGGCGTCACAAGTGACGGGGGCGTTCTGGTTTCGACGGGATGTTTGACGCGCTGGTTGCACGTAGAGGTTGAACGGTTGGCCTCTTTAAAAAGCCGCTCAAAACAAACAAATGCAGACTCTAACGAGCTCGCACTGGCCGCTTAATTGACGACCACGTCTGAACCCCGACACCTGCTGAGGGGGAAGGCGAACACCTAGCAGGCTAGGATTAGCGTCGGGGCACCGGGCGGTTTTCCGAGATCAAACAGGCACCTAGGACGAGCAACGCTGCATGAGGGCCCAGCCCGTCCGAAACTCCAGACATCATGCTAAACGTGTAGATGCCAGTGTTGACGGCGTTTCGGACAGGGGTTCGACTCCCCTCGCCTCCACTTTTTCTGAAGCAAGTCCCGCAGGTTGGTTCTCCAACCTGCGGGATTTTGCGTTCCGTCAAAGATGTTTGTTCTGATGACGCCAAAATTTGGGCAAAAAAATACCCCGCCGAGCGGGAAGCTGGCGAGGTATCGGAAGATTCGGGAGACTCAAGCGTTCCGGCGGCGGCGGAGGAGGGCGAGTCCGGCCAAACTGCCAAGCAAGGCGGCGGATGGCTCAGGGATTACCACTGCGAGGCCATCCAGCGACACACCGCCGGGTAAGCCGATTGCGCCTAGGTTTGTTCCGACACCCGTGCCGAGATTGATTTGCCGCAAATTGATCCCATCGTAGGCATATCCGTTACCGGCGATATCGATGTCGAAGCCCGCTCCCACCGGGGTGAAACCAAGAAGACCCACTTGGGTCAGCGTGTTGAACGTCGGAGCTCCTGAATGGCTGAAAAGTGCTCCTGCGGTTCCGTTGTCCCCGACGCTGAAAAGAGTGGTCGTGGCAGTTCCATCAAACGGATTCGTGTAGGCGACTCCGAGCACACTGAAGCCGGGAGGCGTGAAATTACCGTCGGTACTGACGGTTCCATTCGCCACAGGACCCGGCGTCTGAAAATCGGGTGTAAGTCGGAAATTAGAATTTCCCGCGCCAGCCAGTCGAATTCTGTCCACGACTGGATTGAAGTCCATCGCCCTGAGACCGGAAAGCGAGCTCAGCGGAGTGGTGACCAATGTCTGCGCACCGTTCGACGTGTTAATGGTGTAGGCGAGGCCAGTGGAGGAAACTCCGTAGAGCAGATTGTTGGCGGCGTGGAAATCGATATCCACCAATCCAGCCGAAGGGCCGATGTTAGTAACGGTCCCCGGCGTGGCCGAATCGAAGCTGTAGAGTCGGGCATCGGTTCCTAGTCCGTAAATGGTCACCGCTTGAGCGGTGGCGGCGAAAGAACCTAAGGCGAGTCCGGTGATGATTTTACTCTGAAATGACATGGTATGTTGAGTTGGGAGGTTGGAAATCCTTGCGAAGATGACGGCCCGTTCCTCCCCCGCGATCCCAATTAGTGACAAAATCCTAATAGGGCTATACCGGATCAGGCTTGAACGAAATTCGCACTCTGCCGGTCTCCGCAGGCGTCGCGAAACGATTGAAAACGGCGGATTCACCGGCCCATCCAGCCGCCATCGACCACGAGAATTTCCCCGTGAACGTAGCGGGAAGCTTCGCTGGCGAGAAAGACGACCGGGCCTTTGAAATCCGCCGGCTCCCCCCACCGGCCGGCGGGGATGCGGGCGAGGATTTGCGCGCTGCGATCGGGATCGTCGCGCAGCGCCTCGGTGTTATCGGTGGAAATGTAGCCGGGGGCGATGGCGTTGACGTTCACTCCCTTTCCAGCCCACTCATTTGAGAGGGCTTTGGTAAGCTGGCCGATGCCGCCCTTGGAGGCCGCGTAGCCGGGAACCGTGACGCCGCCTTGGAAGGTGAGAAGCGAGGCGGTGAAAATGATTTTTCCGCTGCCGCGTTGGATCATTTTCGCGCCGATGTCGCGGCTGAGGAGAAACTGGGCGTTGAGGTTCACGTCGATGACTTCGAACCACATGTCATCGGGATGTTCGGCGGCCGGCTTGCGTTTGATGGTGCCGGCGTTGTTCACGAGGATGTCAGGGACGCCGTGCGTGGCGAGGACTTGGGCGGCGAAGGCTTTCACGGCTTGGCGGTCGGAGAAATCGCATCGATAGCCCGTGAAGGTCCGGCCAAGGGCGGAGACGGCATTTTCAATCGCGCTGCCCGCTTCCAAGCTGGCGCTGACGCCGATGATGTCGGCTCCCGCTTCGGCCAGGCCTTCCGCCATGGCGAAGCCGATGCCGCGCCTGCAGCCGGTGACGAGGGCGACTTTTCCGGTGAGGTCGAATGATTTCATGAAGTGAGAGTCCGGAATCAAGAATCCAGACAAGCGGTCTTCTCTCTGGACTCTTGCCTCTTGTTTCTTAGCGAAGCGCGGCGATTTCGACACGGTCCATGTCGGTGAAGGCCTGGTTTTCCCCGCCCATCGCCCAGCAGAAGCGGTAGCTGGCGGTGCCGCAGCCGCAGTGGATTGACCACGGTGGGGACAGCACGACCTGACGATCGGCGACCCACAGCGGACGGGTTTGCTGAGGCTCGCCCATCAGGTGAAGGACGCGGTGCGCGGGCGGGACATCGAAGTAACAATACACCTCGCTGCGGCGCGCGTGGGTGTGGCACGGCATCGTGTTCCAGACGCTGCCGGGCTTGAATTCCGTGAAGCCCATGACGAGCTGGCAGCTCTTGATGCCGTTTTCGTGGATGTATTGGAAAATCGTCCGCTCGTTCGCTTCGTCGCGACTGCCAATTTCTACACGGGTGGCTTCGGCGCGGGTAGCCTTGGCGGTGGGATGAGTGGCGTGGGCCGGATAGCTGACGAGATAAAAAACGGCGGGCGCTGCGGCGGAGGCGCTGCTGAAGGAGATTTCCTGACTCCCGCGGCCGACGTAGAGACAGTCGTGGGGTCCCATTTCGTGAATGGTGCCATCGACGGTGACGGTTCCCGCCTGACCCAGGTTCAGGATACCGATTTCGCGCCGCTGGCAGAAGAAATCTGCCTTGAGCGCGTCGTCATTAGGCAGCGGAAGCGCGGTGGCGGCAGGGATGGCACTGCCGACGATGGCGCGGTCGAGATCCGTGTAAATCAGCCGGACCGCTCCGAGGACGAAAAGTTCATCGAGGAGAAAAGCGGCACGGAGTTCTTCCGTGTCGAGGACCGCCGCCTCGCGGGGTGATGGCATCAATCGTATTTCCATAATGAATCTTGAATGTGCCCGGACGCGGCTTCCCAGCCGAAGTCCGGCATTCTTCATCGCAGCCGGGCCGTGGCAAACGGAATCTCGGTTTGCAGGCCACTCCGAAGCAAACGAAGAATCGGGAATAGGTGTTCCATGCGCTCAATGTGAGTGGGCGCAAGGCAGGAATGATCTAACTCGGCCGCTACGGCTCTTCGTATCCGAGAACCTCACATTCCAGCTCCAGCGGTCCTCCCACGTCGCGGAAGGAAACTGCGCCCGTCCGGCTGCCCCCGCGCGGGACGAAATCGACGGTGAAGCCGGCCTCGCGCTTCGCCTCACCGCTGCCGAGGGTGACCCTCACCTCCACGTTCGCCGCGACACTTTGGCCGTGATTTCTAACGGTCACCGGAATCCGCAGCCAGCCGTCCTTGGAGACCGGACTCCCGGCTACGGCCCTCATCTCCGCAGGGCCGTCGTCCACGCGCACGCTGGCGATGGTTAGAAATGCGAGCGCCGCCAGCACAAGCACCGTGCTGATGCCGAAGACGGTCCACTCGAGCAGGTTTTTCGTCGGGTTTTCGGGAGTTGATTTCCTCATGATTTTTCAGGTGTCGTTGGATCGCCTCCTTGCAGCATCAATCGTCCGGCGGAAGCACCGAGAACTGCAGGCAGGCCCAGCACGATCGTCTGCGCCAGGCATTGGGAAAACGGCTCACCATCCATTTTCCCGAAAAACCATAGCAATCCCGCCGCCGCCATCAATGCCACCGCATACGTCGTGAAAATCCCGCGCGCCGCAAGCATCGCGGTGTCGCGCGCCACATGGCGGCCGGATCCTCGAAAACCGGAAAAATGCAGAATCAGCGATCCTAACAAAATCGAGAACAGCGAGATGAGCAACAGCTTCCCCGGCGTGCTCTCCACCGCGATGACCGAGATTTCATCCGTCGGCGCGACGTTAGCGGCGAACAGCACCGCGCCGCAAAGCGCCAGGGACAGTTGGGGGAAATAGGCTCTTGGGTTAGTCTCCTCCTCGCCGGACAGCCCTTCGTCGCTATCGTCCCCGGTGCCTAACTGGGCGGTCCCCACCGAGACGCCGATCGCCACCGTCATCGCCTCCATCACGATCTTGCCAAGCACTTCAAGCCGGTCCATTTCCCAACCGATTCTGCCCGCCAGCCATAGGACCAGCGCCGACAAGACCAGGCCGATGCCCATTTCTTCCACCGAATCGATCGCCACCTCAAGTAGCGTCGCATCCCGCCGCAGCCCGGCGAAGCGATTGTAGAGGAGAAGCAGTGCGAAGGTAGCGATTCCGTAAACCAGGATGCGCCCCGGATGCAGCATGAATCCGGCCCACCAAACTTCCATCGTGTAGAGCAGCGGCAGGGAAAACATCAACCCGCCGGCGATGCCGCGTCCGTATTCCTGGAGCGACTGCGCCGTGCTGCGGTGGTGGCTGAAGCGGATCATCCGTTTCAAAGGCTTGCCATCGTCACCGCCGCAGCGCGAGGAGATTCAGAGCGCAGAACACATTTTCAGCGACGTTGGCGTTCACCGCTGCGACGGGAAGCGATTCCACATTGCATCTTGAAAAACACCCTGCGACGGTGAACCCATGAAAGTTCCCTTCAACATGATTCTCGGTGCGGTTCTGGCGGCAACCTCGTCAGCCGCAGAAAAGGCTGCCACGAACGAGCCGATCAAGGTCGAACAAGCGGCTGCGAAAATCGAAGCGGGTGTGCAACTGCTCGACGTCCGGACCAAGGCGGAATGGGACGAAGGCCATCTCAAAGGTGCGAAACTCGTCACCCTTTCCGAAGCAGGATTTGCGGACAAGGCCAAGGCAGTGCTCGATCCCCGGAAGCCGGTGGTTGTCTATTGCCGCAGCGGCGGCCGCAGCGCGCAGGCCACGAAACATCTGCGCGACGGCGGCTTCAACACGGTTCTCGACATGGCGGGTGGCATCCTCGCGTGGGAGAAAGCCGGAAAACCGGTGGTGAAATGACGCCACACCGACCCGGCTGAGACACGGGACATTTTCACTTCGGGCGGTGTCAGCGCCTGCGGGAAGTCCGGGCACGAAAAAGGGAGGCTTTGCGCCTCCCCAAGTCATTCACCATCTGAAAAAGTGCTCGAAAGAGGACTCGAACCTCCACAGGTTACCCTACTAGATCCTTAGTCTAGCGCGTCTACCAATTCCGCCATCCGAGCATCCGGTTGGGTGGGCGCACTTGTTACGGGTCGCGTCCGGGGTTGGCAAGAGAATCTTCCAAATAATTCCGCCCGCGCATTTAGTCTGCTTACGGCTTGATTGATCACTCCCAAACGAAAGCATGGGCCGTCAATCGTCATGGAATCCATTCGCGCGGAGTCAGTCGTCAAATCCTTCGGAAGCACGCTTGCCCTCGACGGGATCAGCCTCCACATCGAGCCGGGCGAGTTGTTTTTCCTGCTAGGTGCTTCGGGCTGTGGGAAAACGACTTTGCTCCGCTGCATCGCGGGGCTGGAAACTCCGACAAGCGGGACGATTCATTTCGGCGGGCGGGACGTCACGACGATGCCGCCGCACAAGCGCGAGGCGGCCATGGTTTTCCAGAGTTACGCGCTGTGGCCGCATCTAAGCGTGGGCCAAAATATTGCATTCGGCCTGGAGGAACGGCGCGTGCCGAAGCCGGAGATCAAACGGCGGGTCGCGGAGGCATTGGAAATGGTCCAACTGCCTGGATATGGAGAGCGCTCGATTGACCAGATGTCCGGCGGCCAGCAGCAGCGGGTTTCGCTCGCCCGCGCGCTGGTGTGAAGCCGAAGTGCCTGCTGTTGGATGAGCCGCTTTCCAATCTCGATGCCCAGCTCCGCGTCGAAATGCGGCGGGAGATCCGGCGCATTGTGAAGGAAAACGGACTCACCGGGATTTACGTCACCCACGATCAGGAGGAGGCGCTGGCGATGGCCGACCGGCTGGCGGTTCTCACGCGGGGGAAAATCGGCCAGATCGGCACGCCGGAGCAAATTTACCGCGCGCCGCGAAGTGCCTATGTCGCGAATTTCATCGGAGAAACCAATCTCGTCAGCGGCGAGACGATGGAAACCCGGAATGATTTCACAATGGCGAAAACTGCCGCGGGACCGCTTGTCGGGAGGATTACGGACCCGGACTGGTCGCCCTCGCCCGGTGAGGACGTGCGGTTGTCAATTCGGCCCGAAGCCTGGCGGCTGAGCAGACTGGAGGGTGACAATTCGCTTTCCGGAAAAATCGTGGACCGCAGCTATCTCGGCCAGCGAATCCAATATTGGGTCGAGACGGCGGTTGGCCGCCAGCAGGTTGTGGAGTTGAATCCCCACGTCATCCACGAACCGGGCGACGCTGAAATCCACCTGTATGCCCGCCATGAGGATGTCGTCATTTTGAAACCGTAATGTCCACGTTTCCCCCATGAAAACCCGGGCATGGATCATTTTCGGATTGCTGGCGCTGATCGTGGCGCTGCCGATGGCCCTGCGCCGCCAATCCGCAACGACGGGTTCGCGCAAGGCCGACGACAGGCTGATCATCCTGAGTCCGCACAATGAGTCGATCCGCCAGGAGTTCGGCGAGGCGTTCGCGACGCATTGGAAGAAGAAGACCGGCCGCTCGATCTATATCGACTGGCGGACGCCGGGTGGAACTTCGGAAATCCGCATGGTGCTCGACGCCGGGTTCAAAGCTGCGGAGGAAACCGGGCGCACCGGGATCGGCGTGGACGTATTTTTCGGCGGCGGCGAACCCGATTTTTCGAGCCAGGCCAAGAAAGGCCGCCTCGTTCCGCTGCGGGTTTTCCAAACGCACCCGCAATGGTTCGCTAAGGATGGCCCGATCCCGGAGACCTTCACCGGCGAGCGCTACTACGCACCCGATCGCGTGTGGGTCAGCGTCTGCATCTCCCAGTTCGGGATCTGTTATAATCCAGCGCTCCTCAAACGGCTGAAACTCCCCCACCCGGTCGCTTGGAATGATTTGGCGGATCCCAAATATGCGGGAACCCTCGCCCTGGCCGACCCCACGAAGAGCGGGTCGGTCGCGCGCACGTTCGAGCTGCTAGTCCAGGGCGAGATGCAGCGGGCAATTGCGGTGCCCGGCGCGCATCGCGCGGCTGCGACGGATGCCGGCTGGACGGCGGGGCTGCAATTGATCCAGCGCATGGCGGCCAACGCCCGTTATTTCACCGATAGCGCACCGAAGGTCCCGCAGGATGTCGGCCAGGGAAATGCCTCCGCCGGAATGTGCATCGACTTTTACGGCCGCTCGTATGCGGAAGAACTGACCTCGAAAACCGGCGAGCTGCGCGTGGTGTGGGTCGCGCCGGTCGGCGGCACGACCCTCAGCGGCGATCCGGTCGCGGTTCTCAAGGGAGCCCCGCACGCCGAGGTGGCGCAGGAATTCGTGGAATTCTGTCTCAGCCCGGAGGCGCAAACCTTGTGGTTTGGCAAACCCGGCACCCCCGGCGGGCCGAAAAACCGGGCGCTGCATCGCACGCCCGTCCGCAACGATGTTTACACTCCGGAGAACTTGGCGAACTCGACCCTGCCAGCCGCAAATCCTTACGGCGATCCCGGAAATTTTACCTATCGGCGAGAGCTAACAGGCGCTGCGTTCAACACGCTGCGACAGCTTGTCAAAATCATGTGCATCGACTCCCACGAGGAAATGAAGTCCTCCTGGCTCGCGCTGCGCGATGCGGGAATGCCCGCCGATGCGCTCGCGGTTTTCTCCGATGTTTCCATCCTCAACTATGCGAACGCCGGCCGTGGCGACCCGATTCTCGACGGACCTGACTCACTCAAGGCAGCCGACCGTGCGTCTGAAATCGGGGCTTGGTTCCGTGCGAACTATCACAAGGCAGAAGCCATGGCGAAACAACGCCCTAAGCAGAAAGTGAATATAGATTTCGGAGTTCAATAGTTGGCTTCCGTCTCCACCCCTTTCATCTCCCTCTTCCCTTCGACGTTCAATGTTGGACGTTCATGGCTCGATGTTCGCCGGGACTCTCTCATTCTCTGCTTCAAGCCGGTTTAGCCCAGTGCTTTCACCGCTACCCCGGAGAATTCAGATGCGGAAAAAGCAGAATGTTTGTTACGCCCAGGCCCTACTCTTCGACGAAGCCATCGCCATCCTCACCCACCCGGAGAACGACTACGACCCCCGCACCGGTCTCAAGCCAGCATCCGCACCAGCTGCTCCAAATGCTTTCGTGTGCTTTAAACGAATTCCGTTGCCGAAATTTCAGAATTACCCAAATTTAAAAACGTATGACAACTTCACTTTTATCACCCAAATATCAAATCGTTATCCCCAAGGAAATCCGCAAGGCGCTCGACCTCAAACCCGGTCAAAGGCTCAGCGTCATCGAAAAAGACGGCCACATCGAACTCCGCCCCATCCTTACACCGGATCAGCTCATCGGCTTCCTCAAGGACAAGGCGCACATCCCTTTCGAACGGGAAAAAACCGACCGCCCCCTGCCATGAAAGCCATCTGCCTCGATACTTCCGGTTGGATCGAAATCACCCATGATGGGGCTAATGCAAAAACATTCGCCAAGGCGCTCGCCCCGTCCTCCCCGGTCATTGTTTCCACCATCAGCCTCTACGAAATCGCCAGATACACCCTCCGCGTCGCCGGAGAAGCCGCCACCGGCGAGCTTCTCGCTTTCCTCCACCAACACGCCGTCATCCCCGTTTCCGCCGAGATTGCCACCCTCGCCGCCTCTCTCGGAACCCGCCACAAACTCGCCATGGCCGACGCCCTCATCTACGCCACCGCCCAAAGCCATAACGCCACCCTGTGGACTCAGGACGAAGACTTCAAAGGCCTCCCTAACGTCCGCTATTTCCCGAAAATCAAATGCTAATTCCCCGCCGCAAGTCACCTCCCATCATCCATCTCTGCCCATGTCCGCCATCTCCCTATTCGAAGAAAAGCAAGTCCGCCGCGCCTGGAACGCCGATGAGCAAAAATGGATGTTCGCCATTGTCGATGTCATCGTAATTCTGACCGAAAGCGCTGACCCCGGTGCCTATTGGAGAAAGCTCAAGGAGCGATTGAAAAAGGAAGGAAATGAAACCGTGACGAATTGTCACGGGTTGAAAATGACCGCCGCAGACGGCAAGCAGCGGATGACCGATGTCGCCGACACCGAGCAGCTTCTCCGCCTCATCCAGTCCATCCCATCCCCCAAGGCGGAGCCCTTCAAAGTCGCTTGGAATGAAAGGGGAATAACAACAAACGCACCTGATCCAAAAACCGCCCTTTCTCCCTACTCACTTTCTGCCACATTCAATCCAAGGCCGATACCACAACAATTCCCATGCAAACGATCGAAAACAGCCGCATTCCCCTCCCGGAATCCCTTCTCGCCACATTGGCCTTGGGCGAAACGGTGGCGGTGCGCGATCCATCCAGCATCATTGCGTTCACCGTGCCGTCGGCTGTCCATGGCGCGTCACGTCCCTGCGGCCTCGCCAAGGGTGAGTTCACCGTCCTGGATGACTTCAACGCGCCCGATCCGGAAATCGAGGCGCTTTTCTACGGCGAATCGTGATCTTCGCCCGGACCTTTCCGCCCTGCACATGCAGAACGGAAAGGCGCTCCGGTTCTGGCGACAAATACCTATGTTCACGTTTCAATCCGCGCTTCCCGTGAAGGAGGCGACGAGTCAAAACTACCGCATTTAAATCTTGTCATCAAGTATTCGTGAAAATAGGAATTTAGGCGGAATTGGATCTTTCGAGCACCGCCGTCGTCTCGGGAAGAGATTCAAAACCCACACAACCATCGGAAATCTCCGTTTCGCCTTCCCCATCGGACGCCTCGCTTCTCACGGAAACCATCTCGCTCCCCGCATCCGCCGCCTCGTCTCCCGTAACGCGCACCTCGCCTCTCGGAACGAGCACTTCGATACTCGCAATCCCCGTTTCGCTTCTCGCAACGACCGCTTCGATACCCGCGTCTGCCATTTCGGTTCCCGCATCCCTCCCTTCCTCCTTCGCAACGTCCTGCCCGCCCTTCCCACCTGAAACAAAACAACAATACTCACCATGCAAAACAAATTCGCCAACCGCCAGAACATGCACCTCACCGTCCTTACCTTGCTCGATACCCCTGAGTATCAGCCAGCATGGGAGAATCAGAAACCCACCGTCTTCACCACCCGCGCGGGTCAACTCCGCCCGTTGATCCTCTCTCTCACCGACCTCATCGCCGCCCAGCAGGCCGCCACCACCGGTTACGCCGAGGGCAAGGAACGCGAAGAACAAGAACTGGAAGCCGCCGCCCACGAGATCGGCCAGACCCTCGCCGACTGGTATGAGGAAAACGGCCGCGAGGGCGATGCCGCCCAGATCGACCTCTCCCTCAGCGCCTGGCAACGCCTCCGGGATACCGAGCTCATCGCCAAGGCCCGCCTCCTCCACCAAAAACTCACCGAGGCCCTCGCCACCGACGCCCCCTCCCTCGCCGGGCACGACCTCACCGCCGCCGACGCCACCCTCCTCGCCACGGAAACCGACGACTTCGAGGCCATCACCGCCGATCCCGCCGCCGCCATCTCCCGCCGCCGGGCGCTCACCCTCGCCCTTCGTCCCAAGTTCCGGGAAATCAGCCAAATCCTCACCAAAATGGACCGCCTCGTCCTCCGCTTCCGCCGCACCGAACCCGGCACCGCCTTCGCCAGCGCCTGGGCCGCCTCCCGCACCGTCCGCGACCTCGGCGGCTCCGCCCCCGCCGGACCGGAACCCGTGATCCCCGCCGCCTGACCTCCGGCCTAGTTCCTACCGAGGGCCAAAAGGCCCCCGGTAGGAACCATGCGATCCTTCCCTGCCCTTGGCATCCATTCCATGTCCGCCATCTCCCTCTTCGACGGAAAGCAAGTCCGCCGCGCTTGGAACGCCAGCGAGGAAAAATGGCTGTTCGCCATCGTCGATGTCATCGCGATTCTGACCGATAGCCCCAATCCCCAAGTCTATTGGCGTGTGATGAAAAAGCGCCTCACCGACGAGGGAAATGAAACCGTTACAAATTGTAACGGGTTAAAAATGACCGCCGCAGACGGAAAGCAGCGCCTCACCGATGTCGCCGACACCGAGCAGCTTCTCCGCCTCAAGGACCTCACGGATTCCAAGAAGCGCATCACTCGCAGGAATTCCTGATTGTCTCGAAGATAACCCTGAAACTCCCGATGGCCTCCTATCCCTACGCCCACACCCTTCTCGATAAACCTCCGGAAGAATGGGAACCGCTATTCACGCCGTTTGGCGAGGAAGCGGACCGGTGCCAGCGCGATGCCTGCCACAAATGTCAGAATCTTGAACCCGACCACGGCCACCTCAACAAGGTCGCTTGGTGGACCGCCAAGTTCGCCTCGGAAATGTTCATGCCGGATTCCCCCGAATCCAAATCCGCCTGGGGCTGGGGCAATCTGTCTGGGCTTTGGCATGATTTGGGAAAATTTCCTGAAAAATGGCAGATCTATCTGAGAGCCAAAAGTGACATCCACTCGGATGAGGTTTCCGGGAAGGTCGATCATTCGACGGCAGGAGCGCAGCACGCCGTCAAGGCCAGTCCCATTCTGGGTCATTTGCTGGGCTATCTGATTGCAGGCCACCACTCGGGTTTGCTGGATGGAACTTCAAACAACGCGTGTCAGGCATCGCGCCTTCTGAAAGAGGATCTGCCAGACTGGGGAAATGCTCCAGGCGAGATCACTTCTGAAGCGGTCCCTGCTCTGCCCGCCTTTCTCCAGCGGGATGCTTTCTCACACGGATTGTTCACCCGCATGATTTTCTCCAGCCTCGTGGATGCCGATTTCCTCGGGACGGAAGCTTTCATGAATCCGGTGCAGGCTAAGTTCCGCAACCTAGCGCTTGAGAGTTCCCTCGCTGCGATTTGCCGTTTGATCGATGCGCGGATCGACCGCTTCGGCAATCCCTCTCCGGGAGACGAGGTCAATATCCAGCGGCGGGCTGTGGTCGATGACTGCCGCGCGGCAGCCGTGAAAGCGGTCGGGATTTTCTCGCTGACGGTGCCGACCGGCGGAGGAAAGACCCTTTCCTCCCTCAGCTTTGCCCTGCGCCACGCAATCGCCCATGGTCAGCGGCGGGTGATCTACGTGGTGCCGTTCACCTCCATCATCGAACAAAACGCAGAGGTGATTCGGGAAATTCTTGGGCCGCTGGAGACGGCTTCGTTTACTCCGTTGATCGAACATCATTCGTCGCTCTCGCCGGACAAGGAGAGCACCCAGTCGCGGCTTGCTGCTGAGAATTGGGACGCGCCGGTGGTCATTACGACGGCGGTACAGTTTTACGAATCGCTCTTCGCCGCCAAGACATCCCGCTGTAGGAAGCTGCACAACATCGCCAACTCAGTGGTGATTCTCGACGAGGCACAATCGTTGCCCGTGGATTTCCTATCACCCTGCCTGCGGGTGTTGCAGGAGCTGGCGGAGCATTATCACACCAGCGTTGTCCTCTGCACCGCGACGCAGCCGGCGGTGGGTTACGATGCGGAAGAGTTTCCCATTGGCCTGAAGGATTGCCGGGAAATTATCGGCGACACGGCATCGCTTTTCGCCGCGCTCAAGCGTGTGGAGGTCGAATCGCTCGGCGATGTCAGTGACGCCCTGCTTGTCGGGCGGCTGGCAAGCCACCCGCAAGTGCTCTGCATCGTTAACCGCCGCAAACACGCCCAACAGCTTTTCCAACTGTTGGGGGAAGAGGAGGGGAACTATCACCTCTCGGCGTTGATGTGTCCGGAACATCGCAGTCGAATTCTGGCGGAGGTTCGCGATCGACTCTGCGAAGGTCTGCCGGTGCGCGTCATTTCCACGCAGCTCATCGAGGCGGGCGTGGATGTGGATTTTCCGGTGGTTTATCGGGCGCTGGCCGGATTGGATTCCATCGCCCAAGCCGCCGGACGGTGCAATCGCAACGGCAAGCTGCCTTCGCCGGGGCAAACCTATATTTTCCGGCCGGAGGACCAGCGGGGAGAAATGTATTTTCGCGAGAGGGCGCAAGTCGCCCACCAATTGCTGGATCTTCACCCCGATCTCCTCGGCCAGGAGGCGATCCGGCACTACTTCGATCTCTACTACTATCAGCAGAAATCGCGCTGGGACTCGAAGGACATCCTGGGGCGCTTCCGGTTGGATGGGAGGAACCCCGGCTTCCCGTTTGATTTCAGTTTCGCGACGGTGGCGGATGAATTCCGGCTCATCGAGGATTGGCAGGTGCCAGTGATCATTCCTTACGACGAGAAGGCCCGTTCGCTCATCGAGGATTTGAGAAAGCCCTTCATTCCGTTGAACCGGAGATTATTCCGGGCGCTCCAGCGCTACACGGTGCAGATCCCGCCGCGCCTTAGGGACGCCAATATCCGGTCGTTTGAAGTTCTGAGCGAAGGTCAGTTCCACGTCCTTGTTTCCACCGATCTCAACTATTCCAACGACTTCGGCCTCACGTTCGATGAAGCCCACTGCAATTCCCAACAGCTCATTTGCTAACCATCCATGAACTACGGCATCACCCTGAAAGTATCCGGCGACTACGCCCTTTTTTCCCGGCCAGAAATGAAAGTGGAACGCGTCTCCTACGACGTGATGACTCCCTCCGCTGCGCGTGGCGTGCTGGAAGCGATCTATTGGAAACCACAGATTCGCTGGATCATCGATGAGATTCACGTCCTCAGCCCGATCCGTTTCACCAACATTCGGCGAAACGAGATTTCTTCTAAGATCTCGGTCAAGGGAGGTGCCGGCATCAATGCGGCGATGCTTAATCCGGAGATCCGTCCGTCGATGGATGTTTCGGAGAACCGACAGCAACGGGCCTCGCTTTTGCTGAAAGACGTCGCCTATCTGATCAAGGCTCACGTGCTGGTGCTGGATCCGCGAATGGAACGCGGCGACAAACCCGCACCCGAGACGGAAGCTGCTGGAAAGCACTTGGAGATGTTCAAACGCCGCGCTCGCAAGGGGCAGGCGTTCCAACAGCCCTACTTTGGTTGCCGCGAGTTTCCCGTGCGCTTCGAACTCATCGAAAAGGAGAATGAACTACCCGCCTCTTGTCCCGACCACGCCGGAGAAAAGGACCTTGGATTCATGCTGCATGACATCGAGTTCGAGCAGGACCACGCGACCAAAAAGGTGAAGTCCACCACCCCGCATTTCTTCCGCGCCTCCATGTGCGACGGCGTCATCAAGATTCCGCAACTCCCATTCCCCGCCAAGGCATGATCCTCCAATCCCTCAACGAACTCTACACTCGCCTCGCCGCCGATCCCGCTTACGAGATCGCACCGCCTGGATTTTCCCCGCAGAAGATATGTTTCCGCGTCGTGCTGAAACCGGACGGTTCGCTCTTTGATGTTCTCGATGCGCGGACCCCCGATGAGAAAGGCAAGATGCAGAACACGCTGATGCTTGTCCCCGGCGAGGCGAAACCTTCCGGATCCGGCGTCAATCCGTGTTTCCTCTGGGATAACCAGACCTATCTGCTGGGACGGCAGCCTGAAGACAAGGCGGCTGGCTTTGGGCTCAGCCGCTTCGAAGCATTCCGGCAGCGCCATCTGGAACTGGAGCCCACCATCAATGATCCGGCCTTTTCAGCGGTATGCGGTTTCCTCAAGCAATGGAATCCGGAGCGGATCGCGGAGTTCCCCATTCTCAACGATCTCGGTACCGGGTTCGGCATCTTCCAGCTTCAAGGCGAGAAGAAGCCGGTCCATGAATCGCCGGCAGTCCAGAACTGGTGGATCCTTTCGCAAGCCGCCGAGCTGCCCGGCGATGCCGCTCAGTGCTTGCTAACCGGAGAGGTCCTGCCGATCGCCCGACTCCATCCGAAAATCAAGGGTGTGACCGGTGCGCAATCGGCCGGGGCCGCAATTGTTTCCTTCAACGCCACCGCCTACGAGTCCTATGGAAAGTCTCAAAGCTTCAACGCTCCCGTTAGTGAGGCCTCCGCGTTTCGCTATGGGACCGCGCTTAACTCGCTCCTCACCGGGCCGAAGTCACAGAAGCACCGCATTCGCATCGGCGACACCACTACCGTTTTCTGGACCGAGAAGCCATCCATCGTGGAGGACTGTTTCGCGGAGATTTTTTCAGGCGGTTCGCACGCTCCGGAAGAAGTGCAGGACGAAACGAAGCGCGCTCAGCTACATCGACTGCTAGAAGCTATCCGATCCGGAGCGAGGTATCAGGAACTCGGGGAACCGGAGACGGCTTTTCACATACTCGGCCTGGCTCCGAATGCGGCGCGGATTTCCATTCGCTTCTATCACCGCTCCACGGTGGCGGATCTTATGGCGAAGCTCCATGACCACCAACAGTGTTTGGATATGGTCCGGCAGTTTACCGAACAGGCGGGAAGCCGGTTTCCAGATCCCGAGTTCCCCGCGCTTTGGCAAATCCTCCGGGAAACCTCCCGCGCCGCGGATGACATCCCGCCCCTACTCGGTGGTGCGCTTGCCCGCTCGATCATCGCCGGGACGCCGTACCCTGAAGGACTCTTTTCCGCCATCATCCGCCGCATCCAAGCGGACCGGACAATAAACTATCTCCGCGTCGCCACTCTCAAGGCGGTGCTTGTTCGAAACCATCAATTATCCATACCCACCATGCTAGACACTGACAATACAGACCCTGCCTATCTACTTGGCCGCCTTTTCTCGGTCCTCGAAAAGACCCAGGAAGACGCGCTCGGAAATGTGAATGCCGGCATTCGCGACCGGTTCTACAGCGCTGCTTCCGCCACACCTGCGAGCGTGTTTCCGCGCCTTCTCCGGACCTATCAACACCACCTCTCGAAGCTGAATGGCGGATCGAAGGTGAACCGGGAACGGCTCGTCCAGGAAATTATGTCCTCCATAGATGCCGCTGGTTTCCTAAATCAGTTCTCTCTGAGGAAGCAGGGGATCTTCGCGATCGGTTATTACCACCAGCGAAAGGACTTTTTCACCAAGAAGGAAACCGCCCCTGTCGCTGAATCCGCTCCAGAAGCCGCCTAACCCATCTCCAAATCTCAATCCAACAAACACATGAACAACCGCTACGACTTCCTCTTCATCTTCGACTGCCAGGACGCCAATCCCAACGGCGACCCTGATGCAGGCAACCTTCCCCGCATCGATGTGGAAACCGGCCAAGGTCTCGTCACCGATGTCTGCCTCAAGCGCAAGATCCGCAACTTCGTCGCACTCACCGCCAACGGAGATTCCGGCAAACGTATCTATTTCACCGACGGCTCGGTCCTCAATGATCTTCAACAGGAAGCCCATAATGCTGTGGGCATTCCCACTGCTGAATCCAAAGCCCCAAAAAATGGGAAGAAGGACAAAGCCACCGCGTGGATGTGTGAAAACTATTACGATGTCCGGACCTTCGGTGCGGTCATGTCCACCGAGATCAACTGCGGTCAAGTGCGAGGACCCGTGCAGCTCTCGTTTGCCCGGTCACTCGATCCAATTGTTTCCAGCGAGCACGCAATCACCCGCTCATCGGTCACCAACAAAAAGGACGCAGAGAAAGAGCGCACGATGGGCCGCAAGTTCACCATTCCCTACGGCCTCTACAAAGCCCAAGGCTTCGTCAATCCGTTCCTCGCCACGCAAACCGGCTTCGATGACGATGATTTGGAATTGCTTTTCCAGTCCTTGGAAAACGCTTTCCAGTTCGACCAATCAGCCGCCCGTCCGGCGGGCAGCATGAACCCCCGCGGCCTGATCGTTTTCAAACACAATAACCAACTCGGCAAGGCAGCCAGTCACAAGCTCTTCGAAACCGTGAGTCTCAAACTGAAGGATGGAATCGAAACCCCGCGGGCGTTCACCGACTATGATTTGACAATTGATGAGTCGGCTATTCCCGAAGGCGTCACCCTCATCCGCCGCATCTAACTCAGACTCATGCCCGCCCCCTACCACCTACCCTTCACCATCACCCCGCGTCAGCTCACTTTGGTGGCGGAGATCTGTGAGCGGATCGGGCGCTGGGGCGGGCGCGGTGTGTCGCTTTCCCCGCAGCTTCGGAAGGCGAACCGGATCCGGTCGATCCAGGCTTCGCTGGCGATAGAGAATAACAGCCTCGGCATCGATCAGGTCACGGCGATTCTCGAAGGGAAGCGGGTGCTGGGGTCGAGGCGGGAAATCCAGGAGGTACGGAATGCCATCGAGTGCTACGAACGGCTGCCGGATTGGAAACCGGAGTCGGTGGCGGATTTTCTCGCCGCCCATGGGATCATGATGAGAGCGCTGGCGGATGACGCCGGGGCGTTTCGCTCCGGCGGAGTCGGAATTTACCGGGGCGCACAGCTCATCCACATGGCTCCGCCGGCGGATCGGGTGGAACACTTGGTGGGCGATCTTTTCCAATGGCTGGCGGCCACGGACCACCATCCGCTGATCGCCAGCTCGATCCTCCATTACGAGATCGAGTTCATCCATCCGTTCCCGGACGGCAATGGGCGGGTGGGCCGGCTGTGGCAATCGCTCGCATTGTCAAAGTGGCATGAGGGTCTGGCGTATTTGCCGGTCGAGAGCCTGATCCGGGATCGCCAGGCGGAATACTATGAGGCGCTCGGAGCCTCCGACCGGCTGGCGGAGGCGACTCCGTTCGTGGAATTCATGCTCTCGATCATTTTGGAAACCTTGGATGCCGCACCGATGAGCGACCAAGCAACCGATCAAGCAAACGATCAAGTAAAAGCCGTGCTCAAGGCATTCGGACACAATGCCGACATCACTTCGGACGAGTTGCTCCGTCGGCTCGGCCTGCGGCACAAGCCGACATTCCGGAAGAACCAACTCAACCCGGCGCTGGCATCCGGCCTGATCGAAATGACCGAGCCGGATTCGCCGCGCAGCCCCACCCAGCGCTACCGCCTGACCGCCGCGGGGCGAAAAGTGATCGGCTGACGTTCCCCTGATTTCTAACGCGGACCATCCGATGAGTTTCAATCAAGGAGAATTCAATTTCGACGCCAAGGGATCGGAGGAGGGCTTCCGGAAATGGCGTGAGGAGCTTGATGCAAAAAAGCGCGCCTTCGAAACCCGCTGGGGAGTCATTCTGAACCGCCGCGTGCGGGTGACTCTGGCAGATTTCGCGAAGCCGCTAACAGGCATCCTCGAATGGGTGGAGAACCCGAAAAAAGACCCCCGCCATCCCCCGGTGTTCCGGCTTAAAGGCGTGGAGTTCGGAGTCGGGGACATCGAGAGCATCGTGCAGGAGGATCCGGTCTGAGATGTATGACGAGGACCAACTCCTGCCACTTTCCGCGCTCCAGCATTGGCTGTATTGCCCGCGCCAGTGCGGGTTGATCCATCTGGAGCAAGTGTGGGCGGAAAACAAATTCACTGCGGAGGGGCAGGTGCTCCATCACAAAGCGCACGAGGGAGCGGATGAGAGCAAGGCTGGCGTGCGGATCACCCGCAGCATGTCGGTGCGCTCGCTGAGCCTCGGAATTTCCGGGCAATGCGACATCGTGGAATTCCATAAAAACGGCCCCGTCGTGCCGGTGGAATACAAACGCGGCAAGCCGAAATCGCATCGGGCGGACGAGGTTCAGCTTTGTGCCCAGGCGATGTGCCTGGAGGAAATGCTGGGGGTGACGATTTCCAGCGGCTATTTGTTCTACGGAGAAAACCGGCGGCGGTCTGCGGTCGAGTTCGACGCGCCGCTCCGCGAACTCGTCACCGAAACCTCCGCCGCCCTGCACGCCATGATCGACTCCCGTCAGACGCCTCACGCCGAGTACGAAGCCCGCCGCTGCGATGCCTGCTCGCTCATCGACCTCTGCCAGCCCAAAGCTCTGCGTTTTAAGAAAGGTGCCGCAGCCTGGTTCACCGCTGCCCTCAAATCCCAAATCTGAAGCTTGCCGCCCATCCCTTCTTCCATCCGCGGTTAAAAAACTCTTCTCCTCCTCCACTCCCCATGCGCCGTCACCTCAACACCCTCTTCGTCACGCTCGAAGGCGCCTACCTCCGCAAGGACGGAGCCGCCATTGAGATCCGTCATGAAGGCGAGACCAAACTCCGCGTCCCGCTCCACAACCTGGACGGCATCGCCTGCTTCGGTTGGGATATCTCCTGCTCCGCCGCCCTCATGGCCGCTTGCGCCGAGGCGAATGTGTCCCTCTCATTTCACAACCCCCACGGGAAATTTCTAGCAGCGTCAAACGGCTTCACCTCAGGAAATATCCTGCTCCGCCGCGAGCAATACCGCCGCGCCGATCACGAACCCGCCTCGCTCGCCATCGCCGCAAACATGATCGCCGCCAAGCTTGCTAACACTCGCCATCTCCTCATGCGCGCCGCCCGTGATCACGGTGAGAAATCCGCCGCAAAAGCCCACACCCTCACCAACGCCGCGGACTTTCTAGCAGTCCGCATCGGCCTCATCCCACGCGCCACCAGCCTCGACACCCTGCGCGGCATCGAGGGCGATTCCGCCGCCGGCTACTTCGCCGTGTTTCCCCATCTCCTCACCAACCACGATCCCGCCATCACCATTTCCGGCCGCTCCCGCCGCCCGCCGCTCGATCCGGTGAACGCCCTACTCTCCTTCCTCTACGCCCTGCTCATGCACGATTGCCGCAGCGCCCTGGAATCCTGCGGCCTCGATCCCCAATGCGGCTTCCTCCACCGCGACCGCCCCGGCCGCCCGTCCCTCGCCCTCGACCTGATGGAAGAATTCCGCGCCTATTTCGCTGACCGCACCGCCCTTTCCCTCTTCAACCGCCAGCAGATCACAAGCAAGGATTTCGACATCAAGGAAAACGGCGCCGTCCTCCTCAAGGACGACTCTCGCAAAAAAGTCCTCACCGCCTGGCAGGAGCGCAAACAGGACGAAATCACCCACCCATTTCTCGACGAAAAAACCACCATCGGCCTCCTCCCCCAGCTCCAGGCCCGCCTGCTCGCCCGCCACCTCCGCGGCGACCTCGACGCCTACCCGGCGTTTTTGGCGAGATGAACATCGAACATCGAACATCGAACATCGAACATCGAACATCGAACATCGAAGGAGAAGAAAGTGAAGAGGAAGAATTCATTCATTGATCCCTATTCCACTTCGATGTTCGATGTTGGGCGTTCGATGTTCGATGTTCCAACTCTATGTATCTGCTCATCACCTACGACGTCTCCACCACCACGCCCGCCGGAAAGTCCCGCCTCCGCCGCACCGCCAAGACGTGCCTTGATTTCGGCCAGCGCGTCCAGAACTCCGTCTTCGAATGCAAGGTCGATCCCGCGCAACTCGTCGCCTTGAAGGCCCGGCTGCTCGGCATCATCGACCTCAAGACCGACAGCCTCCGTTTCTATCATCTCGGCAGCAACTGGCACCACAAGGTCGAGCACCACGGCGCCAAGGATGGCTACGACGTGGAAGGAACGCTTGTCGTTTGAAGGCCGGCCAGCCAATTTCCTTCTGTTGATTGGGCAGCGTGCCAGTCGCCACGCGAACCCCAAGCGGCCTCAAAAAGCCCGGAAGGTTCGCGCGAGCCGCTAGGCCTACTGGCTCCGTTCTTTGACATCCAAATTCGAATTAAAAAAGTCATGTGGGGTGGTCAGGACCGACAGGTTCGCGGAACACTCTGTTCTTCCCTTACTCCAGAAAGGATTCCAGACTGCCGCCGTCGCCCCCTTCACCGGGGGCGCGGATTGAAACATTATAAGTGGGATACCAGCCCAACCCACTATAGGTCGCCCCCTTCACCGGGGGCGCGGATTGAAACATGAACGCGCCCATTTTCGCGGACTTGATCACGGGTCGCCCCCTTCACCGGGGGCGCGGATTGAAACTCCTCGATCCATTTCTCATCCGCTTGCAGATCCAGTCGCCCCCTTCACCGGGGGCGCGGATTGAAACACGTTGGCTTTATTGCCTACCTCGTAAAAATAGCGTCGCCCCCTTCACCGGGGGCGCGGATTGAAACAATGAATAGAGAACAAGAAAAAAAACCACCCAAGGTACGCCCCGTCACCGGGGGGGCGGGTTGTAAATTTAGAGTTGGGGGGGGGGGGG
>JANMSI010000137.1:0-4174 GCA_031389115.1 Akkermansiaceae bacterium
CGTAGGAAATGTCCAACCCATTAGAGTTCAATCATGATCGAAGTTCCACTAGCGCGCATTCCTGAGGAGCCCGGTGCGGTAATTCCGCACGCCGGGATCTGCAAGGGGGGCGTCAGGCAACTGACGTCCCTACCTTAATCGCTGAAGAAAATCGATGAACTACGCCGACGCGACACATAATGAAGCTAAAGCCACAGCACGAAAAGCATGTGCTTGGTTGCCAGAATTGATTGCTACTGGTGTCTTTCTTGTTTTGGGTGCCATCGTCGCTAGAATGATTTATCACGATTCCTACGGAGATATGTCCACTTATTCGAATCGCTCCTTCGCCCGTCCCGCAACGGGATTGTCTGCTACAGTTTCTTTATATGCGGCATATCGGTTGAAGCAGTTGCCACTTTGGGTTCGGATTGTCGGGACACCCATCGTTTTCTTTGGTGGGTATTTGGCTATAGGCCTCACTTTGATCATTCTCAACCAAATCTTCTAGCGGCAATGCTTTTTGAAATCCAAGACAGCGAACAAGGCGTCGTTCCGAACTGCTCATTACCGCCCTCTTTGAATCCAACGTCCTCCGTTTGCGGTTCGGAGGACTTTTAACTTTTGGCAAAAAACAATCCTATGAAAGCGACCTCCATTCTATTTGTAATCGCCCTTTGTGCGCAGTCCGCATTTGCAGAGCAACCTACCCTCAAGTCACTCGCTCTAAAAATTGAAGCGCTCGAACGGCAGGTCGAAGAACTCAAAACCGATCTAGCTGCGACGAAGGAGGAGAAGAAGAAAAGTGAAGTGGTTTTAGACAGTGCGAGGCGTCCGGAAATTATCGTCAATATTCTGAAGGATGGACGGATACGCATTGAGGGGCAGGAGTTGCGAGACGAGGAGCTTACGGGGAGGCTCAAGCCAATTTTGAATGTATATCCCAATCAGCCGATAAGAATCAAAGCCGATGGAGAAGTGAAGTATCAGGACGTGGTCAGAGTAGTCGACTTGTGCCAGAAGGCCGGTGGTTGGAACATTTCTTTTGCGTCCTGATAACCAGTCGCCGAACACGTCATGGGTGGCAACCGGCGATAACGTTCCTGATTGAATTCGAGCTTCCCTCCGCCGGTGCCACCACTCAAACGTGCGCCAAGCCAAGCAGGGCGCTTCTTATCAGGTGAGAGACCTGATGTTTCAAAACCTAGCCAGTAGAAACTACCCCCGTCAGAGTGACCTGTGGAAGGAGGTTCACTGACGAAAAAGCCAGAATCAAACTCAAATCTCTTTACCCCACGATTTGAGATTTACTGGCTACCAGTAGCAGTGGCGCCAGCCCGCCGCGATTGGCTGGCAATTCTTAGCGGCGAGACGCCACACCATCCTCTCTCGCCCGGACGCTGCTAGGGAATCTCTACCGGCTGGACCTTTTTCTGGGTGAAACGAACAACCAGCTGATATTTTTTCTCATCGCGGGCGGATCCGAGCAATGCCGAACCTCCAGCTTCAATCGCCCACAAATGGGAGGGCGAAAACGCGCCGTTCCCGAGGGTTTCGAGCGGCGGAAATGGTCCCTTTTGCATGGGCTTGCCGTAAAGCACGCCGAGGAGATCCACAAATTCCGTCCAGCTGGCTTTGAGTTCGGTCTTGTAGGCGGTGGCGGGCCGCGTCTCGGTTTGCAGCGTGAGTTCCTTCAACTTCCCCGCTTCGGTCCAGTCGAAATACAGCGAGCAGTCCAGCCCTCCGACCTTTTTGCGTGTGCGGAAAAACCCGTTCATGCCCGTCCGGCCCATGAAAGTCTCGTCCCCGGTCATTTCTACCAGTTTGCTGGCCTTGAGCTTGGCGAGGGCGGAATCGCGGGTGTCGGTAAACGTCAACGTGTCAAAAAAGGCGGACGGATCGGGCGCTGGCGCTTCGAGCGAATGATGCGCGTCCAGCCATTTCCTCTCATCCGGGTGGAGTTTGGACAGGTCGATGACGATGACCTTTTCCCCACCGTTGCGGATGGTGACGCTGGTGGCATCGCGCTTGATGAATTCTCCCTGAATGGTCCGAATGCCGTCGGCACTTTTCCATGGCCGGGTCTCGGCGAGGGAAGGGGTTTCCAATGCGAGTAGCAGGACGGCGAACAGGTAGCGCGACATGATTCCAGAGGGTAGTCTAACACTCACCAGGGTCTAACGTCGCGAGGTGAGGCTTTTGTCACAAAAATTTCAATGCCCCTGCGGCCTGGTGTTTTTTGGCTCCCACTCGCGGCGTGAGCGCGAGCGGACTGATAGAACGACCGGGATGCCGGGCGCGGGATGGGCGGCGCGGTATTTGTTGACGATGTAGGACTCGTAACTGTTCGCCATGAGGCGCTTGTCGTTGACGAAGAGGACGATGGTCGGCACCGGGATGACGCTGTATTTTTCCTCCACCGCGGCGGTGGCGTAATAGAGCTTGAGGCGCTTGCCGAGTTTCTTGTCGATCGGCGGCGGAGTGGCTTCGAACGCTCCCTGAAGAATGCGGTTGAGCTGGCCGGTGCCGGGGATGTTTTGCGCGCCTTTTTTGATTTTCAGAGCTTCCTTGAGCACGTGATCGACGGAGCCGCCGGTCTTCGCGGAGCAAGCGACGAAGGGCGCATAGTGGAGGAAAAAAAGCTCATTGCGAACGTGCGTGGTGGCTTCTTCTAACTGCGCGGTGCGGTTGGCGCCGGGGTGAAAGAGGTCGAATTTGTTGAGCACGATCAGGCACGGCTTTTTCTCCTCCATGATGAGCTGCGCGATCTTGCGGTCCATGGAGGTGATGCCGGCCGCCAGATCGATGACGAGCACGCAGAGGTCGGAGCGGCGCACGGCTTTCTCGGTGCGCATGGCGGAGAAGACTTCGACGGAGTTGTCGCGCTTGGCCCGCGGGCGGAGGCCGGCGGTGTCGATGAGGGTGAAATTTTCGCCCTCGAACGAGTAGGGGAGATCGACGGCATCACGGGTGGTCCCGGCGATTTCGGAAACGATGGTGCGCTCGTCCTTGAGGATGGCATTCACGAGCGAGGACTTGCCGGCGTTGGGCTTCCCGACGATCGCGAGCTTGATGCCGACGGCTTCGGCGACGACGGCTTCTGCCTCGGTTTCCGAAACGAGAGGGGCGATGACGGTATCGATTTCATCGCAGAGGACGCCGAAATTCCGGCCGTGCTCGGCGGAGACGAAGACGCTGTTACCGAGGCCGAGGCGGGTGAAATCCGAGTGGGAGCGCTCGTGTTTGTCGTCGTCCACCTTGTTGATGACGAGCAGGACGGGCGGCTTGGCCTTGCGGAGTTTTTGCGCGAGCGCTTGATCGACCGCGGTGAGGCCGTCGTGGGCATCGACCACGAAAAGGATGAGGTCGGCGGTCTGCATGGCGATGTCCGCCTCGATGGAAACCTGCTCATCAAAGCCGTCATCAATGCCACCGCCGATGCCGCCGGTGTCGATCAACGTGCAGGCGACCAGCGTGGCCGCGGACGGCGCGGCGATCCGGTCGCGGGTGACGCCGGGCTGGTCGTGGACGATGGCGATCTTCCTCCCGGCAAGGCGGTTGAAGAGTGCGGACTTCCCGACATTCGGGCGTCCGACGATGGCGACGGTAGGCATGAGGCCGGGTGTATGGAGGAAATCCGCCAAGCGCAAGGGCGGAGGTTTTTTTCGGGAAGGCGGCTAGATTTCCCCGGCGCGGCGGAGTTCGTCGATATCCGCAAGGTCTTGGAGACGGCCCGCAGTCTTCTTGGCGGTGATCAGGTCGGATTTCCCGAGATAGTGGATGGGGAAGTCGTTTTCCATGGAGGTGACTTTGTTTTCCCACGCGAAATGGAATTCGAGACCGGGGATCGTGGTGAGGAAGTCAATCTCGCAAGGGGCGACGCCAAGGTTGAACTGAGTTCCCGGTGTGGCGAAGTCGTCCCGGGTGACTCCGTGCATGGGAATTCCGAAAATGAGGAATGCCCGCATGAGCTTGCGGGCGTTTTCGGGTGTCGCCTCCAGCCAAATATCGATGTCCGTGGTGTAGCGGGGCTGGGAATGGTGGATCACGGCGTATCCTCCGGCGACCAGGTAACGGACCTCACACTCGCCTAATATGCGTAACAGATCTCTGAAGTGAATGGCACTAACTTAAGGGTCGTTTGGGATAATTTTAGGTGCGGTTTTCTTGTAGCGGGAGCGATGGCTGATCTCGA
>JANMSI010000033.1:0-30919 GCA_031389115.1 Akkermansiaceae bacterium
GACGTGCTGTTCCGGCGGATTTGTTTGTAGCAACTCCGCTGCGACGGACGCAGGGATAATCTTGCGAACTTGATAGAGCACCCTCGATCACACAGGGTGCTTCAAGTGTCATGAAAAAAAACCTGCTCTCGGTTCTAGTCCTCTTTTCCACCGTTGCATTCTCGGCGGCGGAAGTTGTCTCCATCGCGCATCCGGAGGAAAGGCTGCCGAGCGACAAGACCGTCGTCTGGACGCCGCTTTTCCAAGCCGCTTGGGACGATTTGCATCGTGAGCTCGGCGCGCCGCTGAGAGTGGAGCCACCCAATGCCTTGATGGAGCGGTTGGATCGTTTCAAATGGAACGCCCAGGCCGTGATGCCTCGCGACCGATGGAAGGTGTGGTCGGGGGACGCAACGAGGGAACTGATCAACAAAGCGAATGCTGAAGCCGCGCAGATGCTTGGGGAGAAAAAGGGGCCTTTCAAGAGCGTGCCCCGTCCGGGCGCACTCCTCGCGCTCGGGCTCTTGGACCGCGATATGATTTTCAAGAAGCAGTTGCATCGCTCGGTGGCTGCTCCGCTGGGTTTTCATTCGTCGGATGGAAGAAAGTCCGAGGTTCGGTTTTTCGGCACGCGCCGCAAAGCGTCAGCGAAATATGGCGACGTGGTTAGAGTGCTGGCTTATCAGGAGGCCACCCACGCGCTCCAAATCGCCAGCGATGGCGATGATTGCGTAGTTCTCTATCTGCCGAATAAACCGGTGGGTTTCAGCGAAGCTTGCGGGAAGCTCCGCGAATGGCGGGCAAACCCGCTCAAAGGGGTCCGGGGATCGTCGCAGGATCCGAGCCTGCATGAAACAGACGATGTGAGAATACCGGCGCTGAAATTGGAGAACTCCACCGATTTCGTCCCGGCTTTGCAAAGCCTTCGCTATTTCAAAAGCGGTCCGCCATGGGAGATCTATCAAGCGGAACAACGCCTGAAATTTCAGCTGACCGAGAAAGGCGCGAAACTGCGCGTAGAAGTGGAGTTGGGGATGGAACCGTTTGGTGAGCCGCCTAAGCCCGAGATGACGCCACGGTTTTTCCACTACGACCGCCCGTTCTTCGTTTTCCTGTGGCGAGATGGGGCGGATTGGCCGTATTTCGGTGCCTGGATCGGGGATGACAGCTCGATGGAGTTGTTCAAACTGCCGTGATGAGCAGAAGCTTCGCCGCCATCGGCATGCAGTGTTTCGGCCGAATTGTTTGTGAAACAAACGATGGTCGGGCTGGCGGGATTCGAACCCACGACCCCCTGCCCCCCAGGCAGGTGCGCTACCAGACTGCGCTACAGCCCGTCTCGTGAACGGATGGCCAAGGAAACAGGGCAAATGCGGATTGGCAAGCACCGAAAATCCTGACATTTCCCCCGCATGAATCGCGTCAAAACCGCCATCGTGGGAGCCAGCGGCTACACCGGCATGGAACTGCTTCGCCTGCTTCTCGTCCATCCCGGCGTCGAGCTTGTCGCCGCGACTTCCCGCCAGGAAGCGGGGAAATTGCTGGGTTCCGTGTTCCCGCGTTTCCGCAAGGCTCCGGGTGCGGAGCTTGCGTTCATCGAGCCGGATCCGGATGCCATCGCGGCCACCGGGGCGGAGGTGGCGTTCCTCGCGCTGCCCCACGGCGTCGCTGCGGAAATCGCGCGTGCCCTGTTGGAACGCGGGCTGAAAGTGATCGATCTAAGCGCGGATTTCCGCCTGCGCGATCCGGCCGTATATGAGGAATTTTACGCCCACCCGCATCCCGCGCCGGACCTGCTGGACGAGGCGGTGTATGGCCTGCCGGAAATTCGCGCTGCGGAAATCCAGGCGGCGCGCTTGATCGCCGCACCGGGTTGTTATCCCACCAGTATCCTGCTGCCGTTGCTGCCGTTGCTGCGCGAAAATCTAATCGATCCGACCACCATCGTCGCCAACTCGATGAGCGGCGTCAGCGGTGCCGGGCGCAAGGCCGATCTCAGCCTGTTATTCTGCGAGTGTAACGACAGCGCCCGCGCGTACGGCGTGCCGAAGCACCGCCATCTATCGGAAATCGAGCAGGAGCTCAGCCTCTTCGCCGCGGAAAAAGTAACCATCACCTTCATCCCGCACCTGATTCCGGTGAACTCCGGCATCGTCACCACCACCACCGCAAAGCTCCGCGATGGAGTGTCGCCGGATGCCATCGGCGCGGCGCTCGACCGCGCTTACACCGATGCCGCATTTGTCCGCCTGCTAGGCTGCGGCGGCTGTGCGGACACCAAGAACGTTACTCGTACCAACTTCATCGACATCGGCTGGCAGCACGATCCGCGCACCGGCCGTGTCATCCTCATGAGCGCGGAGGACAACCTCGGCAAAGGCGCGGGCGGGCAGGCCGTGCAGTGTTTTAACCTCGTCTTTGGCTTCGATCCCACTGCTGGGTTGCAAAATTTTTAGCGTCGTCGCAGTCTTCGCCATTTCCCCCCAATCTCCTCCCATGGACTACCCATTTACCCGGATCAAGGGCGGCGTCGGCGCGCCCCTTGGATTTCTAACCAGCGCCGTATGTTGCGGGATTAAAAATCCCGATAGCAAACGCCTCGACCTCGCTCTCATCTATTCGGAAAAACCGTGCAGCTCCGCCGGCACCTTCACCACCAACCGGGTCAAAGCCGCGCCCGTCCGGGTCTCCCAGGCGAATCTCCGCAAGGGCGATCTCCGCGCCATCATCGCCAACTCGGGCAACGCCAACGCCTGCACCGGCGTCCAAGGCATTCACGACGCCAACTCGATGTGCGATGCCGTTGCCAAACCGCTCAAACTGAAGCGCTCGGAAATCGGCGTCGCCTCCACCGGCGTCATCGGCCTGCCGATGCCAATGGTTCGCTTCGAACCGAAATATGATGAGCTGCTGGAACGCCTCGGCTCGCAAAACGGCTCGGACGTCGCCGCCGCCATCATCACCAGCGACACCCATGCCAAGGAAATCGCCATCTCCTTCGATCTCGGCGGGCACCGCGTCCGCCTCGGCGGCTGCGTCAAGGGCGCCGGCATGATTTCCCCGAGCATGGCCACCATGCTTTGCTTCATCACCTCCGATGCGAACATCTCCCGATACAATCTCCGCAAGTCCGTCCTTGAGTGCGTCGAGGAAAGCTTCAACCGCATCACCATCGACGGCGACATGTCCACCAACGACACCGTCATCGTCCTCGCCAACGGCGCCGCCGGGATGCCGGCGATCCGCCGCAACAGCGCCAACTGCAAACAATTTCGGCAAGCCCTGCGCTGGCTGATGCTAGAGCTGGCCAAGGCGGTCGTCCGCGACGGAGAGCGCGTCACGAAATTCGTCACCGTCCACGTCGAAGGAGCCCGCACCTACCTCGATTCTAAAAAAGTCGCCGAAGCCGTTTGCAAGTCCGCCCTCGTCAAAGCTTCCTGGAACGGCGGCGATCCGAACTGGGGTCGCATCATCCACGCCGTCGGCTACTCCCGCGCCCGCATCCGCGAGGAGCTCGTCGATATCCACATCGGCGGCAAACCCGCCTGCCTCGGCGGCCTCCAAGCCGACACTCCGATGGACGAACTCCGCGATGCCGTTTCCCATCCCGAGTTTGAAATCGTCATCAACCTCAACCAAGGCTCTGCCGACTACACCATGTATTCCAGCGACCTCTCGCCCGAGTACATCGACTTCAACCGCTCGGAATACGCGTATTGGAAACAAGCCCGCAAAGACGGGCTGGTGTGATAGGGAGCAGGGACGTCTCGTCCCTGTGGCTGCGGCGTCCCCGCCGCAGGCCGTGCAAGATGCGTCCCGCTTCTTGTCTTAGAACGGCACCTTCCCTACCGGTTCCCTCGCCTCCCCCGCGACCTTCTCCGCCTCTACCTTCAAATCCCCGATCTCCCGCTCCAGTTCCTCCCGCTGCGCGGAAACGATCCGCCCGATCACCGACTCGTCCTCCTCCGCCGCCCGGAACACCTCGTAATCCGCGCTCGCCCGCACCTCGTCCAGCGTCTCGATCATCTCCAGAATCCTCGCCTGAAGGTGCTCGTAGAGCGACCGCAGTTCCATCAGCCCGCGCGCGCCGTCGAGCGAAACGCTGGCCCAGCCTTGTTTCAGGATGAACGCCTGCGGATCCTTGGCGACGAGTTCCAGCAGCTCGATGTCCCCCCGGTCGCGGGCTTCGTTGATCGCCTGGGTGAGAAGTTCGTAGGTCTTGCGCTTTTCCGGGTCGTGCTCGTGGAGATCCGGGTGAAACATCCGCACCAGCTTCTTAAATATCTGTTTCAGCCGCGCCTTCTCGTCCGCGTTGAGTTCCCGTTTCCCCTCCAGCGCGGATGCGGTGGAATCGTATTCGCGATCCTCCTCCGCCGCCTCACGCTGATGGTCGCCGGCCGTCGCTCCGGCGGATTCCTCGCCTTCGGCCAGCAGGCGGTCGATGAACGCCTTGCGAAACCGCACCAACAGCCGCAGTCGGTCCCGCTCCTGATAGAACGCCCGCAGCGCCCCGAACAGCCGCGAACGGATGGAATCCACCTTCGACTTCTCGATTCCGTATTCCAGCTCCAGATCCGCGAGTCGCGCCCGCGCCGCTTCTACCAGCCTTTGGTAAAGCTCCATCTCCGGTTGCTGGAAAACCATCAGCCCGGCGGCGATGGATGTTCCGGCCGCATTCTCCTGAATCTGCAAATCGAGAAACGCCGCATCCTCCAGCCCGTTCCCGTTCGCCAATTGCCCGAGATACCAGCCGCCCATCGCCGAACTCTTCCCGTTCGTGGACTCCGCCAACCACTCCAGCCACGATCTCAACTCCGCATCCTTCAGTGCCTCCTGATCATTTGGTCCGAATGCTTAGTCGGGACTGACGCTTTCGACGAAAGCCATTCGAAAAGCAGCCTTAGTAGACCAAGATGAGTACAGCGGCTCGTTGTGCGGTATCCACCACATTTTCAAATTTTTCCTCCTTGGCATTCGGCTCCTTCAGTCTATTTGACACGGCCGGGACAGACTCGAGGAAGCTAAGTAAAAAACTGCTCTTCACCGCATAGTTTACATTCTCCGGCAACATGCCGTTGGTTCTCAGCGCTTCCGAGGCATTGAGCTTGGACGATATTACACCCACGACGTTGCCGCGTTCGTCCACCAGTGCGCCGCCCGAGTTGCCAGGTTGAAGCGGTACGCTGATCTGGAAACACCGTGCGTCATCCGCCGCACCTGTCAGCGACGCGATCTCACCCTTGGCCAACTTGGGAGCGAATCCTTGCAAGCCTATATTAGGGAAACCCACGGTGGCTACCGAACTGCCCAGCTTCACAGCGCGGCTCGTCGTCACGGATAGAGTCGAAAACTTTCCATCGGCTTTGAGTAAAGCTAAATCATTAGCCGAATCCACTTTCACCACAGCGGCGGAAATCAAACCAGCGCTCGTGATCAGTCGAACCTTATTCACGCCTTCAATGACGTGTTGATTCGTGATGAGAAATCCATCTTCAGTAATAAAAAACCCCGTGGCGAAGGCCTTCGGGCGCGTATCGGTAGGTTCATTGCTCGAAATAGGCACGTTCGATTCCAATGCTTCGAGTGGCTTGAAATTGCGTGCTAATCTTTGTCCCTCCGCGATTTGCCCGCGGGTTAGTCGATTTTCCAAGGCGGACATACCTTTCTTCGCGAATTCGTCGCCTTGTGCTGTCGCCAACAAATACCACCTGTAAGCCTCGATCTCATCTTTCACAACGCCATTGCCTTTAACGAGGCAGGAACCCAGATTTGACTGAGATTTAGCATGATTCTGAACTGCCGCTTTATAGAACCATTTCACAGCCTCCTCATAGTCTTTCTTCACTCCCTCACCTTCAAAGTAACAGCAGCCAATATTATACTGAGCTGGCGCATAATTTTGTTCAGCTGACATACGACTCCATTTGGCTGCTTCCGCGAAATTCTTCTTCGTCCCTTGCCCTGAGTAATAGCAGTTCCCTAGATGGAACTGAGCTTGGGCATTACCTTGGTTGGCAGCCATGCGGTACAACTTTACTGCTTCATCGTAACTTTTGGTAACACCATTACCAAAGAAGTAGCAGACACCAAGCTCGCATTGAGCCGCGGCCAGGTTCTGATTAGCGGCTTTGCGGAACCATTTCACGGCTTCCATGTAATCCTTCATCATGATTTCGCCGCCGGAGAGGCAACGACCCAGATTGTATTGAGCAGTAGCCAGATTTTGAGCCGCGGCTAGGCGAAACCATTTCACCGCCTCAACCCCATCTTTTGGCACTCCTATGCCTTGGGCGTAATTCAATCCAAGGGAATTTTGTGAGATTGCGTCCCCTCTGGCCGCTTTGTTTTTCAAATCTTCAGTCGGATTGCTCAAGAGCCCTTGTCCGTGTAATTGAAGAACCATGCAGGATATCAATACGAAGATGGTTTTCAAAATGGCAGAAAACTTGCCGGAAGTGTCGAGTTGAGGGCAAATATTCATGGGCGAGTTGGTGATGGGGTTTGAACAGTTTTCAAAGAAAGGCCAAATCATCGTTTCAATGAATGTCCGGCGGTGGCGGGCTGATCGTGGACGCTTTGAATCTAAGCAGCAATAGGGCAGTATGGATAGCGTTCTCGCATCGCCGCGCGAATGGGAATTCAGAATCCACGTGGGCTGGTCTCCTCTCGCAGGTTAGGCAAGATTGACGAGTTTGCCTTTGCTCCAACTTTGAGCGAAGGCTCGTGCAAGAGCGTCGCGATTCGTTTCGTCCTCCAGTTGACTAATCACAAAAATCTTGTTACCCGCATCCTTGATGGACGCGCCAATATGCCAGCAGCGGCAATCATCAATGATCATGAATCGGTCGTGGAAGTTGCTGGTTATTCGGATTTCGATCTCAATTTTTGGGTATTGCTTCTGAAACTTGCTACCTTCCAAAACAAAGTCCGCAGGAGGTTTTGCAGTGAGGAGTTTGACTGACAACTCTGTTGTCCCGGAAGCGGAGAGCATTGTGAAGATCGTGGCATTGAGATAGGGATCAATGACAGTAATGGATTTTTTCGACTCTTGCATGATCTTCTTGATGTGGCGGTAGGAGTCATATTCCGAGCCGCCCGTCAGCAGAAGCTCGCGAATCGTGCTGGTGCTGGGAACGAGCTTCCCGGCGTCAACTCGCCATCCAAGTTCTGCAAACTTTAAACGGACTTCATCTTCTTTTTCGGGATGCCTCTGCAGCAATTCACTAGTGAGAATCCATGCCACCCGTAATCGAGTGTCCTCATCGAGAAGCTGAAAGGACATGTCAATTCTAGGGCGATAAGCGCGTTTGCGCGTCGAGTTCGTATAGGAATCCTTGTGCGAGACCTCCCAATCAACCGTCAGGCCGGTTCGATCAATCAGCGATACCACTTCGTCGCTTTCTAGTTCCAAGGTGATGGCTAGAAGTGCTGGCCAAGGATTTAATCTGTCAATTGCTTCAGCGTTCATGTGGTTTTTCCATTTAGATTATTGGCAGTGCGGCGGGGTCTGCGGCGGGACCGGTCCCAAATAACAGATATTGGCGGGAGGTTTTCATGGAATTGGATCATGATTCCTCATCCCCGATCCATCCCAGTTCGGCTTCGATTTGCTCGATGCTGGGGAGGCAGGTGTCGAGCAGTTCGGGGAGGGCGCGGACGAGTTGGTATGCGGCGATGCCGATGGGTTTGCCGATGCCGGAGAGCGCGTAATCGGCGACGAGGTGGTTCTTGGTTGGAAGGGTTTACCGCAAGGGCGCAAAGGTCGCGAAGGGACGCAGAGATTGCGGCGAATTAAGGCGGAGGCAGCCCCGATTAGCAACGACTGGCGTTTGGTTTGCATCGGGGCGGATTAGGAAATGACGGTCAATCCTGCAGCTACGGCCATGCGTGACTGCCGCAGGTCGAAGGTGCAAAATTCCGTGGCTCCAAGCTCCAACGCCAAAGCCACATGCAGGGTGTCTAACGAGCGGCATAGCGTTCCGACCCCGTGAGCGGCGGAAAGAGCTTCCGCCGTAGCAAAAACATCCGGCCAGGAAACCGTCACGCGCTCATTCACGCCGGTGGCGAGATCGGATTCCACTTGGGCGATCAATGCGTCGCACTCGGTTTGCGTCAATTCGCCACGGCCCGCTTTTTGCCGCAGAGCGGAGCGCATTTCCAGTTCGTGCAGGTGGCTGATCGGCAGCTTGCCGGGGCTGGCATTCACCAAGGCCACCGCCTCGGCGGCCCGAGGTTCCGGAAGATAGAGCTTCAGTAGGACGCCGGTGTCGAAGTAACGCATCAGAAGCGGTCCGCTCGCAGTTCGTCCAGAACCGCCTGCGAGTCGGGTAGCACCCGGCTCCCGAACAATGTCTGCTGGCGGGCCAGAAAGTCAGGCTTGGTGGTGAGGGCCTTCGGGCCTTCACCCCCATGTTCCAGAGATCTCCGCCGTTTGAGAAACACGATGAAATCATAGGCCTCGCGCACCAGCGATTCCGGCGCTGTCTTGATTTCATCGATGATGGCATCCCTAGCACTCATGGCAGGAGAATAAGTCAGGGGAGGATGGGATGGCAAGAAATCCGATGTAGCCGGAAATCCCAGTGCATCCGCGTGTGGATCACCCGCCGACCGTGGCGGCGGTCGATTATGAGTTCGGAGTCGGTGGTGAGAAGGGGCGGATCGGGCAGGGTTTCGGCGAGACGGACCAGACGGGCGGCGGTGGCATGTGGGAGCCGTCCTGTCGCACCGACTCGTAGCCGAGCACCCGCAGGGCGCGGATGAGGTCGGACGCGCCGATGTCGCGGGGGAATTTTCATACCGCCAGGGCCTCGTCACGGACGAAGTGCAGGCGGATGATCTTCGGCATCGGGCCGGGCACTCCGTCGCCAAAATGACAACGCACGGCGTCGCGGGCCATTTCCCGGAGTTCTTCGAGAGTATCGCCCTGGGTGGCGATGGAGTGACCGAGCGCAGTGGCAACGAATCCGCCGTCCACCTCATCCTCACGCACTTCAAAGATGATTTCGTCCATGGGGGGAACATCGCACATGCGAAGGAACCCGGGCAAGGCCGCAATCTCACCCTTCAGCCGTCTTGCTCCAGTCGCCCCTGCCGGGGCTCAATTCATATCGGAAAACCTCCACGGTGGCTCACGCCGACCGACTATCCGGGGCAATTTAGATTCGTCGAGAACCGCCTCAACGACCAGCCATTCGGGCTTTCCGCGAACTCCTGGTCAATGCCACCCCTGCCAGGTCCCTGACCTTCATTTCAAACCATCGTCCGGAACGTTAGATTGATCCGCGGCGTGGTGATTTTTTTGGTTTTCGGGATGCTGTGCAGCCAGTGGGTCTGGGTTGCGCCCTTCATCACCAGCAGGCTGCCGCTTTCCAGCAGGATGGAAACCTTCTCATCGATGCGCTTGTGCTTGAGACGGAATTCACGCTCCGCGCCGAGGCTAACGGACGCGATGATGGAATTTTTTCCCAGCGACTTCTCGTCGTCGCTGTGCCACGACATGCCCTGGCTGCCGTCCTGATAGAGATTGAGCAGGCAGGAGTTAAAAGTGGTCTCGGTCAGCCTTTCGACCATGGTTTTGAGTGCTGCCAACTCTTCCGTCCAAACAAGCGCCTGCTTGGTGGTGCCCGAGTAGGTGTAGGAGAAATCGGAATCGCCATACCAAGCGACCTTCCTAGCCGTGACGATGCGCTTGCCGAAGATCACCACCTCGTCGCTTTTCCAAGGGATCTCTTCTAGCAGCCGAGAATATACTCGCCCGGTATCCTGACTACTGAGAAAAGGACCGAAATAATTTACCACGCCATCGCAAGGCAGGAGGTTGGAGGTCGGGTCGGTGCGGAAGAGTTCCATGGTAGAGTTTGATGATGTGAAACAAGATAGAGCCTTTGCAACATAGTGTCGGCTTCGCGGATCGGGCAAGGGCTGAAAGATGCCCGAGCGGCCATTCGTTGGCTTGTTTCCCATCATGAGATTTTCTGAACTAATTCTTCTGGCGGCACTGGTCGCGCAGGAAGCCAAGGCCGAGGTCATCGCAGATCCGTATGAGAATTATGTGCGGACATCCGATGATTTCCGCTCTGTGAAGCAGGACAAACAGTGGGCTTACCGGGCATTCCCGAGCTGGACCTCTATGCCATGGACTTACCAATGGGGCATCGGTTTTACAGAAGCTGCCGGCCACTGGAGCAAGGACCATGGCTACAATGGCGCGTTCGTCGATCACGACGGCATCGACGCCGAGGGTTCTCCAACAGGACGTCTCGATTGGATCAATCAACACGGCCTGCGGTTCTATCAGGATCACGCGGCCGGCAAGGGCATCCTGCATCTGTGGGATGGCGACAAGGTGAAGCCCCATCTCGCGGAACTCCACGGCACGGGTATGCGGCCGGTGCCGCTGAATGATGCCACGCGCGAGAAACTGAGAGAAAAACTGCGCCGAAACATCAACTCCGTGAAGTCATCTCCCATGCGCGCCGCCTATGCGCTGGATGACGAACCTTCGTGGGGACATTTCGTCCACCCGACCATGTGGCAGATCACCGATGATACAACGGCTTATCCAAGGTGGCTTAAGCGAATCTATGGCTCTGCGGTGCCAAAGCGCGATCAATGGGTGAGCTACGATGAAATCCGAATCCAACTGGCGAAATGGTCAGTCAAGGATTTCGACGCCAGCCCGCTGATGGATCAATGGACCTTCAATGACTCTCACTGGGCCAACTATATCGGCGGACTTGTGCAGGATGCCAATAGCATCGATCCCGCCACGCCCTGCGGCATTGTCGGCGGTCAAAGTCCTAGTGCATTTGGCGGCTATGACTATGCGAGGCTCATGCGCAAAGTCCAATTCATCGAATCCTACAATCTCGGCTCGTCGCAAGCGATCATTCGCTCGTTCAATCCGCACAACGCACTGCCGTCGGTGACGAGTGTTTTCCATAAGTCTGTGGAAGATGATATCTGGCAGACTTGGTATTATCTCGCCCACGGCAACCGCGGCCACATCGGCTGGGTGGAGAATTGGTTCGATGGCAAAACTCCCAAGCCATGGCATAAAGAAACCGCCCCGACCTATCTGGAAGTCGGTAGAAAAATTGGCCCGTTGATGAACGGAGCGGAATGGATTCACGACGGTGTTGCCATTTATTATAGCCATCCTTCCATCCAACTCGGATGGATCATGGATGCGGAAGCTCACGGTAAAACCTGGGTCAATCGCAACAATGACGAGAAGCTCGCCAGTTCGGTGCATGCCCGCCATGCATGGGAAAACATGCTGCGCGATTCCGGGTTACAGTATAACTATTTGAATTATGTGGATGTGATCCAAAAAGGCATTCCGCAGGAGTATAAAGTTCTCATCCTTCCCGCCTGCCTATGCTTGTCGGATGCGGAGGCCAGGCAGATCAAAGCCTTCTGCAAACGAGGCGGCACGATCATCGCCGATTATCTTCCGGGTCTTTGGGACCAGCATGGCAAGGGTCGATCGGACGGCGGCGTGCTGGATGATATGTTCGGTAAAAAACATACCTCCGACATTCGCGCCAGTGATGTGTTCGGTGGGAAGTTATGGGTCGAGGTGGATCAGGATGCGAACTACTCGTGGAAAACATATGAAGAATTTCTCACTGCAAATAACACCTCTATCCGTGATCCCAGCGGGTTTCACAAAGCGGTCCGAACGATGCCTGTATCCAATACGATTCCCTATGGCAACGGAACCGCAGTGCTCATGAATCTGTCCCCGCAATGGTATAACGCCTTTCGTGGCGCAGGGGCTGCTTCCGCTAGAAAGCGGGAAACCTTCATTCAGCATCTCGCGACAGCTGGCGTCGTTCCCCGGGTCCGGATCAAAGACGCGGCGGAGGCGGTTCACGGATACGAAATCACTTATTGGAAACAGACAGGACAAGATGCCAACCGGACCCTCCTTTTTCTAATTCTCAACCCCGAGATCACCGGCGACTCGCTCGGCGGTGGGAATTCTGCCGGACTGAAGACCGCGACGGTGCCGGTGACACTTCAGTTTCGCAATCCAGTTAAAAATCTGCGGGATGAACGCTCCGGCAAGGAACTCGGCAACGTCCGCGAAGCCACACTCGACTGGAAGCAAAACGAAGCTCTGGTTCTATCTTTCGCGTCATGGGACTGACCGATTGGCGAAAGCCAGCCACTACCAGGTAATTCCGGGGAAAAATCCGCCGCTCATTTTTCATGAACAAAAAACCCTTACATTGACAGGGTCATCACGCACTCCAGATGCCGGGTATGCGGGAACAAGTCGAAGGGCTGGACATCATCTAACTGGTAGCCGCCGTCCACCAGTTGCTTTAGGTCCCGGACTTGGGTAGCAGGATCGCACGAGACGTAAACCACCCGCGCGGGGGCGAATTTCACGAGCTGCGCGATGAACTCCGGAGTGCAGCCTTTGCGCGGCGGGTCGATGACGACGGCGGTTTCCGCGGCGGGGAAATTGATTTGATCGAAAATGGCCTCGGCGGAGGCGGTGAGGAATTTCGCGTTGGTGATGGAGTTGGCGGCGGCGTTTTTCCGCGCCCATTCGCAGGAGGTTTCTGAAACCTCAACACCGGCGACCTGCTCGAAACTTCCGGCGAGTGTTAGGGAAAAAAGGCCGGAACCGCAGTAGGCATCGACCAGGAATTTCGCACCGCCCGCCGCCGCTTGTTTCGCAACATAACCGGTGAAAACCGGCAGGATGAACGGGTTGTTCTGGAAAAAATCGCCGGCTAGGAACTGGAACGTTAGATTTCCCACATGTTCGGTGGCGACCGCCCGGAAGTCGGTTTCCACGCGGTCCTCGGTGGCGCGCAGCAGCACGGTGGCACCGCGCTTGAAGCTGCCGGCGCGGGCGCGCAGCCCGGCGCGGATCGCAGGAAGCTCGCGGTTGATCGTGTCCATCGAGATCGGGCATTGCGGGACGTCTATCAGTTGTGAACGCCGGCCAAAGGCGAGAAACCCGATCGGACCGAGAACGCCATCCTTCGCCTTCTCGAAATGGGGGGTGATTTTCGAGCGGTAGTTCCAAATTTGTGCGGATGAAAGGCAGTCGTTCACCGGGAAGGTGATGGCGGCCATGTGTTTCATCAGCTCGCCCACCTGGCGGGTTTTCCAAGCGAGCTGCTTCTCGTACGTTAGATGCTGATACTGGCAGCCGCCGCACTCGCCGAAGAGCGGGCAGCCCGGCTCGATCCGGTCGGGCGAGGGTGTTAGAACTTCGACCAGATCGGCGTGGGAACAGTTCTTGTCGTTGCGGAAGACCCGGGCCCTGACGGTTTCCCCGGGCAGCGAAAACGGGACAAAGACGACCCAGCCATCGATCCGGCCGACGCCGGCACCGAGGTTCGTCAGCGAGTCTATGGCAATCTCGATTTCCTGATGATATTCGAACGGCGTGGGGACGAATTTTTTCGGCGGTCGTGGAAACATGGCGGGCCGGGAGAGTGGCCGCGGGAATCGGGGCGGGCAATTGATTTCAGCGTTGCTGCCCAAGCCCTGACCCCCCGCGTACCGAATGTCCATTCCGCCCTCGTCTAACAAACCGATCCGCTCCAGGTTCGCCCATGTCCTCGAAAATTTCCAAAGCCGCCGTCCTGATTTTCGCAACGTCGCTCGGCCCGCTTGCCGCCTACAGCGAGTCCGGGCACCGCATCGTCGGCGCGGTTGCTGACAAGCTGATCGAGGGAAAGCCTACCGGGGAGGCCGTGAAGAGATTGCTCGGAACCGTCACGCTTGAGCGCGCCTCCACACTCGCCGACGAACTCCGCGGCGAGGACAGGAGCCGCGGCTCGCTGACGCTGCCGGAGAACCCCGAGCTGGCCGCCCAGCTCCTGGCATTTCGCGAGGCGAACCCGCCGTCCAGCGATGATGTGACCCAGCTGCCGCCTTCCCATCACTGGTTCCACTACACCGACGTGCCGCTGCAATCTAGCAGCTATGCCGCGACCCGGGTCGGCACATTTCAGTGGGACATCGTGCAGATGATTTCGTTTTGCAGCCGCGTCCTCGACGGCACCGAGAAGCCTGACAACGACCGCCGCATCACCCCCGGGGTTGCGGTCGTGCTGCTCGCCCATTACGTCGGCGACATCCATCAACCGCTGCACGTCGGTGCCGCGTTCCTCGACAGCGAGGGAAGTCTTTTCGATCCTAACATCCGCCCCGACGCCAAGCCCGACCGCGGTGGCAATGACATCAAATTCGGCGCGACAAATCTTCACGCCTACTGGGATTTCGACGCCGTGGAATCCGCTCTAACTTATCAGCGCCGGACCCAGAACAAAAACAGCGACACCCTCAAACCCCGCGATTGGGCGCTCCAGCTTGCCGCGAAAGAACCGGCGGATTGGAAACTTGATCCGTCACTCAAGCCCGGCCAATGGTCCGAAAAATGGGCGGACGAAATGATGCCGCTCGCCCTCGAAGCCCACGACCGGTTGCGCTTCCTCCCGCAGCAGGAATTCGACAATCGAAATGGCAAGCCGGTGCTCCATTGGACCGCTGTGGAAAAACCCCACCCCGGCAAATCCAGCTACGCGGTGTTCGCTTCCAAAACCGTTGAGGTCGCGCTCAATAAAGCCGGCTGGCGCCTGGCCGCGCTGCTAGAGGCCAGCCTTCAACCGAAATAGCGAGTGTCTTCCGGCTTGGCGTCAGCGCTTCCTGTGGCAGCATGGCGTCATGGACGAAGATGATTCCACCCGCCTCGGCAAAGAACTGATTTTCAACCAAACGGGAACTCCCCGCGAGGTGTTAGGGATGCAGACTTACAGTTTGATTTCCCAAGCGCCCGATCCCGGCGAGGTGCTCGTCCGCATCCTCGCCGCTCCGATCAACCCCGCGGACCTCAACACCATCGAGGGCACCTATGGCGTGAAACCCGCGCTGCCCGCCACCCCCGGCATCGAAGGCTGCGGCATCGTGGAGGCCAGCAACTCCGCCGATTTTGAGGTGGGTGACCGGGTCATTTTCCTCCGCCGCTCGGCGACTTGGGCGTCTCACGCGACCGTTCCTAGCGAAAGTCTTTACAAATTGCCCCCCGGCCTCGACCCGCTCCAAGCCGCAATGCTCAAGGTGAACCCCGCGACCGCCTGGCGCTTGCTGCACGGTTTGGGACCGTTAGAAAAAGGCGCTTGGATCGTGCAAAACGTCGGGAACTCCGCCGTGGGCCGCTGTGTCATCCAGCTCGCGCGCGACCTCGGCATCCGCACCGTTTCCTTCGTCCGCCGGACCGGGCTAATGGACGAACTCCGCGCCCTCGGCGGGGACCACGTTTTCAGCGATGACGACACCGGCCTCGCCTCCGCCTTGGATGTCCTGGGCGGGGCCAACGCCACGCTCGCCTTCAACGCCGTCGGCGGCGACAGCGCGCTGCGGTTGATGAAGCTCCTGCGCGAAGGCGGCAGCCACATCACCTACGGCGCGATGGGCCGCAAGCCGGTCACCATCCCTAACGGCCTGCTAATTTTCCGCGACATCCAAGTGCGCGGGCTGTGGGTGAGCCGCTGGATCGAAAACGCGCCGATGGCCGAAGTGCATGCGGTTTACGAAAACCTCGCCGCGCGGGTCGCCGCCGGGAAGCTCGTGCAGCCGGTCGATTCGACATTTCCGCTGGAGAAATTCCAAGAAGCGCTTACCCGACTCGAAGCGCCTGACCGCTCAGGGAAGGTGCTGTTTGTCCCCTAACCTGCAAAACCACCAGTCATGCACCAAGCCAAAGCCTACTCCACCACCAGCGCCGCCTCGCCGCTGGCCTCCACCACCATCCCGCGCCGCGAGCCGACCGATCGCGACGTGCAAATAGAAATCCTCTACTGCGGCGTTTGCCACTCCGACCTCCACTTCGCCCGCAACGAATGGGGCTTCACCCAGTACCCCGCCGTGCCCGGTCATGAAATCGTCGGCCGCGTGACCAAAGTCGGCCCGGCTGTTAGCCGGTTCAAGGTGGGCGACATCGCCGGCGTCGGCTGTCTGGTGGATGCTGACCTGTCATGCCCGCATTGCAAAAAAGGCCTCGAACAATTCTCGCCGACCATGGTCATGACCTACGGCTCGATGGACAAGCACCTCAACCTGCCCACCTACGGCGGCTACTCCGAGGGTATCGTCGTGGACGAGCATTTCGTCCTGAACATCCCTCAGAACCTCGACCTTGCCGCCGTCGCGCCGCTGCTCTGCGCGGGCATCACGACCTATTCGCCATTGCGCCATTGGAAGGTTGGCCCGGGCCAGAAGGTTGGCATCGTCGGCCTCGGCGGACTCGGCCACATGGGGGTGAAATTCGCCCGCGCGTTCGGCGCGCATGTCGTCGTCTTCACCACCTCGCCTAACAAAACCGAGGACGCGCTCCGCCTCGGCGCACACGAGGTCGTCGTTTCCAGCGATACCGATGCGATGGCGAAGCGCGCCGGCACGTTCGACTTCATCCTCGACTGCGTTTCCGCCGATCACGACATCAACGCCTATCTCGGCATGCTCGCCGTCGATGGCAATCTCACACTGGTCGGCGCACCCGACAAGCCGCTGCCCGTGGCATCCTTCGCCCTGATCATGGGCCGCAAGAGCCTCTCCGGCTCGCTCATCGGCGGCCTCGCGGAGACCCAGGAAATGCTCGATTTCTGCGGCGAGCACAACATCACCTCGGACATCGAAACGATCCGTATGGACCAGATCAACGACGCCTACGAACGCATGCTGAAGAGCGACGTGAAATACCGCTTCGTGATCGATATGGCATCGCTGAAGGCGGAGTAGCCGCGGGCGAAATGAAGTTTCGCGGTCCTTAGGCATTGCATTGGCGATCACCAGACCGCCTTCACCGGCGAGTCCGCGTGATGGAAACGTCCATCCCGCGTGAGCACGGGTTCGCCAAATTTCAGGGCGGTCGCGGCGATGATGCGGTCGGCCGGATCGCGGTGCTCCCATCCGAGATCCGCAGTTTTAAGCCAGATGGACACGGTGGTTTCCTCGATGTCCATCCAGTCCAGATCCGCCAGCAGTGCGGGCCAGAAGCTCACCCCCTGTTTTGGCGACAACTGGCCCCGGACCTCTTTCCACCTCATTTCCCAAAACGTCACGGCACAAACACGGTGCCTCTCGCCCCGCTCTTCCGCCCCATTTAACAAGTCGCTCGCGACCTGGGAAAGCTCGTCGGAGCCTTCCAGCCACCACATCAAGACATGGGAATCGATCACCATGGATTTTTATCGTCCGCCCTCGACGCCTCCCAATCCTCCTCGGGAAGTGGTTTCATCAACTCCTCCGCATCCGGCAAAACGCCGGGGCCGGGTCCCGACCGGTACAACGCCAGGACCTCGGCGGTTGTCATCCGTTTTCTGACCGTCGGCCGGATTTCCAGAACCTCGCGGCCATGGTCCGTCACGATGAGGGGTTCGCCGGTTCGCTCCACTTCCCGAAAGTACTCCAGCATCTTCGCCTTCAGCTTTCCCTTGGAGACAACCATGCGGGTTTTTAACCGTGGTCACGACCGTAGTCAAAGGGGGAATTCTGCGCGTCACCTGGGATCGTTTGCCGACTCCTTCGGCGGATCCTCTTTCTTTCCCGTGGCGGAAGGGGTTTTCTCATCGGACTTCGCAGGCTCCCTGGGCGGGACTGGCAGGGAATCTCGCGTGAGGCGGGAGGTAGCCCCGGTACGGCGTGCGAGAGTGGCCCGTGAGCGGACACCGCCCTGCTTCCACTTGCACGATCCGGCGGCACTGGCTAAACGTCCGCCCGCATGGCCACGATCAACTCCAATTTCCTCAAGCTCAAAGCCGGTTACCTCTTCCCGGAAATCGCCCGCCGCGTCCGGGTTTACACCGAGGAAAACCCCGACAAGGCCGCCCGCATCATCCGCTGCGGCATCGGCGATGTGACCGAGCCGCTGCCCGCCGCAGTGGTGAAAGCGATGCACGAAGGCGTCGATGAAATGGCAGACCGCGCCACTTTCAAAGGCTACGGTCCGGAGCAAGGTTACGAGTTCCTCCGCCAGGCGATCGTGGACAACCAGTTCGCCGATCTCGGCATCTCCGCCGACGAGGTTTTCATCTCGGACGGCTCGAAGTGCGACACCGGCAACATCCTCGATATCTTCGGAAAAGGAAACGTCATCGCCATCACCGATCCTGTCTATCCGGTCTATGTCGATACCAACGTGATGGCCGGCAACACTGGCGACGCCGATGAAAAAGGTGCATATGACGGCCTGCTCTATCTGCCCTGCAACGCGGCTAACAGCTTTGTCGCCGAGGTTCCTAACGAAAAGGCCGACCTCATCTATCTCTGCTTCCCCAACAACCCGACCGGAGCCGTCGCCACCCGCGCGCAGCTCGAAGCCTGGGTGAAATACGCCAAGGCGAACGACGCCATCATCCTCTTCGACGCCGCTTACGAAGCGTTCATCCAGGACCCGGAAATCCCGCGTTCCATTTTCGAAATCGAAGGCGCGCGCGAATGCGCCATCGAGTTCCGCAGCTTCTCGAAAAACGGCGGCTTCACCGGCGTCCGCTGCGCCTACATCGTCATCCCGAAGACCGTTAGCGGCAAGTCGGACAGCGGCGAGCGGATCCCGCTCCATCAGCTCTGGTCGCGCCGCCATAGCACCAAGTTCAACGGTGCCAGCTACCCGGTCCAGAAAGCCGCCGCCGCCGTTTTCTCCCCTGAAGGAAAAGCCCAAGTCAGCGCGCTGATTGAGCACTACATGGGCAATGCCAAGCTCCTGCGCGAAGCCGCCGCCGCCGCTGGACTCCCCGTCTTCGGCGGTGAAAACGCGCCTTACGTCTGGGTCGGCTGCCCGGCCGGCCTGACCTCGTGGGACATGTTCGACAAAATGTTAGGCGAGGCCCAGGTCGTCATCACCCCCGGCTCCGGCTTCGGCTCTGCGGGCGAGGGCTATTTCCGCATCTCCGCCTTCAACTCGCGGGCGAACGTCGAGGAAGTCTGCCGCAGGCTGAAGGCGCTGGTGGCTTGATTCAAAAGTAGTCGTGGACTTCAGTCCGCTCTTCGCGCGGAAGAGTCGGACTGAAATCCACGACTACTATCGATCTTCTTCAGCGCCGCCCGTCCGCCGGGACGGACGACGTGCCTTGCGCGGTGCGGTGACTTGTCTATGTTGTTTTTCGATGAAACCCATTTTAAGCAGACGCGACTTCCTATCGACCTCGACCCGTGGCGTGCTGCTGGGAGCGGGGGCCCTGAGTGGCCTTTCCAGGCTGCCGTCCGTTTCTGCGGAAGAGGCCAAGCTGGATCCTGCGAAGATCCGGTTCCTGCCGGAAACCGAGCCACTGGTGCGGCTGATCGAAACCACGAGCCGCGAGCGGTTGCTGGAGGAGATCGGGGTGAAAATCCGCTCGGGCACGACTCATCGGGAAATCGTGACGGCCTTGCTGCTGGCCGGCATCCGCAACATTCAGCCGCGCCCGGTCGGGTTCAAGTTTCACGCCGTGCTGGTGGTGAACTCCGCCCACCTGGCCAGTCTCAATTCTCCTGATTCCGACCGCTGGCTGCCGATCTTCTGGGCGCTCGACAAGTTCAAGGAATCCCAGGCGCAGGACATCGAAGAGGGCGACTGGACGATGCAGCCGGTGCAGGAATCCGCCGTGCCTGCCGTGGACCGGGCGGCCGCAGCTTTCGCCGCTGGAATGGATGCATGGGACATCGGCGGTACCGACACCGCCGCCGCTGGCCTTGCCCGCGGCGGGGGAACGCAGGCGGCCTTCGATTTGTTTTGCCGCTACGGCGCTCGCGATTATCGCGACATCGGCCATAAGGCGATCTACGTGGCGAACAGCTGGCGGCTGCTGCAAACCATCGGCTGGCAGCACGCCGAGCCGGTGTTGCGGTCGCTCGGCTATGCGTTGTTAGAGCACGGCGGCACGAATCCCGCCGGGCGCGATGCAATTGCCGACCGACCCGGCCGGAAAAACCTGGAGCGACTGAAGGAACTGCGCGCCACCTGGAACGGCGGCGAAAACCGGCCGGAAGTGGCGGCGGACATGCTCTCCGCCCTGCGTTCCGGCACGTGGGATGAGACGGCTGCCAAGGCGGTGGCCCTGATCAACGCGGGCAGCAGTCCGCAGCCGTTGTGGGACGCGATGTTTCAGGCCGCATCCGAAATCCTGATGCGCCGACCCGGCATCGTCTCGCTTCATGCCTGCACCACCACCAACGCGCTGCACCATGCGTTCCGCCATGCGGCCGACGACAGCACACGGCGGTTCCTCCTCCTTCAGAATGCCTCGTTTCTCCCGCTTTTCCGCGACGATGCCGGTGCCGCCGGAGGCATTGAAATTGACCGCTTCGAAGCGCTAACCGACAAGCCGGCGGCCGGGGAGGCGCTCGACCAAATTTTCGCGGGCCTGGCCACCGACCGGATGCTTGCCGCCCGGCGGACCCTTGCCTACCTCGATGCCGGCGGCGCTCCCAAATCATTCACGGACGCCGCCCAACGGCTGATCTACCTCAAGGGCACGGACTCGCACGACTACAAGTTCAGCAGCGCGATCATTGAGGATTATCAGTCGATCTCGCCCGCGTTCCGCAACCGGTTTCTAGCAGCCAGCGTGCATTGGTTGAAAGGCTCGTCGGAACCCGAGAGTCCGCTCGTCGCCCGCAGCCGGGCCGCGTTGTAGCGGAAAACCGGGGAGCGCCGAACACCCTTCCAGACGCTATCAATCCAGCAGCTCCTCCTGCGGCTCAGGCAGGAAAAAAGTGAGAATCAGGCTGACCAGATAGACGCCGAACCCCACCGCCGCCGCCGTGTAGGCCAGCTTGGCGGGAGCCGCCGCCAGATCCGTGGTGGTGGCCAGGGTGGTGGTGATCCAGGCAAATGAAGTGCCGATCAACCGGCCGCCGATGTTGGCCGCGAAGCTTTCCCCGGTGCCGCGTAAATGCATGGGATAAACACGTGGCAGATAATTTCCCCAGAAGCTGAACTGCGCGACTGTTAGCAACCCGGCGAAGAAGATGCCGACCTGCAGCGACATCAGTCCGGTGACGGCGCAATAGGCGAAGACCAGCGGCATGACCACCAGTCCGGGAACGATAAACAACCGCAGCAGCTTGCGGCGGCTGATGATGATCACAGCCAAATAGGCCAGCATGAAACGACCGACCAGCCCGCCCACTTCCTGGATCTTGGTCGTGTTCGCGGCGATGGACTGCTCGGCCTTTTTCCCGGCGACGATGGAGGCTTTTTTCACCACCGCTGGAGGCTTGCCGGCATTGGCGGTGGCGGCGGCGGCCGAGGCGGCTTGCGCTGCGGCCTTCACTTCCGGCAGTCCGGGAATGATGCGCGGGATGTGCTGGATGGCTCCGAAGGCGGCTCCATAGGCCATCGCAAACATCGCGGTCGTCACCAGCGTGGTGCGGCGAAGCTCCGGCGTGAACAGTTCGCGAAGGCTCGGGCGCTTGAGCGTGCCCGCGGCTTTCTTTTGCGCCCAAATGGGTGACTCGGGCAGGAACGGCCGGATGAGGATCAGCGGAATGGCCGGAATCAGCCCGGACATGAGAGTGTAGCGCCACGCGGCATGTTCGTCCCCCACGGTGCCGCCGCCGAAAATCCCGGCGAGAAACTCCGGGAAATGAATCGCCGGAAAACTGCCGGAATATTTCACGCAAAGCCCATAAGCCACCGCCACCAGCAGGCCGCCGACGGATGAAAACGCCTGGGTGTAGCCGAGCACTTTCTCACGCTGTTTCGGATCGGGAAAAAGCTCCGCGAGCCACGCCACCGCCGCCACGAACTCCACGCACACGCCGATGAAAACGAGGCAGCGGAAGAACAACAACATTTCCACGCTGGTGGAGTAACCCGCCGCAAAGGCCGAGAAGGCGTATAACAAAATACTCCACGTCAGCACCCGGCGTCGGCCGAGCCGGTCGGTGAGATATCCGCCCAGCAGACCGAAAATCCCGCCCGCGATGGCCGGGATATAGAACAGTTTCCCAACCCAACTGTTGAATTCCGGAGTCCCCGGGACCGCGCCGGTGAGTTCCTGCAACGCCGGGCCGACAATCAGCGGCAGCATCAGCAGCTCATAAATGTCGAAGGCGAAACCCAACGAAGCGATGATGCAGATCAGCCATTGGGTGGGGGTAAGTTTGGGAGCGGGCATGGGGAGCGGAAGGTTGCGCAATGGTTTATCGTCAGCGCGCGGGGCGCTTGAGGGTCATGGTCCCGCGGTCGCCAGCGCCGCGGTAAGTCGCTGTAAACGTCTCGCGAGTGAGATTTCCTACGACCTGATAGTTTCCGAATCCGCCGGGAAGTTTCATTTCTCCCGCCAGTGTCATCGAGCCATCGCCGCCGAGGCGGGCGGGCGTGGTGTGGATGTAGTCGCCGAATTGCAACGCGCCCCAGCCGGCGCGATAGCGGAAATCGTAGTCGGCGGGACGGTCCGGGTTCGGCCGGACGATGCACCAGAGCGGTCCGGTGTGGCCATTGACCTCGCTTTTCCAAGTGCCCAGCCACGGCCCTTCGGCGTTGGCGGGCTGGCGGGGAAGGGCGGCGGACGCTTGGACAAAATCGCGCGTGTAGGAATTTGGGCCGCAGGAGCAGAGGGCGAGCGCGGCTGCGAGTGGGAGCAGGTAGGATTTCATGGGATTGATGGGAATTACTCGCCGGTGATTTTCCAGAGGTGTTCCTCGGTGCGCAAATAAAGGGCTCCGTCCAGCAGGGCGGGCGAGGAGAGAGTCCGCTCGGCGATGTAAGTTTCGAAAACAACCTTGGCGGCGGTTTCGGAGATTTCCACGACGTAGCAGACGCCGTCCTCGGTGACGGCGTAGAGGATCTTGCCGGCGAGGATCGGCGAGGCGGAGAAATTTCCGGGCAGCTTTTTGTCCCAAACGGACTTGCCGGATTTCCCGTCGAGGCTGCTGAGAGTGCCGGTGTCGTCGAGCACCAGAATCTGCCCGTTGGTGGCGATCATCGACGGAGTTTTGGGCATCCGGCGGGTGGCTTCCCAAGCGAGGTGGGTTTTCGTGACGTCGCCGTTAGCGTCGCCGAGGCGGATGGCGATCAGCGTGGGGACATTGTAGCCGGTGGCGACGTAAGCCATGCCATCGGCGACGACCGGCCGGGGGACGACCGAGTAGCCCTCGCCGTAGGTGACTTTCCACAGCAGGCGGCCGTCGTCCGGCGCGTAGGCCCCGATCATGCCGCTCCCCGCGCTGAGGATCTCGGTGCGGCCGTCTGTTTCGACGACGAGCGGCGTGCTGAAGGAAAACGTGCTGCGGACCTTCTGCTCGCGCGGGGTGCGCCAGGCGATGCTGCCGTCCTTTTTATGGAAAGCCACGACGGTCGGGTCGATCTCGGCATCGGCGTTCACTACCAGTAAATCGCCGACGATGACGGGCGAGCCGCCGTTGCCATGCATCGGCTTGTAGGAAACCTGCTTTTTCCAAATCACCCCGCCGTCATCGAGTTTCAACGCGGCGGTGCCCATGTGGCCGAAGTGGACGTAAACGACGCCGTCCGCAATCACCGGCGTGGGACTCGCGAGACTGTTCTTGCCGTGGAGAGCGGCGGTTTCCTCGGCGGCGGGAGTGAACAGGTCCACGTTCCACAGCTTTTTGCCCGTCGCGATGTCGAGGGCGAAGGCGCTGAGCTTCGTGGTATCGCCATCTTTCCGTGAGCCGGTGAGGACGATTTTTCCCGCAGCGATGACGGGCGAAGACCAACCGCGGGCGGGTAGCGGAATTTTCCAGGCGATCCCGGATTTCGGACTCCATTTCAGCGGGCCGGGTCCGTCCGCGAAACCTTGGCCGGTCGGTCCGCGGAATTGCGGCCAGGAGGAGAGTTGCTGACCCGCCGACAGGGACAGGGCTACGGGCAGCCATGCGATTGCGATCAGACGGCACGCGGTCGGTTTAGGACTCATTTCAGGCCCAAGCTGAAGCTCCGGGTTGTGCAAGTCAACGGCACGGGAAGCGCCTTGCTGCACGAACCGCTCAGTCGCCGACAAAAAATGGCGGAGGCTTGCCAGACGACGGCGGGGAGGTCTAGTTCATGGCCGATGATACCGACCGAGCCTCATTTAAACGGCGATGCCGGGGAGCGGTCGGCTCGCGAGGCCGGGTTGCTGGAAATGGCGCTGGAGACGCGGCGAGCGGTCCGTCCCGCGGTGGAGCGAGCGCCGGAGGTAGCGGGATTTGAAATCATCAGCCCGCTCGGCAGCGGCTCGTCGGGCGAGGTGTGGCTGGCGGAGGAATTGGAGTCCGGGCGCACGGTCGCGCTGAAAATCCTGCACCGTGGCGGCGCGGCGGGCGCTTCCGAAGAGGTGCTGCAGCGGGAGTTCCGCATTCTGGCCAAACTCATCCATCCAAACCTGGTGCTCCTCTATCATGGCATCGTGACCGCCGATGGCCGGCAGGGATTGGCCATGGAGTGGATCGACGGCTGGCCGCTCGATGAATGGCTGCAGCTTCATCCGGACCTCACACTGACGCAGAAGCTGGATTTATTTCACGGCCTCGTGAGGGGTGTTGCGTATCTGCATGATCACGGCGTGATCCACCGGGATCTGAAGCCGGCCAACGTGATCGTGGACACGCAGGGCATGGCGAAAATCGTGGACTTCGGCCTCGCCCGCCTGCATCGGCAGGAGGCGGCTTCCGGCGGGGACGGCGGCAGCATCGGGGTCTCGGGGACGCTGCATTTCATGGCCCCGGAGCAGGCGGCGAATGGCAAGGGCGCACGTGCGATGCCGGTGGATGTCTATGCGCTCGGGTTGATGCTGCACCGGATTCTAACCGGAAAATGGCTGCGCTCGCCGGAAGGCACTCCTGCGGAAACGCTGGCCCAGGTGCTACAGCCGCCGCCGCTGGTCCTGCACGGACCGGGAGCACCACTGCCCCGCGACTTGCGCTCGATCCTGCATCAGGCGCTCGCCCCGGATCCCGCCCGCCGCTATCACCACGCGAGGGATTTGGAAGCGGATCTCGATCGCTTCGCCGCCAAGCAGCCGGTGGCCGCGCGGAGGCACACGCTCGTTTATTTGGCCACCACCTTTCTGCGGCGGCAGGCGCGGCGCTCGGCATTCGCCGGCGGGCTGGTGCTGGCGGGGTTGGTGGCCGGCGGAGCGCTCTACCACCGCCACCGCGAAGTGGTGCGGCGCAACGACGCGAACCTGAGATATGCCTACACCCTCACCTCCTTCACCCTCCGGCAACTGCGCGACGAACTGCGCTCCACCCTGCCAAAGGAGGAGACGATTGCCACCGGCGGAGACGAACTGCTCCGGTCCGCCAGTGGGCCGCCGCCCCCGCTGCCGGTCAACGCGGCGGGTGAGTTGGACCTGCGTTACTATCAGGCCATGCTGGCCGATCTCCGTGCCGCGACTTCGGAAGGTCAGACTCGTCATGTCGCGGCGTTGAAATCCATCCAGCCGGCCCTCGATCTGTTCAGCGAGCTGGCCTTGGAATCTCCCGGCGATCCCGCGCGGCTGCTGGATGCCGCCCAAGCCAGGCTCAGCTTCGCCCGTCTGCTGGGCCGGGTGGGACGCGCCGATGCCGCCGGCGACGAAGCGCGGAAAGCCCTTGCGCAAGCCGATCGCCTTGCGGTTTGGCCAGGCGTCGATCCCGCGCCACTGGTCTTGCTGCGCTGCGATGCGCTGAGTCTTCTTGCGCGGCAGGCCCATGATGGCGGAGACCTCGCGGGCGCGGTTAGAATCTGTCAGGAAATGCTGACCGCCTGCGAAGTCCTGCCGGAAAACGAATGCGTGCCCCGGCTGGCGCAGGGCGCTGAGGACCTCGCGACCTACGCCCTTGCCGTCGGACCGCTCTCGCTGCCGGACGCGCGCCTTCAGATCAGCCGGGCCACCGCTTTTACCCGCGCCGCTTGCGACCGCACGCCAGGATCCGCGGCGCTTGTCTGCGGACTTGCACAATGCCTCCACGCAACCGCACGCCTGTCCCTTCACAGCGGGCCGCGCACGGATCTGCGGGGTTTCTTCGATGAGCTCGCCCATCTGCTGATCGACATGCCTGCGGGCACCCGCGACTTGTCACTGCCGGTGGTTTGGGAAATTTCGCGAAGCGCAACAATCTGGGCCGGTGGGCTGCTGGACCATCCCGACGCCGCCATCCCCAATCACGCCCTCAACCTCGCGCAGAGATTCACCCTCCACCTTCGTCGGAGCGGAGACGGGCGCGACGAGGTTCTGATCCAGCGGGCGCGGATCCATTTCTATCAAAGCCGTCTGGCCTGCCGCTCCGGAGACCGGCGGGCCGGCGCGCGCCAGATCGCGCGCGCCCTCGGAGTGCTGCGTCCCCGCCAGGTGCGGGATCCGCAGCCGACCTCGCTCGCCCTGCTAACGGTCGCAGCGCTGCATCACGCCCGCAGCCTCGCAGACCTGCCGGAGACCAAGTGGTCCCACGAATGCGCCCTGCATCTCGATCAAATTCTCGCCCAACTTGCGGACAAGGCGGTGGGCCTCACTCCCGACGAGCGGCGGGAACTTGCCTCGTTCCAGCCATCCCGTTAGTGCCCGGCCGTGCCTGCCGCGTCTCGCGGCAGGCCGTGCTTGCGGCGTCCCGCCGCAATGCTGACTCACGAACTCACTCCGTCCGGCGCGATTTCGCAGATTGACAGGACCGCCTCTCTTCGGAATGGCTAGGCCCATGTTTTCCCTCCCCCCGCAATGCACGATCCTGCCGATGCTGGCCCTCGCTATTCCCGGTTCGCTTGGTGCGCAGATCGTCGTTTATGAGGGCTTCAACGAATATTCCGCGGACACCCAGGTGGAAAGCGGTGCCAATCAAACCCCCGGCACCGGACTCAATGGCGGCGCGGGATGGGGCGGGGCCTACGATGTCAGCAATTTCATCAAATCCCTCGTTAGAATCGAAGATCGCACCTCTAGTCCCGTGCATTACGCAAATGGCGAAATCACCATTCCGGGCGGCGACCGGGCACTCCGATTTTATGACGTCGCCAACGGTTCTTACGCCGTTCAACGGCCACTCGGCACCACCTTCAGCGCGGCGGCGGGGGACACCGTTTGGTTCAGCATCCTTTTTCGCACCAACAACGCCAGCCCGCTTGCCAATCAAGACCTTTTCCAGATCGGCTTCGATGAAAGTGCGGCGGCCACCAACCCCCGGGTCAGCATCGGGGCCAACACCACCTCCACGACCTTTCCGGCGCCCTTCCATTTCTTCGCGCGCAGCACCGGAATGGCCAGTGCCAGCGCCTTTTACTCCAGCCTGCCCATCGCCGCCTTCACCACCTATCTCCTCGTCGGCCGCATCCAACCCCACGCCGGGACTTACGAGACGGTCAGCCTCTGGGTCAATCCCTCTACTTCCGACAACCCCGGACCAGTCTCAGCTTCCTCCACGCAGCCATCCGGCCTCACGACCCTTTCCCACTTCCTCATTCGCACCACCAACCTGGAACTTAACGACGTCTACGTGTTGGACGAATGGCGCATCGGCCGGGACTACGGCTCCGTGGTCCAGTCCCTGCGGAACGCGTTGCAAATCCACTCAGCCAACCCGCCCGGCGTCGCGCCCACGCTGCGCTGGCCCGCGTCCCTGACCGGCGTCGTGCTGGAAACCTCCACGACCCTCGCGCCGGAGTCATGGACGGAAGTGACCGGGCCATTTACCCCGAGCGGGGCGGAATCTCAATATTCCCTCCCGATGAGTCCGGGCAAACCCTGCGGCTTCTACCGCCTGCGGCGTTAATAAAAAAAACGCAGAAATCCTGTCACACCCCGCCGCGCTTGGTGCATGTCCGTTTGTCCCCCCACATGTCCATACCCCCAAACTCCGCTGCCGAACGCGTCGATCCGGCCGATTCCCGGCCACCGCCCCCCTCGCGCGCGGGCGGGGGTTGGCCGGACACCGACCATCCCGCCCTGCAGAAGCTGCGGGCCGGCACGGCAGCGGAGCAGGAGGCCGCCCTCCGGCAGCTTTTCCTCGCCTACGCCCAACCGCTGCGCAGCTACATCCGCCATCACTGGCCGCTGCTGCCGGAGGCGGACATCGATGACCATGCGTCGGAATTCACCACCCTCTGCCTGACCGGCGACAAGGCCCATTTCCTCACCTATGATCCCGCCCGGGAAGCTCCCAGAGCCCGCCTGCGCACGTATTTGTGCCGTATTCTCGATCACTACCTGAGCAACCGCCACCGCCGCGCCCACACCCAGACTCGTGGCGGCAACCGTCTTTTTGAAACTCTCGATACCACCAACCCGGCGGCCCATCAGGAAATGCCGGTGGATTGCAATCACCCGCCGGGGGTGGATATCGATGCCTACGACCGCCACTGGGCCCAACACATCCTCAGCCTCGCCTTCACCTCCCTGGAATCCGCCAGCGAGATCTCGAAAACCTCGCTGCCCCTGCTCCGCCCCTGGATCCTCGCCGATCCCGGCGACGCGACCCTAAAGGAAATCGCCAGCGAACTTGGCCGCACCCACGCCGCGCTGCGCGCCCAACTCCACCGCCTCCGCAAGACTTGGCGCCAGGCCGTCCGCCAGGCCGTCGCCCAAACCGTCACCCACCCCGACGAGATCGACGACGAACTCCGCCATCTGGCGGCGGTGCTGAGCCAGCATCCGCTGGAGTGATCCCACCCACCACCCATTTACATCCGCGATTCGCATGACTGTAAAACCTCCTTTGATCCTGCCAGTCGCGAGCAGCTCATTCTCGGCTGCCCAGGAAGCTGGCGCAGCAGTCCTGTTTTTTTGAATTCCAATATTCAGTCATCGTGGACTCCTGCCGTTTCATTTCAACTTCTGTTGGGCTGATCTTGTGCCTTGCGATTTTGAGGGTGGAGGCGGCGGAAGCAGTGATTCCAGGACCGTTAGAGAATCATCACACTTTTCGTGACAAAAAAAACCGAACCCTGGACGCTGAGGTTCTTGGCTTGGATCTGAATTGGGTTTACTTGCGCCGGAAGGGTGATGGACGCGCTTTCAATTTACGGCGCGGGGAAATTGAACCAGACGATGAAGCTTGGTTGAAAGCATGGAAATCGCGTCCTATCCGGATTCAACATGGGCCGCGCGTCCCTTTTCAACCGATGGTTTCCGAAAAATGGAAGGAAAGAAATCTGGAGCCATCAGCAGTTCCTTGGGAAGGAAAAGAAGTGGTCTTGTTCACGCTCCAAGATGATCACAATCCTGAGGTAATGGGACGTTTTGTCCGTCGCTTGGATGATGGTTGGAGAATTTTTGAGGATGTTGTCGGAAAGAGTCCGGTGGCCACGGGACGGTCCAAGCCTTATGGTGGCCGGGGAATCATTGCGACAGCGCCCACAGTGGAATTTCTGGGAGCGGGTGCTCTTGGCATGATCGGCAGCACGGACATTGAAGTTGGTTACTTTTACCAAGACTTTTGGGGGAAGATAGAGGCGGGTGATTATGCGTCATTCAAGCGGAACCCCGACACTTTTCACGGTTACTATTTCTACGAAATGGGACGCAACTTTTACCTCTTTGGCCAACGCCATGACCTCTTCATTACGGGTTTTGCCATTGTCATGCGTGAGATATGCATGGATGAGATAGGCTGTAGGGGAACCGATAAAAATGGAGTAACGGACAAGAGGGATATGGTCGATTTTGAGCGACTTTATTCAGAGTCTGGAATGTCTCTGCACGCCACATTCAAGGAACTTGGTGCGGTCGAAAATAAAAAATTGGAATCCGTTTTGGGAGAGCCACTACGATTTACCGGGTTCAGTGATTTTTATGCCTCCACCATTCTCTATTTTTACCGAAATCATGGAGGCAGGGATTGGGTGAGGCGTTTTTACCAAGGGCTTTTAACGTGCCCGCCATCTCCTCTCAATCTAAGAGGGGGTGCTGAAGGTCAATGGTTGAACTACATCGTTTCCGCCAGCTTTTCGAGCAAGGCGGATATGACACCCGTCTTTAGGGATCGCTGGCGGGTTCCGGTTTCTCCCGCATTGGTAAAATTGTTATCCAAGGTCCGGTGGAATACGCCCGGGCTTACGCCAGGTGCTGTTCTCGCCACATTTCCCGCTGGGTTACTCCCCCTTTCGATGGCGATCCGATATCCCGGCTTTATCACACCTGAATTGCATGAGCGGAATCTGCTTAAGGATCCAGGACTTGAATCACGCGAGTTCAGTGATTGGCCTTTTGGCTCTTTCCGACCCGCTGAAGAAACACTTCCCCTGAAGGAAATTTTCGCTGTGGATCTAACACGCCAGCGAGAAGGAAACAAATGCTATTCCATTACAGCGCCAACTAAGCATAGTTACGAGTATGTTCAGCATGTTCCACTAAAGAAAAACGTTCTCTACCTGTTAACCGGCTGGGTTAAGACCGAGGACGTGAAAGTGACTGAAGGCAAAGAAAATGGCGGCGCACGCCTTACTTTCAATTGGTTTGATCAATCGGAACAACTGAATGGAACTTGTGATTGGACGTATTTGGTGATCACGGGCGTGAATACTGATAAAAACGACATACCAATACGGATTGCCATGTCTGATGCCGTCGGCAAATCCTGGTATGATGATCTTCACCTTATTGAAATTCCCGGAGGAATGATTGAAGAAAAACAATGAAGTTAAAAACCTTGTGCAGATCGCCCCCCTTTCCCTGTCTTTGATTGAATTAGCAGTAATTCTCAACAGTCTTCACCTCCACAGTGATTTATGAGGATAAGCCGCCGCACTTTCGTAAAGCCCGCTGACGCTGCAATCCTCCTCCCTTTCTTTATGAAACGTCCCCCCGCCTCCGTATCGCTAAAACGTATCGCGCGAGGTAAGCGTGGTTCTGGACAATCCCGGAGCGCCCGCCCCGGTCGCGGATTTCGTCGTGGGCGGGGGGGCGGGCCGCCCCCCCCCCCCCCCAACAAAGAAGACCAAAAACAAAAAGGCCCCCGCCCGCCGGGGGGGGTTTTTGGGGTTTTTTTAAGAAAACCTACAGCACAAAAAAAA
>JANMSI010000038.1:0-51267 GCA_031389115.1 Akkermansiaceae bacterium
GAAAAATCATTTGGATGGCACGCGCTCGTGGCCCCAATCCCTAGCGCGTCTCGCCAAAATCTATGCCACCTCATGACTCCAATGCTGGACACCGTTGCTACCCGGCAGGGCGCATCGACGACTCGAAACTCAAGCCGCGGCGCGGGGCAACAAAGTATGCCGACTGGGCGGTCGGCGATCTCATCGAGAAGGCGGGCAGGCGGCCTTGGTTTAAAAACACTCTATTCGTTATTATGTCCGATCATTGTGCCGTCTCCGCCGGCAAGTCCGAGCTGGATGTTAGCAAGTTCCACATTCCGGCAATGATCTACAACCCGTCACTCGTCCCCGCGAAAAAACTCAGCACGCTGTGCAGCCAGATCGATGTCATGCCGACGGTGTTCGGCTTGATGAACTGGAGCTACGACACGCTCAGCTACGGCCACGACCTGATGGTGCCGGATGCCACGTCCCTGCCAGCCCGCGCGTTTGTCAGCAACTATCAGAAAATCGCCCTCGTGCGGGATGACAAGCTGGCGATCCTCAAGCCGAAGCGGGAGAGCTCGGTTTATAACTGCGATGTCAAAACCGGTGCCCTCGTCCCCATCGCACCTGAAGCTGCGGGGAGCCTCGTGCACGACACCACGGCCTTCTATCAGAGCGCGTCCTGGCTGTTCAACAGCGGAAAGATGAAGGATCCATCCCGTAAGCGTCCCTCACTGCAGTGATGGTCGGAACAATCCCCGCCGCCGGGAGTCATTCGACGATTTTTCAGAACTCTCACGAGATTCTCATGTTCGGCATGATACACGAACGGAACTCACCAAGCAGTGCCACTTCCGAAATGGAAGGTCAGAAGATTACAACGTGTCGCAAATCCAAATGAGTCCTTTTCAGCCTAACTACATACCTCTGCCGGAAGGTTCCATCCTTCCGACTAACATACTTCCGGTGCAAAAAGTAATATCCGCCCAACCCTTCACCTCCTCGCGCCTTCGCCGGCAGGGTTTCACCAATCTCTACCGCAAACCGCTGTTTTTCGTCATGGCGGTCGGAATTCTAGCCTATCTGCACTTTGTGCCCGCTCCGTGGAAGGTGGCGGACAACGCACTGATGGCGGTAAGGTTCATCGGGATTCTCCTTATGTTCGCCGGGATTCTTGGCCGGACTCTTGCGACCCTCACCATCGGTGGCCGCAAAGACCGGGTGATCGTCAACACAGAGCTCTACTCCGTTTGCCGGAATCCGCTCTACTTCTCTTCTTTTCTGATAACGCTCGGAGTTGGGTTGATTTCAGCACGGGGCGATTTCCTGGTGGTGATCGCTGTTTCCTACCTTGCGATTTTCTACCCAATGATGCGCAATGAGGCAAAATTCCTCAGCGCGAACTTTGAAGGATTCTCCAACTACGAGAAGCGCGTGCCGCTCTTTTTTCCGAACTTCGGATTGTGGCAGGAGCGGAAGAAATTCGAGATCTCCTTTCCCTTGATAAAGCGCACCGTGCTGGATGCATCTCTTTCGTTGATTGCCATCCCCGTCATCCTCATCGTCGGCGGGATCTGACAACGCCCGCCCATGGCAATCGTATAGGCCATTTTCGGATTTACGTTGTTCCTTCACGTTCCTTTCGCCCTACGCTACGGACGATCATTGTCGTCTTAGAGCCTTTATCATGCGACGGACGAGCAACGCATTTCTGGGCGGCAGAGATCCGGAACCTCGCTGCGATATCCGGCCGCCCTACGACGGACTTTGTGATCCAAAGTTAAGCTTGCTCGCCAGGCTGAAACATGGATTCTCCCGATATGTTGAAACGCGGCCTAATCATTCTGATTGTATCGGCCGGTGCGGTGGCGGTCATTTGGTTAGCTCCGAAGACAAAGCCCACGGCACGGGAACAAGTGAAGTTAACGGATGAACTCGCACAGCAGGCGATCCCTGCGTCTGAGGAACCGCTCACCGGAACCGAGGTTCCCGAAAGCAAGCGTCATGCCGCAGATGTTATAGAGAAACATCGACAAGCCGCGCCGTCCGCACTGGACCGGGCGATCCTGAATCAGGAGGCCAAGCTCGAGGAGCGGCGAAAAGTCCTGGCCACCATCGTTCGCACCAAGGGCATTATCTATCAGGGCAGGGATTCGTCTTATAATCAAAAAGACGCCGATCAAGACAAAGCCCAACCGGACGCAATGCAAGTTGAGGCTCAGATCAGCAGCTTGCTGAAGTATGACAACGAACAGTTGATGGTTTACGCGGCGGGACTCGATTTACCGGACAATAATATCAAGGTTCTCTATCCCCAGTACATGGAGGCCCGGCGCGAGTTGGAGGAAATCAAGGGCGGGGGACTCGGGGAAACGCATCCCACCTGGATGGCTCAGACTGAACTAACGCAGGAGTTACTTCGTCAACTCGATGAAGCCGTTGTGAAGTTGAGAGCTACACTGCAAGCCCAGTCGGAAATGGTGAAGGAAGAAGCGATCAAGCGCGGACGCGATGCGCAGGACTACGTGGATGCCAAGAGGGACTTCGAAACGGACGAAAAGTTGTTGCAGGAGATGAAGCTCAAACAGCGCGGGAGGTCCGAATAGGGACTTGACCGGAGGGTGGGACTTCGGCCCACCCGGGTCGGCCGAAGTCCGACCCTCCGTCATCCGACAAATCTCCCCTGCGGTCCGGGATTCTGTTTTCCAAAGTCGCCTGGCTCGGGCATTTTCCCTCACCGATGGGCGACCTCCGCCGCGTTCGGTTCGCGTTCTCACGATTGTTCGCGACGTCGGGCGGGGGAGTGTGGGCGGCCACCTATCAGGGGGGCTGTTCAAGGTCATTCGCGACGTGCGCTCCGGAGGCGCGCCGATGACTGCGGAAATTGCCCGCCGGGTGGTCGAGGCGTTTCACCAGCCGCTGAAGTCGCCGGACGCCGAGACGGTCAAGCTCTCGAAACGCGAGACCGAGATCCTCGAGCATCTCACCAAGGGCCTTGCGAACAAGGAGATCGCCGATCGTCTGGACATCAGCGTGGAAATCGTCCGGGTTCATCTCCGCCGCGTCTATGAGAAGCTCCACGTCCACTCCCGCACCGAGGCGGCCATGAAATTCCGGGATTCCAAGCAAGAGCAGCGTGGGCCGATCGGTTAGGCGATCCGGAGTGCGCGAAGCTTTAGATTCGGCTCTGCCGCATGTGGCGCGGAGCTCTTCCTAATGGGCATGGAGGTCTCGTCCCTGCGAAGGGAGGAGACCATGAATCCACGGTTCATTTTCCACCAAGGGCGCATCCGCTTGTCGGGGTCGGCATGGGTCTTGATTCCTCCCGACGCTAGATTCCACCACAAACGGGGGGGTAGAGTCGTCAGGATGGGTGCGGTAAGATTCCGTGCGTTGGTTGCTCCTCACTCGAATTTTCCCCTTCACCGAAGTGAGACTAAATCGGGGGACAGCCGCTTCCGGCAAAGGTGGCTCTAAGGCACGCACACGTGCGGCTGCCCTCGTCCTCCCCTCAATTTCGAAATATTGAAACCCCTTCCATTTCCAATTTGTAATCACATTGTATTCCATTACCGGTTTTTAAAGGACTCGCTCCCAACTTTCTGTAAGCCATGAAAACTAACCCAAAAGCCCCTTGGCAGGCTGGCTTCGCGCTCATCGTCACGCTCACGCTGATGATCCTGCTGACCGTGATCGCCGTGGGCTTGCTCACGCTTTCGAGCGTCTCGTTGCGGTCCGTCGGGCAGTCGTCGGCAGCGAGCATTGCACGGACGAACGCCCGCTTGGCCATGATCCTCGCTTTGGGGGATCTCCAGGTCTCTCTTGGCCGGGACACGAGCGTCTCCGCACCCGCTTCATCGGTAATGGAGAATGCCGAGCGCCCCCATCTTACCGGGGTGTGGCAGCAGCCTTCTGGTTCGTCGGGTTCCGATGCGAATTCATGGCATTGGGCACCAACACCCGGCGGCTCTGCCGATTACTCGGCGAAGAAAGGTCTTTTCAAGGGCTGGCTGACGTCCTCCCCGATCCTGGCTGATGCGGCCGAGTTCGAATTTGCCAAATCTGGCATCGATGCTGGCGAAGACGTCGTGACCCTGGTGGGAGATCCAAAGAACGAGCTGAAAAACAACAATGTATCGATCTTGGTGACGGCCAATAAAGTCAAAGTGGGGCGACCCAATCAGCGCGGCAAATTTGCATGGACCGTTTTCGACGAGAGCACGAAGGCCTCCATCCAATTGGGTGATCCGGCGAACACCCTTACCGCAGGACAGGAGATTGCATCCCGTGCGGTTTCAAGCCGTGTTCGGGCTGACATCTTGACCGACAAGTTGGAGCCGGCCCTGCGGACTCCCAGGAACCTCATTTCGCTAAATACTGCGGTCATCCCAGGAGGCCCCGCGACCAGCGAGGAATTTGCGAAGCGTTTTCATGACTTCACCACGAACTCCGTGGGTTTGCTCACCGATACCGCACGCGGTGGACTCAGGAGCGATTTGACTCCCCTTCTGGAGAGCGGAACCGGGACCGCCCTCCCGGAGGGCTTGTTTTTCGACGCTGACGGGAAGACCGCCGCCGCCACTCCGTATCCGGCAGACTTCGCGCTAAGCGCACCGAGGTGGGCTTATCTCCGCGACCATTATCGGAAATACAAGGGTATCACTCAGGCAGATGGCGAGCTGGCATACAAACTTCCCGCCCCGGGAGTGGGGGATCTCGAAATCAATCGGGACGGCATCAAGCCTGCCCCCACTACCGAACGCTTGATTCCCATCATCGCAAAAATGCAACTGGTTTTTTCAGTGGTTACCCATCACGCCCATATTGGAGGACGGAAAAATTACTATGACATGCATGGTGTCCCCAAGGGAAACTCACAGTATGCCATTCCCCATCTGGTTTACGACCCGGTCATCACGCTCTACAATCCCTATGACGTTTCCCTCGATCTGACAAAACTACGGATTCGCGTCTGGGATCCGCCGGTCGTGTTCCGGTTTTCCAAGGTGGTCGGCGGTGTCGAGACCTTCTATCGCCCGGGCGGAGGTTGGACCGGACTGGCCCAGCTGAGCCATAAGGACGAAAATATCACCACTGCGCGTAAGGCATTCACTTTGATTCTCACAGACGGGACCAATGCCAAGTCCGGGACGAGGCTGAAGCTGCAGCCTGGCGAGGTCCGGGTATTTTCTCCGCGCGTCCAAGATGCCTGGAACTGGGGGGCCGAAACGGCAAACGAGTGGGAGCCCAAAACCTTCTTCGACTGGGGAGTACACCTGCGGAACTTTTCGAACTCCGACCCACGCACACCCGCTCCCGGGATTGGGCAATATGGAGTGGAGACCGTACCCGGCTGGAATTTCAAGGCAGGGCTTCAGACAGATCACTTGGCAAACGGCACACGGGATCCGGCAACGCTCTATGATTTCGAAAAAAGCACCCCGGCGCCTCCCGGACGCGATATCGGCGGCTTCGTTATGACCAAGCTGGAAGACTCCGTAAGGGTGGAAGCCAAACCATTCGTGGCCAAAGGTAATGCTTCGAAAAGCTTCCAGATCGACATCCTTGCAGGATTCAAGGTTGGAAGAGTGGGTTATTCCGATAGCCAAAGCGATTCGGGCAATTCAGGAGTTCTGGAAGACACATTGCGTAGTTACAGTTTTAACTTCGCCAACGCCACCGACGCCTCCGCCGAGTTAAGCGAAAATCCCTCCTCCCCCATCGTCTCGCAGAAATTCAACGCCGGATCCCTGCTCCAACGGACTTCGGAAATACTTACAGGCACGGGAGTCGAGGGCCCCGGTGGCAAACGGGTTTTCGCAATGCTGGAGATGTCGTGCCGCACCACCAAGGATGCCCTGACCGATAACAAACCGTGGCTATATAACAACCCGGTGGTCGAAGGTGGCGTGCAGACTTCATCAGTGGTCGGCCTGGCCAACCAAAGTTACGACCTCCGGTTTATGGAGATGACCAGTACCAATGGTTTCCCCAAGGGCATCGACATCGACGGCACCTCGTACCGGGGTTATCTCGGTGCAACCGGATCTGCCAACAGAGGTTCTTCATTTGTGCACATGATGCATATTCCCACGGCACCCGCCCCGTCGTTGGGCGATCTGATCCACTCGAACCTGATCTCAAGCTCCAACCTCCCGCGGGTGGTTCATCCATTCGGAAATTCGCGCGCCCATCCCTTGATTCCTACCAAGACCATTTCCAAAGATCTCAGTGGTGCGGCGCCGCTCGTGGATCACTCTTATCTATTGAATGACGCGCTCTGGGATAAATACTACTTTTCCTCGCTCGCCGACTATACAGCCGGCCAAGGCGCGATGGACAAAAGTTATACCCGCGAACAGGTGATGAAGGGAGTGCTTGACGGAACTCAACCCGCGTTGAACAGACGTCTCGTCCCCGTTGCCGCTCCGGGAGATGCGGCGGCACTATCGAAGGATTTGAACGCCATGGCTCCTTTGGAGCTTTCGCGCCAGACCGGCAAGTATCTCGGTATAACCGGGCCGTTCAATCTCAGCTCCACCTCTGTGGACGCGTGGCGTGCCGTACTGTCGTCGATCCGTGACCGGGCCGTTTACGGTGCGACGGTCAATACCGTAGGCACGGCCAGTACAGGCACGACCACCACCTTGAAGTCCACGAGCTTCAGCAACAACGAAATCACCCCTTTCGTTCGTTCCGGCCGACCTTTGGCTGACTCCACCTCCCGGGACAGCATGCGGTGGGCCGGTTTCCGAGCGCTTACCGACGACCAGATCACCAAGCTTGCCAAGTCGATCATTAAGGAAATCACCAGGCGGGGTGTCGAGGACAAGGCTCCCGTCTTTTCCATTGGAGAATTTGTGAACCGTCGTTTGGGAACGGCGGGCGGTCTTCACACGCTAGCAGGCATCATTCAAACCGCGATCGACAATGAAGGTGAAATCAACGGGCAATCGGATGATGACTCAAAGACGCTCGCCGTGGCATACGTCAACACAGCCCGCAAGACAGGCGTGGAAACACAAGAAGTGATGAATGGCAAATCCGCTGAAGGAGCGCCCTCAATGCTCACTCAGGGAGACATCCTCAGCGCCCTCGCGCCAATTGTAACCGTCCGTGGGGACACTTTCAAAATCCGCTGCTATGGCGAAGCCGATGCCGCGGATGGTAAAACAGTGCTTGCCCGTGCGTGGTGCGAAGTAGTTGTCCAACGGATGCCCGAGTTTGTAGATTCTAAAGACGCTCCCGAAACCCGAATCAACGACCTTGCGAGTGCTGCGAATAAAAAGTTTGGCCGCCGTTTTGAGGTTGTGTCGTTCCGCTGGTTGTCGGAAAACGAGATCTGATTTGAAATAGCTTCACAACGAAGGTCCACTAACTGCCAGACTGCATATTATGACTTCCAAATTTCTCCCGTTCGCACTGATGAGTATTGCATTGATCGAGCCTTTGCTTTCCCAAAATGCTGCCGGAATGAAAGCCGAGATTCGCCTTCTTGCATTTTCTCAGGATATCCAGCCGACAGAAGTATTCATGCGGGATCCAGCGGCCCCGGCAGATGCTCCTTCCGTGAAGGTCAAAATCCAGACTTATCTGAATGAGGATTATTATCCCATGGACCTTCGGAGTCGGAAGGTAGCTTTCACCACCAAGCCGGATTATGCATCTCTCGCCCGTGAAGGTGAGTTGTTGGCGGAGGTTACGATCCCGCCAGCGGGAGATTCGGTGATTCTGATTTTCCTTCCAAATAAAATGCCGAGGGCAAATTTTCAGATTATGCCGATTTCAGATTCCAAGAAAATTTTCCCGGCAGGATCTTTTAACATCACCAACATCAGTCCTTTTCCCGTCCGCCTGATGTTGGAGGACAAGAATTTCGATTTCAAGCCGGGCCAGCCCATTCTGATCCAGAACCCCCCGGTTCGTCCCAGCGGACAGGTGGGTATGCGTGCCTTCGCCTTCAGGGACGAAAAGTGGAACCCCATTTCGACAGGTCTTTGGCCCCATCCGGGAAATGCCCGTGGTGTGATGATCCTGTTCCAAGATCCAAAATCCAAGGAAGTCCAGCTACAGGCCTTTGACGATGTGCCTCCCCGGGTCGCGAAGCCTTCAAGTGCGGCAGCGCCTTGATGCTGCGCGTGAAGACTCACTAACGGGTGGCGCTTGGAATTGTTTCCGCGCTCGGGAAATCGGCGGGCGATACTCCTTATGGACGGTTGACCGCCTGTTTGGGGAATCACAAATTTTCCTGCGGATTCGCGCGGTTCAAGTCATTCAAAAACTCATGAATTCATTCATCAAAGCCAGTGCCTGTTGCGCCGTTGCCTCCACCATGGCGGAGGCCGCGCAGTTGGATATCGGCGCCGTCAATCGGTTGCCGCTCGCACGTTCTAGCCAGACCATCGAGCTGCCTGCAAAAGATTTGGCCGCACTGGCTGCCAAAAACCTCAACCTGATTCACATTCAGGACGCTGCGGGCAAAGAGCTTGTCTGCCAGGCCATCGACAAGGACGGCGACCCGCTGCGGACCTTCGACGCGGTGATCTTCCAGGCAGACTTCGCCGCCGGGGAAACCAAGACCTTCACCGCGACGGTGGGTGGACGCCAACTCTATCCGAAGGAGCAGTACAAAGCGTTCGGTCGCTTCGTGCGTGAGCGGTTTGACGATTTCGCGTGGGAGAATGACCGCATCGCTCACCGCACCTATGGCAAGGCGCTGGAAACCTGGAAGGGCGAACCTCTCACCAGCAGCACGATCGATATCTGGTCCAAACGCGTGCCCCGCATGGTTCTCGACGATTGGTATCTGGCCGATGACTATCACACCGATCGCGGCGAAGGCGCGGATTTCTATTCCGCCGGGCCGAGCCGCGGCTGCGGCGGCAGCGGATTGTGGGCGGGTGACCAGTTGTGGGTATCGAAAAATTTCATCAACTCCAACGTGCTCGCGAATGGTCCGATCCGGGTGTTGTTCGAGCTCGAATACGCGCCCTTCGATGTCAACGGTGTGGCTGTTAGTGAGACCAGGCGAATCTCGCTGGATGCAGGTCAACAGTTCGACCGGTTCGAATGCCACTACAAAATGACAGGCACGTCGGCCACGCTAACAGCGGCTGCCGGACTGAAAAGAGTCGCCGGCGAAGTGGTCGAGGCGAATGCCGGAGAAGGCTGGCTCGCCAAGTGGGAAAAAGTGGAGAAGGGGGCGGGAAATCAGGGTTTGGCCGTGATCACCGGTGCCAAGAATTTTGAAAAGCAGGCGGAGGATGCGTTGAATCAGCTTGTTCTCGTAAAAGTCGATTCGGCCAACGTCGCAACCTACTGGGCGGGATTCTGCTGGGACAGAGCGGGTCACTTTGCGAATGCGGATTCATGGGAAAAGCATGTCGACGAATTCGCGCAGGGCGTGGAATCGCCCATCGAGGTCAAGGTGACTTCTTCCAAATAATCCGCATGAAACACCGGGTCCTAACACCGTTACTAGCGATCGCACTTTCGTTGCTTGCGGCCGCGGAGGGTTCGAAGTCCGAACACTTTTCGGATTGGCCAAAAGGAGCCTCACCGGCGGAGGTCGGCAAGCGGATCGCCGAGAACGTCATCCCCCGGAAATTCCGTTTTGAAACCATGCCGGAGAAAGCCTCGCTCGGGGTGATCTATCCGGAAGTCATCGCCTGGTGTGGCGCGCTGACGGTGGCGCAGCTAACGTGCTCGGGGCCGTGCCGTTGGAAATTTTTCTCCAAACCAAAGACCCGCGTTGCAAAGATCTGGGCCTGAGCTGCCATACAGCGGTCAAGGGCATGGCGGTTGAAAACCGCCGCCACATTCATCCAACCGCTACTTCACGTCGTAGCCGGTTAGATCCGGTTTGAAGAGCGAGTCGTCCAGCTTGAGATTGAAGCGGGGATCGCTGAAAACAGTGCGCAGCCGGGACTTATCCTGAAGTTCGAGTTCCAGCGCGCGCAGTTCGTTTTTCTGCGGATCGATATCGAGAAAAATCCAAGGAATCTGAGCACGGACCCGGCGATCCTTCGCCTTGAGCGTGTATTGATGGATGCCGATGCTGACCCGCGACTCGATCACTTCGAACGCCTGATAGAAGGTCTCCGGCGATTGAAACGCCTTGCCGGAAAGCAGGGAAAACCGCGCGGCCTGGGGCGAGTTGACGCCGGTCCGGCGGGCGGTCCTGGCAGCCGTTTCGATCAGCGTAAGAGTTGTGCCGTCGGCGACCGCCAGCGTTTCAACCGGCTCGCCTAGCTGCCAACGGACTTTGTCGGGCTTCGCAAACGACAGCCGCCCGGGCGTGGATGTGGGATTCTTCAGCGCCGGGAGTTTGCGTTCCTGAGTGAATGATGCGTCGAGAGTCGTGATCGTGGTTTGGCGTTTCAGCCAGGCATCGAGCGGCGCATTGTCCGCTCGGGCGGTGGGAAAAACGAGAAGTGGAATCAAGGGAATGAGGAAACGCATGGCGGTTGGCCGGAGTGTTAGGGCGCGGCAGGAGGTTTCAAGCGTGCGTGAAAAATCACGGGCTAACAAGTTCGGGCGCGGGCCGCTTTTTCTCCTCCCGGGTTTCCTTTTTCTGAACGGCGAGCCAGGCGATCACGTCGCGAAGTTCCGTGGCCGAGAGCAAGCTGGCCATCGGCGGCATGGAGGAAACCGGCGGTGTCATGGAGTCAATGTCGCGGCGGGCCACTCGCAAAACTTTTCCGCTGCTGTCCAGATCGACATGGTCCGGAGTGTCCTGGATGACAAGGCCGGCGACCGTTTTTCCGCCCTTGAGAGTGACGCTGGAGATGCCGTAGCCCATGGCGACCTTGGCACCGGGGAGAGCCAAGGATTCGAGGAAATGCCGGGAATCTCCCAGAAACGCGGCCCCTGATAGACTTGGTCCGGCGTCGCCGCCGCCATGGCCGCTGGCGTGGCAGCGCATGCACTGGGCCACCGGATGGGATTCGAAAATCCGGCCACCGGATTCCACGTCGCCGCCTTCCAGCGAGGGGAGCCAAGCAGCCAAGGGGTCGATGGATGCGGCTTGCGCGGCCATGTAGGAGTCGAGGGCGGCTTTGACTTCGGGTTCGTTTCGCTTGGCCGCAGCCTCTAGCAATTCGAGCGCGGCGGGCGATACACCAGCTTGTTTTTGCAGTTTTGCGAGCTGGGCAACGATGATGGTATCGACGCCGGGGATTTGCACCTCGGCATCGAGTTTCCACGCTGCTTGTTGACGACGGACACTCGAGTTCGCCAAGGATTTTTCAAATCCGGCAAGCGCGGCGGCGGGGGTGGATATCACCAGCCGCCGGAGAGCGTCGATGGCAAGCTCATCGTCCTTGCCGGCCGCAAGCTTGGCGAGCAGTTCGCCGAACGCGGACGGCTTGCGGGCGGCGTAGATTTCGAGAGCTTCGACGCGTGCGGTTCCGGGAAGATTTTCGTTGAGCACCAGCAACTCCAAGGCGGCGTCCGGCACGGCGGTTAGATCGAGCTGGTTCTTGACGATCAGCGCTAGCGCGGGGGCGAGGAATTTCCCCTCGGTTTGTATCAGAGGAACGACGCTACCCGCGAGGACGCTGCGGATGAGCTGCGGATCGCGCTCGGGAAGGGGAGCCATGCGGCCGGTCGATTGGTCCACGGGGTGTGGCTTGCTCCATTCGGTTAGCAAACGGAACGCTTCGAGGCGCGAAATTTCCGGAGTCCGGGACTCGAGAGCGACCTTGAGCACGCGGCGCGCGTTCTTTTCATCGCCGGTGCGAAAGGCGCAGTGAAGCAGGCGCCGCCAGATCATGGCGGTGCGCTTTTCGTCGGCGGGCCTGTCGAGCAAAGCAGCGACCGCCGGACGGGCGGGGGTAATGGCCTGGTCATTGATCGACCGAACGGCTTCATCGACGATGGCGGGGTCGGCGTCGGCTAGAAAGGCAGCCAGCTCTGGCGCTCGGTGTCGGCGCAGTGCGACCACCGCGGCCATGCGAACTTTGGCGCTGGCGTGGCTTTTCAGCGCGGCGAGCTGGGTGGGAGTTTCCAGCAGCGACAGTGCATAGGAACCCGCGTGGCGGAGATAGGGATCGGAAGTTTGATCGATGGCGGCGTCAATAACGGGGATGGAGGCGGTCGATCTCATGCGACCCGCGGCAATGATCGCGTGTAGCTGAACGCGCGGTGATTTATCCGAGATGAGTTTTTCAAACGGTATGCCACCGGCGCTCAAGCCGGACTCGCCTAACACCTTGATTGCCTGGGTGCGGATTTCGTCGTCGTTCATGGTTAGAAATGGCAGTAAAAGCCGGCGCGCGTCCTCGCGTTGAGCCATCGAAGCGGCGGCAGTCTGCGTGGTGCCCGGGAGCACGGCGGCACCCCGGCGGGCGACGATGCCGAGGCCCCAGATGCCGTGAAGGCGGGTGAGCGGATTCTCGGCGCCTCGGGCCGCGCCCACCAGCGCGGGAAGCCGATCCGGTTTGCGCGTGAGCGCGAGTTGGGCGCGGAGGCGGACGCGCATGTCGGGATGACCCATCAGTGTCACAAGTTCCCGGCTCGACCGATTTTCAAATCCATCCCTGACCAGAACGGCGACTTGAGCGGCCTCTTCCGCGCGCCACGGTTTCTCAGCCTCGATCGAGTAAACGCGACCGTCATCGTGTGACTGCCATCCCGTGATGAAGTCGGTGACGGCGATTTTTCCATCCCACGAGTATTCGACGTCCGTGGCCGCCGCGCCCCAGTTGAACTGGCGGGAGTCGGTCATTTTCATTCCCGCGCCGGCAGGCTCGACTTTGAAGGACCAAATGCCGGAATTGGCAGCGCCGCCGCGATAGTCGGCGATGAGGAAGCGGCCCGCTTCGCTTTCCAGGAATCCGGTGCCCGGATGATAGGTAAGGCCGGACGGACCGGATGTTAGGTAATCGACGGGTGGCAGGAGGTAGGCCGGTTGCGAGGCATTGGGCGTTTCCCACATTTTTTCGTCCATCCAGCGGCACGGCGGTTTTTCCTCCATGCCCATCTGGCGGAAATGGACGAGCAGTCCCTGGTGGCCCATGTTCCAGCCGGAGTCCGCGCCCTCGACGATGTAAACGACGCGCGCCTTGTCGCCCTGGTCGCAATTGTTATCCACGGAGATGGCGTTCCCGAGTTCGTCGAAGGCGATCTCCTTGGGGTTGCGCAGGCCGGTGTGGATGACTTCGAAATTCGTTCCATCCGGGTCGAAGCGAAAAACGCAGCCTTCGTCGGGCATTTCGTAATGTTTTCCCTCCTTGGTCGTTAGATTGAAGCCGCGGTCGCCAAGCGTGCCGTAGATCCGGCCATCTGGACCGAGTGCAAAGCCATTCAGGTCGTGACCGGAGAAGGATATGCGGACGCCGAATCCATCCTGGATCACGTTCCTGACTTCCGCGTCGCCGTTTCCATCCTTATCCTGAAGCGCGTAGATTTTGGGAATGCAGGCGAGAAAAACCGTGCCTTCATAGGCGAGGACTCCAGCGGCCGGACCATCCAGAAGGTCGTTGAATTTTCCCGCGAAGACGCCTTGTTTCTGAAACACTCCCCGGTCGTCCGGATCGGTTAGCACGCGGACCAGGTCTTCTTTTTCCGTGAGAAACTTCAGCGAGGTATTCGCCTCCTGGTTCTGCCATTTCTCGTGAAGCTTGCGGCGGTCATCGGTGGTGCGTGCGGAAATATCGTCAAGATACCAATAGAGGTGCGAGCGGTTGTCGGCCACGCCGTACCGAAACCGATGCGTCTCGCTGACGTAAAGCTCGCCCTTCTCGCCGAAGGTCAGCGCGGTGGGGGAGGTGACTCCCAGCGTGGCGAAGTCGGCGATGACGGTCGCCTTGGTTCCCGCCGGGATCGTTAGACCGGGGATGGCGTCGCTGGCAATCAGCGGTGCGGCGGGGGCCGGGCCAGCTGGCGTGGTCGAGGGAAACTCGGGGTTAGCGGTATCTGTTAGAATAAACTGATCGGCGGCAATCACCCCCCACTCACCGGTCTCGGTATCGATGATGCGGATCGTAGCGGGTTTCCCTTTCCAGGGGGTGACGTCCCAAATGATCGGTTTGCATTTCAACGAATTGTCGCCGGTAGCTTCCTTCTCCACTTTGCCATTCACCACCAGCTGCACGGCAACCTTGCCAGGATGACGGCCGCCGGTGACGAGGAAGCCGAGAAAGTTTTCCGTTAGTTTAAATTCCGGAGACTCCAGACTGCCGGTTCCCGCGTTGCCACCGTGGGCCGAGCAGGCAAGCGACTCGCCTGAATAGCCGGTGAGCTCGGCGGTCAATCCCTCGCAGGTTCCCGCCACCGGAGCCGCGCCGAACGCGTTGCCCTCGACCTTCCAATCGTCAAACCCGTCGCCTTCGAATGATTGCAGGACGCGGGTGGCCGCATGGGCGGAAAAGGTGGTGAGGATCAGACCGGAGGCGCAAATAATACCAGATTTCATCGGCGCGAAACTACTCAGGCGAGTGCGAGATGCTATCATTAACTTCAACCGCAGTGGGTCCCGGCAAGTGACAAATCGGGTCCGAATTGATTCTGTCCCTGCATGTCATTTCACATCCACCCTAGGCTCGCATCCGGCGGGATTGAACTCGGAACACTCGGCGGATGCCGCCTGCTTTTAAAAAACAACGCGCTCTTCCCATGGTTCATCCTCATTCCCGAAGTCGAGGGGATCGAAGATCTTCACCAGCTTTCGCCCGGTCAATATTCCGATGTCATGACGACACTGCGGCGGGTCAGCGAATTTGTTTCCAGCCATTTTAAACCGGAGAAACTTAACGTCGGCTGCATCGGCAACCAGGTCCGGCAGATGCATCTGCAAATCATCGGCCGCTCCCCAGCCGATCCCGCGTGGCCCGGGACTGTCTGGGGCTTCGAGGGGAAAAAGAGTTATTCCGACGGGCAAATCGCTGCCATCCGCTCGGCGGCGCGCCAGTTCCTCGGTTTGCGGCAAGAATTCCCGGACGTTGGCGTAGAGTCACCCCTATGAAACCCATTTGGCTGGCTTGTTCGATGACTTCCGCGATCGCTTCCGCCGCGCCGATCGCGCTCTTCAATGGAAAGGATCTAACCGGCTGGACTGCCGATGTTCCGCAGGCAGACAAGGAACCGGGGATCGCTCCCAGTTTCGTCGTGCGCGGCGGGATGCTGGTCAGCATGGGAAAACCCGAGGGTCACCTGGTCACTGACCAATCATTTTCCGATTACAAGCTCGTCGTCGAATACCGCTTCCCCAAACAAGGCGGAAACTGCGGCGTCCTGGTTCACGCTTCGAAGCCGCGGGCGCTTTACAGCATGTTCCCGCAATCCATCGAAGTTCAAATGATGCATGAAAATGCCGGTGACTTCTGGTGCATCGCTGAAAACATTGAAGTCCCGGAAATGGAGAAGCGCCGGCCTCGCAAGCCCGATCAAAAATTCGGCGGTGGATCGGACGACGCCCGCAACATTAAGAATCTCACCGACGGCTCCGAAAAACCCTTGGGCGAATGGAATCACATGACCATCGAATGCAAGGGCGCGGAAATAATCGTCCATGTGAACGGCCAGCTCGTGAACCACGGGTCGCGATGCACCACGAGCTCGGGCAAACTCGCTCTACAGGCGGAAGGCACCGAGGTGGAATTTCGCAAGGTGGAACTAACCAAACTCAGCGACTGAGCCGTTAGTGCCGGTCCGTTGTTTCCTCGGTCACCAGCAGCGCGGGTTGGGCGACGGCGGAATTTCCTAATCCTGGGATCACGCGACGTACCAGCTTGGCCAATCCGGATTCCGAGGCGTCCACTTCCGCCTCGCCTTGGCGCAGCGCTTTTTCCCATGCCGAGGCAAATCCGGGCGCTTGTTCTCGCATGGTGCGGATCGCGATCTCCTGGATTTGCAGCAGCCGCTGCTCGGCGCGGCCGGGTTTTTGCTGAAGCGCGGCGTTGTTGACCCGCAGGATTTCGTTCTGCTTGCGCAGGGATTCCAACTCGCCCTGCAGCGACTCGTTGCCGGTGGCGTTGATTTTGAGCTGCGTATTGAGGTGGCTCTGGAGGGTTTTCAACTCGTCCTCCACCCGCTTCAGTTCGCGACCGACATTGCGGCGGGCGGTGAATCCCGACTTCCAAATGAATGCGGCGATCAGGAGACCAAGGAGCAGGCCCCAGGTGAATGGATGATGAAGGACGTCGTTCAGTTGGTTCATGGGAGTTAGGAAGGTTGGAAGGTATCAGCGAGTTTTGGCGGGCGCATCCATTGATTTCTCGGGTGAAGCGGTCGGCTCAGCCGCTTGCAGCGTGGTTAGGATTTCCGCCGTGAGGTCCGGCGCGGCTTTATGGGACAGGATAAATGGCACGCCAGAATTCGTATTTCCCGAACTATCGAGCACCATGTGGAAACCCTGCTTCTTGGCAATTTCCTGGGACGTTTTGACAATCCGGCCGAGGGCGGCTCGCATCCCCGCGACCAATTTACGGTTGATCGCCTTTTCCTGCTCCGCCTTGAAGCTCTCGAAGTCCGCTTGGAGCGATTGGGCTTCCTGGCGCTTGAGTTCGTAGGTCCGGGCCACCAAGCGATTCGCCGTCTCGTCCAGCGGGTGGCTTTTGTCGGAAAGCTGGGCTTGCACCGCTTGAAGTTCGGTAATGGCCTTGCGGAGATTGTCGGCCCGCAGATCCTTCATGACGGCATCGCGCTCGCTCTTGATCTGCTGTTGAAAAGCCAGCGTTGAGGGCAGCTGGGCGTAAATTTCCTTCACCCGGACCAAGGCAAATCGCGGAGCCGCAGTCGCGGCGAGCGCGGAGGCCAGCAGGGTCATCGAGAGGGCTGGGAAGAATTTCATGCTCGGGGGCGGCATAAAAGGGCAAGGCCGGAGGATCGTCAAGGTTCGCCGATGTCCTCGTTCCAAAGTTCCGGACGGTCCGCAATGAAGCGCGTCATCAGCTCGATGCACTCCGGCTCATTGAGCACCTCCAGCGTGACGCCGCGCGAACCGAGATGCGCTTCATCGCCGAGAAATGTCTGGTTTTCTCCAATCACCACCCTGGGGATCCCGTAAAGCAGGATCGCGCCGCTGCACATCGGGCAGGGCGAAAGGGTCGTGTAAATCGTGCATTCCCGATAGACCGACGCGCTCTGCCGGCCCGCGTTTTCCAGCGCATCCATCTCGCCGTGCAGGGTCGTGCTGCCGTTCTGCACGCGCCGGTTGTGGCCGCGGCCCAGGATTTTTCCGTGGTGCACCAGCACGCTGCCGATGGGAATTCCACCCTCGGCAAGTCCCTGCCTGGCTTCCTCAAGGGCGGCTTGCATGAATCGATCCATGCGTTTCGTTATGCAGATCCCACGCCGTTGCGCCGCATAAAAGTGTTCGTATCGGCAGGGATATTTCCTAGCGTCTCTCTCCCGACCTTTAAAAACCATGCCCAAAGTCCGTCTCGCAGGAACCGTCCGCGGTGAAAAAGATCCCAACCGTGAAGTCCGAGCCCGTCTCCTCTACAGCCTCTTCAGCAAGGGCTGGGATATTTACAACTCCAACGGCGACCAGCGAATTTCCCTGTCGAACATCGAGCGCAAAATCATCGAGTCGGACGCGTTCGTTTTCACTCCTGGAGCCACGCTCGAGGATTTGTTCAAAGCGGTGTCGGTCTTCGTCGGCTACCAAACGCTGGACGTAAATCTCGCGGGCAAGCCCACGGTCCTGCTGAATTCCGACGGCTCGTGGAACCGTCTTTTCGCCCTGCTGGAGCATTTGAACGGCCTCGGCACCGTGAAGCAGGACCACCGCGACTACCTGCTGCTCGCCCAGTCCCCCGAGGAGGTGCTCGCAATCCTGGAAATGACCCGCCGCGGGGGAGTCCCCAGCGTCGGTCGCGAGAAAATTGGCACCAGCACCGTCGGCTCGTTCGACACGCCGCTGCCTGCCGGGCACGAGGGGAGTGTCTGCGTCTTCTGCTCGGCGTCGATCGAGGATCCCGCGTATTTGAACGACGGTTATGAATTTGGCAAACAGCTCGCGGAAAACCGTCTTGGCTGCATCTCCGGCGCGGGCAGCTCCGGCATCATGGGCGAAGTCGTCCGCGGCTCGGTGGAAGCCGGCGGCTGGACCGGCGGCTCGAACGTCCCGCACATCATCGAGCTTGAAGGCCTGCCCGTAGGCCTCTCCAGCTTCTGGCTCAAGCCGGACATTTACACCCGTATGGAAATCATGATCCAGCATTCCGATGCGTTCGTCATTTTTCCCGGCGGCTCGGGGACCGTCCAGGAAATGCTCGCCCTGATGATTTTCAAACATCAGGGCCACCCCTCGATGACTGGCAAGCCGGTGATCGTCTTCAACCGCAAGGACGCGACCGGCCGCCACTTCTGGACTCCGCTCATCGAAATGCTCGGCGCCTGGTGCTACGACGGCGAATTCATCGTGGTGGACGCGCTCGACGAGCTCATTCCCACCGTACAGAAACTCATCGTCACGCCGAAATCCGCAGTGGCGTAGGGAGTGGGGACGCCCTCGTCCCCACGCATGGACGAGACGTCCATGCCCCCTATTGCTTGCCAGCCGCGCCAATGAATCGTTAGGCTGCACCATCGTGAATGTCGGAATCCTCGTAAATCCTCACAAGCTTGGCTCGCTTCCCACCCTTCACGCCCTCCGCGCCGCCCTGGAAATCCACGGCTGCACAGCGATTCTGGACGAGGATACCGCACAGCTCGCGGCGGAAAGCGGCGGAATACCCGCCGGGGAATTTTCCCAGCACGTGGACATCGCCGCCGTCCTCGGAGGCGATGGCACCATGCTTCACGCGCTTTCCAAGCTGGGAAATTTCGAGAAGCCCGTCGCCGGGATCAACATCGGCACCCTCGGCTTTCTAACCAGTTGCACCGATGCCGAGCTCGACGTCTTCGCTGCCGCCGTCGCGGGGGGGCGCTACACCACCAGCGTGCGCACGTTGCTGGAGGCGACCGTGTACCGCCCGGGGAAACTGCCCGAAGCATTCATCGCCCTCAACGAGGTTACGCTGGCCCGTGGCGACACCGGCCGCCTCGTCTCACTGCGGGCGATGGTAAATGGCGAACTCCTCAACGACTACCGCGCAGACGGCCTGATCGTCGCCACGCCGACCGGCTCCACCGCCTACTCGCTGTCGGCCGGCGGCCCGCTCATCGCACCTAGCGCCCGCGTTTTTGTCATCACGCCCATTTGTCCGCACAGCCTCAGCCAGCGTTCGTTGATTCTAGCAGACGACTCTCTCGTGGAACTCTCATCCGAGGACAATGACAGCGGTCCCATGATGTTCACCGTCGATGGCCGCGACAATATCCACATTGAGCCGGGCGATCGCATCGAAGTGAGAAAGGCCTCAAGATCCTTTCACTTGGTCCGCTTGGAGGGTCACTCGTTCTATGGCGCGCTGCGCCAGAAGCTGCACTGGCAGGGCGTGTAGCGGCGAGCGCCGGTGGCCGCGTCATTCTTCAATTTTGGTGAGTCCCGCAATCAATCTCGCCCTCAACGGCACCGCCATTTCCGCCAGCCGCCGCTGCTCCGCTTCGTAAATTTTCCTCCCGTCCGCAGTCTCGATGTAAATCGGTGCGCGCCCCCAGGCGGTCAGATCGTAGGGACTTGCCCGCATGTCGAGCTCCCGTAACTCCGTCGCCAGCTCGAAGCATTCCAACAACAGCGCGGAACCGATCCACGGCATCGACTTCGCCGCCCATTTGTAGAGGTCCATGTTCGCATGCACGCACCCCGGCTGCTCCAGGGAAATCCGGCTCTCTAACGACGGCTGCAAGCGATTCAGCGGGCGCGCCTCGCTGGCGAAGAACCGGAACGCATCGTGGTGCGAACACCCAATCGCGCGGGACTCCACCACCTCGTCGATCTCCGCCTGGGGCAGGCGCAGCGGCGTGGTCCCCTCGTGCCGCACCGCCCGGCCCTTGTAAACCATCGCCCACTCATGCAGCCCGTGGCAGGCGAAATTGGGAGGACGTCCGCCGGTGGCCACCAACAGCTCGCGTATCCACCCCAAGCGCTCCCGCTCCTTGATCGTCAGCCGCGCCGGATCCGCGAAAACGTAGCCCTCGGCCACGGCATGGTAACGCCCGGTAAATGGCGGAGGCGGGGCGGGGGATTCCGCTGTGGCGCTCCATTCCAATCCCACGCCCGACCCAGGCTGCCAGCATTCTAACAACGACAACGGATAGGGATAATACTGGAACAAAAAATCCTCCACCGGGTGCGGCAGCCCACGGTCCCGCCGCTTCCTCGTCGCGAGAGTATGCCTCTCCGCCTTGGACCGGTGCAAAGCAGCAATTTCCTGCCATTCATTGGCGGACAAGAAGGTCATCGGCGGGCAGGAAATCATCGCGCCGCCACCACAGCACGAACTCCCAACAAAGGCAAAATTTCCCTTGCAACCCAGGCCCCGTCCCCCTAACTATCCCGCCCCGCGCTGAAAGGCGCATGGTATTAATCGCGGGATGGAGCAGCCAGGTAGCTCGTCAGGCTCATAACCTGAAGGTCGTAGGTTCAAATCCTACTCCCGCAACCAATTCAACCCTAAGGCCCTAACGACTTAGGGTTTTTTTTGTGATTGTTTCCAGAAGCCGGCCGTAAGGCTCGATGAGGTTTAAACAAAATCGGTCTGGTTCGCAGCAGCCGCTTCGAACACTTCGCTGAACCGTAAAGCAACTTCCGGATCACGCCCTTCGGACTGAAAGCGACTCCCGGTAATCCAAACGGAGTATGGAGCAAAGCCTCTTTAAGTTTTACTTGGTATCCACGCAGGGTAATTACGAACGGTGTTGCCATCGCAAAGCTGGATCTGGTTAGCCGGGTCGATTCTCGTTTCCATACTGAATGCCTCATGAAACAAAAATGCCAAAAACCCAAAGTCAAAGGCTTCGCGCTCATCGTCACTTTGTCGTTGATGATCTTGCTGACGGTCATCGCGGTGGGCCTTTTGACACTCTCTTCGATTTCCCTGCGCACTATAAGTCACGATGATGCGATGAGCCGTGCCCGCGCGAATGCAAGGCTGGCCTTGATGCTGGCCATCGGGGAGTTGCAGAGAACGGCGGGGCCCGACAGGGCGATCACCGCGAATTCCGAGATCGGCTCTGCGACTCCAAAAAAGCCGAACCTGACGGGTGTGTGGGACTCCTGGGACTATGACGTGAAATCGACCTCTCTGGACTACGATGGACCAAAAACCGAAGCCAGCAGAGGTGCGAATCGTGGATTCAAGGGATGGCTCGTTTCAGACCCCGATCCGGCGGGTCCGAAAGCCAGGGACTACGCCGACTCCGACTTCACGGGAGAAAGCGTCGAGCTGGTGGGCGAGGGGTCCTTGGGCAGGGGGGCGGACGCCGCGGAAAAGGTGAATGCGGGCAAGGTTCGGGTCACCCAGAACAAGAAGCGAACCGGCAGCTACGCTTGGCACGTTGCGGATGAATCGGTAAAGGCCCGGATCAATACCTACCGGGACGGCAGCGGCAGCCAGACCTTGTCGCAAAAGCGCTCCCTTGCGGCCGGGCACCGGCCAGACGTCGCGGTGATGGAAAATAGCAAAAAGGTGAAGCTGGCATTCCTGCCCGATGACACCCTGGATTACGCCAAGGCCGTGGCAAATACCTCCAAAATCATCAGTCTCAGCCAAGCGGAGTTGTTTGACAATACGCCCACGATCAAGACCTTCCGCAACGATGTAACGCCGTATTCGTTGGGTCTTCTCACCAACGTCCGGGGAGGCGGCCTGAAGCAGGATCTAACTTCCATTTTCGAAATGACGACCAATGCCGCCAGCGGGACGACCGGACTACCCACTGCTTTCGACGGCAAACGTCTCTATCAAACCAACGTCTATTCCAGCGGTTCCGCCGTGACCGACGTGTCTGACCCCTACTGGACGGCGCTGGCGGGATACTATAATTCTTACAAGGACCTGCTGAGTCCCGAGGTCGCGCCGACGCTCCACAAAGCTCCGCCGCAGGAAGTCCTGCTGACGGCAACGGTGCCTCAACCCACCCAATTTTCGCCTGCTCCGGTGATCGCAAAGGTGGAGTTGATGTTCAGTCTCCTAGCGCGTGACAAGCATGGTCCCCACAAAGGCAGGGCGGGGGATTGGGAGCTTCATTTGCTATATATCCCCATCATCACTTTGCATAATCCTTACAACGTCAATCTGAGGTTCGACCGGATGAAGGTCGGTATTTCCGATGTTCCCGTGGGGTTTACATTCTTGGTCAATAACGTGCCAAAGAACAATCTGACTCCCTTGGCAAATCTGTTCGATAAACCGAATGGCCGGAAGGATTTTTGGATCGAGATTGCGAATTGGGCCAGTGCCACTGCAACCAATCCGACCGGCCCCCTCACCATGAAACCCGGGCAGACCATGATCTTCGGTCCATACATCAACGCCACCGAACCCTTCGGTGACGATAATGCTTCGTATTTCGATTACTCAAACACCAAGACCGGCACGGAGGGATTACCCTTGAAGGCCAAACGCGGTTTCACGGGGGGCACTTATGGCTTTAACGTGGACTGGCTCAAGGGCGAGATTCTCAACATCAACAAAACCGATGAGATTGCCGTCGAGTTCAAGATCATCGCTCTCCCAGGAGCTCCCCCCTTCAAGGTGAGTGCGACACTGGTCTCGAATGGCGTTACAAAAAAGTATGGCGGATTGTTATTCAATTATGGCACGCAAGCCGTGCTCGATCGGATTCTGCCGGATCTCATGCGTTATCCCAAAGTGAATGGAATCGTAGCGAACACGATGCATCTCGGGAATTTCGAGAATCCCGCAGAATCGACCAAGGCAAAATCCTTCGCGCTGTTTTCCGCTTATGCCCGCACTGCCAATGGTGGGGCCGACGAAACGGGTTCGCGAACCCGGGTTGCCGGGGCCAAGACTCTCCTCCCGGACGGTCGTCTGTCGGGAAATCCTTTCCTTCACAACAATGCCGCGCGGCCGGCGATCTCCACCGACCTGGCTCGGGAAAAACCTGCGACACAATCGCATGAGTTGAACTTGCTGAAATTGGACGGGCCATCGGACGATACCATCTCCATCACCGGCGGACCGGATTTCCGGACGAACTACCTCGCCAACTACAAGCAAGTCAGCGGACGGTCGATCAAGTCTGGAAGCTATCTGAAAATTCCTTCCGGGCCGCTTCAGGCGATCTCGGATTTCCGGCGGTCCAACGCGCTCGCTTCCCCGTTTCTGCCGGCATTTGTGCAGCCGGTCGGCAATTCGTACGCCTCGCCCATGATCGGGACGGACACCGCCCTGCAAACCGGCGTGGCCTCCTACACGCTGATGGATCACTCTTTCCTGGCAAATCACGCGCTCTACGATGGCAGCTATTTCTCCACCTTCGCTCCTGTCGGAAACAGGTCCGCCGCCGATGAGTTCACCGGGTTCATGAAGGAGGGCAGGCCGCTCCGGTCCCAGCTTTTTCAGGCCTATCTGCCGACCGGGAAATCCGTGGACGACGTGAAGGCGGAGCTTTTCTCAGGTGCCAGGCCGAGCGCGACAGCCTACAAAACCGCTGCCCAATATCAGATGGTCAAGGGTGCGTTTAACGTCAACTCCACCCGCGTGCAGGCTTGGAAGGCGATGCTGTCTTCCATGAACCGCAGCAGTCTGAACGTGCTCTGGGGCAGAAGCGGCGCGCTTGACGCAGTGGCCAGCACTGGCGTCCCCATCCCCGCTATGACCCTTCACAACGGGTCCGCCACCCTTGGAAAGTTTACCGTCGAGAATATCGATGATCAGGCTGCAAACCATTGGAACGGCTACCGCGAATTCTCCGATGCCGATATTGACACTCTGGCCAAGGAAATCGTGAAGCAGGTGCGACTCCGCGGGCCGTTTCTTTCGATGTCCGAGTTCGTCAACCGTCGTCTCGGCAGCGATTCCGCCCTCAGCCGGACCGGAGCGCTCCAGAATGCGATCGATGACTCGGATCTCAACAAAAACGCCGTGGGTTCCCACGCGCCGGTCACTGCGGCCAACGTGGCGGATGGAACGCTGTATGGATTCAAAACTCCCATGGCGGCTACCGGCAATCCCACCGCCGGAGCCCCCGGCTGGCTGAGCCAGGCGGACATTCTCAAGGTCCTTGAGCCGGCTGCGACCGTCCGCTCGGATACCTTCGTCATCCGCACGTGCGGCGAGGCGACCGACCACAACGGCAGCGTGGTGGCACGGGCCTATGCCGAAGCGGTGGTGCAGCGGTTTCCAGAATACGTGAATCCCTCCGATTCACCGTCGGCAAGAATCGATAACCCGAATGCTCCGGTCAAAGTGACGCCTCTGGTCGCCGCGCCCGAGAATATCGCTTTCGGCAGGAGGTTCATCATGACATCCTTCAAATGGCTCTCATCTAACGAAATCTAATCATGCGCATGAATTTCCGTGGCTTGGCCACCTCACTTACCGTGGTTCTGGGTTTCCTTGGGGTTGCCGCCGGCCAGAATTTCCAGGTCCAGATTCGCGCGCTGCTCCATGATCCCGCCAAACCCATGAGCCCGTTTTTCACAGGCACAGTGGGTGAGGCCATGGTGCCCCTGAAACTGGTGGAAGAGGGCCTGTCAGAACCGCAAAAAGTGACGGTGGAGAACGGCAGTCTCAACCTTTTCCCGACCGCCATCGTGGACAAGAACAACCCCCAGGCCAGTCTGGCGGCGACGGTGAAGGTGGCGGAGGGAGCAAGCTCCTTGATCGTCATCATCGTGCCAAACTCCCAGTCGAAGCCACCCTTCCGCATTGTCACGGTGGACGACAGCCCGAAGAATTTCCCGTGGGGCGAATGCAAGGCGGTGAACCTAACTCCCGTGGATTTCGCGCTGGAAATCGGCGATCAAAAACTGCTGCTCCCCGGCGGCAAGGTCACCCCGGTGCCCAAGGTCACCAAGCTGGACGAATACAACCGCGCGCAGACGAATTTCTACTACAAACAGGGCGAACAGTGGGTCGTGGCCGCAGAGAGGCAGATGCAGTATGTGGCCACCCTCCGGCGTCTGTTTCTGATCTACAAAAACCAGAATGCCCTCGCGCCGGATGTGAGAACAATCGTCGATCAGCCGCAACCGGTTCCGGACAAGCCGCGCTGAAGCGCGGACCACGGAGTTTCTGGCAGTTAGGCTTTTCACTGCTCAAGATTGCCAAACCGATGTAGCCGCCGCGTAAAGCGTCATGAAAGGCTCCATGAAACTAACCATCACTGAAAAAGTCGGCTACGGACTCGGAGACACCGCCAGCAACTTCGTGTGGGCGTTGATGATGAATTTCATCCTGTTCTACTACACCGACATATTCGGAATCACCGCGGCGGCGGCCGGCACCATGCTCCTCTTCGCCCGCGGCACAGATGGCATCGCGGACTTTCTGATAGGTGCGATGGCGGACCGAACGAACACCCGCTGGGGACGCTTCCGACCCTATCTGGTGTGGATGTGTCTGCCGTTGGCGATCGCTTTCATCCTCACGTTCACCACGCCCAATTTCAGCCTTCACGGGAAGCTCGTTTACGCTTGGATCACCTACAATTTGCTGATGCTCTGCTACAGCGCGATCAACATTCCATACGGTGCGCTGTCCGCCGTGATGACCGATGATCCACTGGAACGCACCAGTCTGAATTCTTACCGCATGGCCTTCGCCCAAGGGGGTGGCATCGTCGCTAATACCAGCTTCCTGTGGTTGGTGAAACGGTTTGGCAACGGCGACTCAGCCGCCGGTGCCCAGTGGACGGTGGTGCTTTTCAGCGCGATCGCAGTGGTGCTTTTTCTAGCCGCATTCTTCACCACGACCGAGCGCATCGAACCTCCCGTGGGACAGAAGACCCGGCTGAGCGGCGACATCAAAATGCTGTTTTCTAACCGCCATTGGATCGTCATGTTCCTCGTCGGCATCACGACCATTATCTTCGCCGTGATCCAGGGCAGCGGAACGATCTATTATCTAAAGAGCTATCTGCATTGGAGCGAGGCGCTCATCGCCGGCTACTTTCTAAGCGGTGGCATTGCCATGATCATCGGCGCCACGCTCACCCGGTATGCCGTGAAGGCGCTGGGCAAAAAGCGCGCGTTCCTGATCAGCATGGTGCTGGTGGCGCTGGCGGCGCTGCCGTTTTACTGGATCCCGCCCGCCGACACGCCGTGGGTTTTCAGCCTGCGACTGCTAGGGATGGTGTTCAGCGGCATCAACGCGACCCTCTTTTGGGCTCTGGTCGCGGACACTGCGGACTACTCCGAGTGGAGATTTAAAGTGCGAACCACCGGGATCATCTTTTCGGCGATCGCCTGCGCGCACAAAGTCGGCATGGGGGTGGGCGCCGCTTTCGCCGGCGCGCTGCTCTCTTATTTCGGTTATGTCGCAAACGCCGTCCAAACCGCCCAGGCAAACCAAGGAATTTTGTTGCTGGTCAGTATCGTTCCGGCGACGGGCTTCCTCATCGTTGCCGTCCTGTTCAGCTTCTACGGCCTGACGGAAGAGATCTGCAGAAACATCCGCGAGGACCTCGCCGCACGCCGGGCCAACCGTATCGGATGACGCAAATGGCCTGCTCTAGCAGGCCGGAAGCGCATACGGTTGCGCCGTCGGCGACAAGGTTTCTTAAAACCTTCGGCGACGATTCCGTCGGTAAATTAATGCAATTCTTGCTTGCCCTTCGTGGGGGCTTCCCGATTCTCAACTCACCAGCAGTCGGGAAAGCATGGCCGGACACAATCAACAGCTGATCGCGGAGCGTTTGAATATCTCGCGTGCCACGGTATCGCGGTGCTTCACCAATCATCCGGGGATCAACCCGGTGACCCGAGCCAAGGTCTTCCAAATAGCTGCTGAAATCGGCTACGCCCACCTGGAAAAGCGGACCACCACTCTCAAGAAAAAGGCCACGAAACTGACCTTCGGCGTGTTGATCTGCTCGGAGGAAGAGGAGTATTACCGGACGGACTATCAGAATCCCAGCGAGCGGATTCTGGCCGGTGTCACCGAGTGCGCCCAGCTCAACGGGGCGAAGGTGGAGGTCCACTTGGTGGACCCCAAGGCCCGCAGTCTGGCCGACCCGAGCTATTCGAGAATCGAGAACCTGCGCCGCTGGAACGGGTTGCTGTTAGTCTATCCGTTTCCGGAACCGGTGTTGGAACAGCTTGCCCCTCTGCTGCCGTTAGTTTCCCTGGTGGAGCAGTTCGACCATCAGGGCATCGACTGCGTGGACGTGGATCATTACAAGGGGATTTCCGCGACCATCGAATATCTGGTAGAGGGGGGGCACCGGCGGATCGGATTTTTCACGCGCCGCTATCAGGTGGAAGCGAGCTGGTCCTTTCGCAGGTATGCCGCGTTCGTGGAGAAAATGGTGCGCCTCCGGATGCCGGTTTCTTCGAAGGACGTCATTAACATGTTTCCTTCCCGCGTGCTGAATGAGGAAGACAGCATCGAATACGCCGCGGAACGGACTCGGGCCGGCGTCACCGCCTGGGTCTGCGCCGCGGATCACCAGTCCTACGACTTGATTCGGGGCCTCAACAAGCGGGGTATCCGTGTGCCCAATGACGTCTCCGTCACCGGTTTCGACGGGATCGAGAAACCGGCCGGCTGCCCGGAGCTTGGGACAGTTCATATTCCATTCCGTGAAATCGGTGCGACGGGAACCCGACGTCTGCTAGAGCGCGTCCGCAAACGTTTCGGCTCGACCCAGCATGTGCTCATCGACTGCCCGTTCAAGCCAGGGGCGACCGTGGCTTCGATCAAGTGAGGGCCGGCGGACTCACTTCCGGGACAGCCGGGATAGCTATCTTACGGAGTGCTTACTTCAAAGCGTCGAATTCAAGCGCCTTCACACGTTCGCGCGCGGCGTCGGCCGGTTTCCAAAACCATCCTTTGGTATCCCAGCACTGGGCATGGGACAGATGATCTACCAGAAACTTGAAAGGCACGATGGCTTCCCTGCCTTTTCCCTCAGCCTCCAGCGACTGCCCGAGAATGAAGTGGCAGGCTCCCACGTCGTTGAGCGCCCAGCTCTTGTGGATCTCTTCCTTGACCGTGGCGGGCGCGGTGAGCGCCTTCTGCATGGCTACCGCCTTGTCCTTGAACAGGTCGATGCATTTTTGAGCATAGGCCTTCGCGTTCGGGTAGTTCTTCGCGTTGTAGGCATCCCATGCCTTGGTGGTGATCACCACGGAACTGAAGTTTCCGAAGTCTAACGCCGGTGCCGCCGGTGGCGTGGCGGGAACGGCGGGGGGAGTGGCCGGAGGTGCAGGGTCAGCGGCCTGGAGTGCGTTGCCGCTCATCAGGAGCCCCGCCGCAAACGGAAGAATAGACTGGTTTTTTTTCATCACCCGACCACTGGAGCAGCAATCGAAACCGGGTCAAACAAAAATGCAATTTGATGCATTCCAGATGCACGCACCATTTATCAAAACCCGAAAATCATGCTGTGCGTGGGTGCAATTTTATGCAGCGATATGAGCAAGACCTATCCCGACATGCGATCCCGATCCAGCCTCGCCATTCATCACCTGTTCGCCGCCCTCCTGTTTTGCGCACCCGCCATGGCCGCTCCGACTTCAGTGGAAATCATACAGGACGCTTCCGGCGCATTCACTCTCATGCGCGATGGCAAACCCTACGTGATTCGCGGTGCTGGCGGCACGGGTCATCTAAAGGATCTTGTCAAATATGGCGGCAACTCGATCCGCACCTGGGGCGTCGGCTCGCTCGATGAAAAGGTCGATGGCATGCCGCTGCTAGACTATTGCCACCAGCTCGGCATTTCCGTCACCGCTGGCATCTGGGTCGGTCACGTGCGGCACGGTTTTAACTATAGCGATGAGGCGCAGCTGAAAAAGCAACGCGACACCGTGAGGGCCGCTGTCCGCAAATATAAAGATCATCCCTCGCTCCTGATGTGGGGATTGGGCAATGAAATGGAAGGACCCGAATCGGACGGCAAGGATGCAAGAATCTGGACGGAACTCAACGTCCTGGCTGGCATCGTTAAAGAGGAGGACCCTGCGCATCCTGTCATGACCGTGATCGCCGGCGCGGCCGATTCCAAAGTGAAGGGCATCCTCGCGCATTATCCTAACATCGATATCCTCGGTGTGAATGCCTACAGCGGTGCCTCCGGCGCAGTGCGGTCCACCAAGCGGTCCGGGTGGAAAAAACCCTTTGTGCTCACTGAGTTCGGCCCGCAGGGGCATTGGGAAGTCGCCAAGACCTCATGGGGCGCGCCCATCGAACCGTCCAGCCGCGACAAGGCCGCGAGCTACTATGCCACGATGTCGCTGCTAGCGGAAAACACGGACATCTGTCTCGGCAGTTATGTCTTCCTGTGGGGGCAGAAACAGGAAGTCACCTCGACGTGGTATGGCATGTTTCTATCAACCGGCGAGAAGCTGCCAACCGTGGACGCCGCCTGTTATGTGTGGTCCGGGAAATGGCCGTCTAACCGCTCCCCGAAAATCACGCGGTTTGATACCGCGCTTAAGGAAGCCACCGTCGCCCCGGGGGCGCTGGTCCCGGCCACCGTCGAGGCGACCGACGCGGAAGGGGACGCCCTCCAGTTCGAGTGGAGCGTCCGGGAGGAAAGCACCGACCGGAAGTCCGGCGGCGACGCGGAGGCCGAGCCGCCCGCCGTGAAGGGCGCCATCGCAGGTCAGGACGGTGGCAAAGTAAACGTCACCGCCCCGGCGAAAGCCGGATCTTACCGGTTGTTCGTCGTCGTCCGCGATGGGAAGGGCGGCGCCAGCGCGGACAACCTCCCGTTCCGCGTGGCTCACTAACCGTTTTCAGCCCGCTGAGATCTTGCCGTGACTCAGCTTGAATCTTCCGAGACCAAGCAGCAGCGAAGTTTCCTTCATCCAGTCCAGATGGGTGGTGGTGATCCACTTCTGGGCGAGCGGCGGGAGGTGATTGAGCAGCGAGTTCCGCCTTCCGGGATCGAGCTCGCCGAAAATGTCGTCCATCAGATAGATCGGCGGTTTGCCACCCTGGCGTTCGAGCAGTTTGCCCTGGGCGAGCTTCAAGGCCAGGGCGAGAGTGCGCTGCTGGCCCTCACTGGCGAACGCGGACGCGGGCATGCCATGAAGACGCAGGTCGAGCTCGTCGCGATGCGGGCCGACGACCGCTTGGCGCAGGCGGGTCTCGCGTTCCCTGGCTTGGAGCAGGGATTCTCGCAGGTCCGAGCCGCTGGCGGGCAAATAGGTGAGGGTGAGCGGCTCGTCCTTGCCGCTGATTTCCCGCTGCGCTTCGGCGGCGAGCGGGGCGAGCTCCGCCACCAGCCGGGCGCGCGCTTCCATCAGGATCGTGCCATGCTCGATCAGGATTTCCTCGTAGGAGGCGATCTCCGCATCGCGCGGACGGCCTTCCTTGAGCAGTAGATTTTTCGCCCGCAAAGCGCGGCGGTAGCGGGACCAGGATCGGCGGTAGTCGGCATCGACCTGGGCTCCGAGGAAATCCAGATAACGGCGCCGTCCCTCGCCCGGGCCGCGGACCAGTTCGAGATCCTCATTTCCCATCCACACGACGAGGCCGCCGTCCGCGAGGTAGCCTGACTGGCTCGGGCGCGGCTCGCCATCGACCTGCAAGGCCAATCCATCCCGAGAATACCGCACCTGCCGCTCGCTGTCCCATGGATCGCCCGCGATGCCGAAGCCCTTGCTCCCGATGCGCCCCAGCGTGGTCATCCGGTGGCTGCGCGGGGAGTGCAGCCGGACCAGAACGCACAACGCCTCCAGCACGGAGGTTTTTCCCTGGGCGTTGTCACCGAGCAGGATGATTCCCTCGGGCGGCACCTCAAGATCGAGCGAGCCGAAGCAGCGGAAATCCATCAAGCGCAGCGAGCGAAGCACGACGGAGGGGTAGTGGGGAATTTCGCGGCTGGGAAGCGATGAATGAAGCTACGGCGCAACAACGGTGATAAATGCCGCACCGCTTGTGAAGGGCTGCCAAGTGCCGTTGTAGGACTGTGTCGAGTGGTGCCCGCTGATTTCCGAACCAATTAACGAGTCGCAGCCGAGCTTTACCCACAAATAGCGAGGACTGAGCACAGGAGTGTCTGCGGTAAAAATGAGGGAATGGGAGTCTGTCGAGGGCGCAAGTGGCAGGCCATTGTTAGGATTGACAGTGGTAAATGGTCCAATGATTGGCGAGCCTGACGACGGTGTGTAGGTCGTAACTCCTGCAACCCCTGAAGAATCGAACACGTAGCTCAGAGTATTGCTTCCCAATGGAATCCTCACCTTGCGATTTCCCAAAGAGGATGGAGTCACCGCTCCCGGGTGCCGGGCGACTGATAGATTGTAAAACCCTCTGGCCGCTGAGGCGTTGTCCAGCGTTGCGGTCGTGATCGCGGGAACCACGGATGACATTGGGTTTCCGACATGTCGGCGGACGGCGGGGAGTTCTAACCAAGACCCCGCGACCAGCGTGGTGGAGCGAAAGCCACGAAAAATCGCACCGGTGCTGAGTGCCTCGGCGAAATTCCACACGGTTGAAAGGTTGGGTGTCACCGTGAGATTGCCGCCGGGCTGGGTGATTTCAGGCAGGTTCTGCGCGTGCTCGTTGAAATCGGTGGCGGCAGCGTCCGTGCGCGAAAATGAAACCGCAGTGATGGTCGATCCGTTATCGCCAGCGGTTAGAATTGCGTCGATCACCGTCCGGCTCGCTGGATCTGTGATGAAGCCGAATACCGTGTGAACGTTGTCGAGACTTGGAATGGAGTCATTGCCTGTGAAAAAAATCTGGCTGCCGTTGGTATTCGGGCCGCTGTTAGCCATTGAGAGCACGTAGGGGATGTGGGAAAGGGTCGCATGAAACTCATCCTTGGACGTAAAGCCCGGTCCTCCGCCGTTCGTTCCCGTGCCTGAACCGGTCTGTGCGATCCTGAAACCGGGACCGTTGAGCACGCGGAAAAATTTCTCGCCAATATACAACGGCGAGCGAATGACCGCGCCGGTGTTAGGATCCAGACGGCTGCGGGTGGCCTGGGCCATCGTGATGAAATTCGCCACCGCCTGCGGGGCTTTTTGATACTGCAAATCCACGACCACCGTCCCCAGCGACGTTTGGACGTTCGCCAGAAGTTCCGCCCGGGTCGGACTGGCGAGTAGTAGTAGCAGCGGGACGATTTTCACTGGCGGTAAATTCGGCATAATGTCATGGACTCGACAAGCGCACACTTCGCGGGGGACGCCATGGGTTTACGTTTGGGGATCAGGGCGGTGGGTGGGTCAGGCATCCGCCCAATCAGAACGCAGAGAATTCAGCGCGTCTCGGATCGGCACAGTCTGTCGCATCCGATTCACAAAAAAACTCACCTCCCCATATCCAGCGTCTTCGAGAAGGCGAAGCGCAGTCGGATAACCATCACCGACGCGTTCCGGGACGTGGGCATCCGCACCGATGACCACCGGGATGCCGCGTTCTCGCATCATTACCAGCTGGGATGGAGATGGGTTCATCTCCGGCAGCGCTTTTTGGACGCCGCTGGTATTGAGTTCCATGGCGACGCCGGTGGCGGCGATGCGATCCAGCGAACGCGCGATATAAGGCCGCATTTGCTCAAAGTTCCAATCGGCAGGGGACTCGTTCTTGATCAGATCCGGGTGGGCGAGGGTATCGAACAGCCCGCTCTCCGCGGAAAGGGCGAGGTGTTCATAATAGAGCTGCTGATAGCTGTAAATTTCCCCGGTGTAGAACAGCCGGCGATAGTCCATCACCTGATAGTGAATGGAACCGATCACATGGCTGAGCGGCACGCGGGCGTGGAGTTCGGTTAGCCAGGGTTCCACGCCCGGATAGAAATCGCTTTCCAGGCCGAGGCGCACGTCGAGCCTTCCGGCGAAGGCGGCGCGGGTGGCTGCGATCATTTCCACATAATCCTCAAACTGCTCCGGAGCCATCCGCACGCTGGCGGAAAAGCCGCCGGGCAGGGGACAGTGACAGGTGAAGGTGATCCCTTTGAAACCGCGGGCGAGGGCGACGGCGGCGTATTCGTCCGGCTCGCCGAACGCGTGCTTGCACAGCGGCGTGTGGCAGTGGGATTCGTAGAGGACGGGCGTGGCCATCATTTTCCGGATTCCAGCATCGCCCGGAAGCGCGGCAGGATTTTCTGGTAGAGCGAATTTTTCCCGCCCCGAGAAAGCTGCACGGCGACGAGTTCGGCAGGAGTCGTGGGATCGATCGGCGAAAGCGACGTCGCCTTGTAGCCAGCGGATTCGACGTGGCGCTCGATGTGGGATGCGCCGGATTTTTGGGTGACCTGCACCGACGTGCTGCCCGCCCGGATGACCAGCGCCGCGAGCGGAGGTGCCGCAGGATCCGCGGTTAGATCGACGGCGATGGCGACTCCGGCGGCGGACTCGAATGCAATTTCGGCGTTTGATTCCCGGTCTTTCCAGCCCGCCTGTACGGCGAGCCAGGCGAGAATCTGAAGCGCGGAATTCCGGTGGCCCGGGTGATGGATGATCTCGATCCTGTCGATCTCCGGCAGGGCCTGCTGGGCCGCCGGGTCATCGAACAAACTGGCGATTCCGACGCGGAACTGCCACGAGCGGGTCCACGCGTGATCCTGAATCACCAACTCGGGATTGGCCTGCGACGCTTCCTGGATTGTCGCGAAGGACGCCGCGGGGTCCGCCCAGGACGAGCTGTCGATGACGAGCCGGTCCATCACGCTGACCAGCCGCTCGGTGAGAATTTCCGAGAGTTCGCCCTGCCACCAGAAAATGAGCGGCAGATCGGAATTGAGGTGGGCAAAGACCGTGTTGCGAAAACGTCCGGTCACGCGGCCGGTTAGGTGGAAGGCGATCTGCTCGCAGCAGACGGATTTCCGTCCGTCGGCCAGGTGGCAGTGGGCCGTGATCCAGGCGCGGAGGCCGGGCTGCGGTTCGCTGCGATCGATGCCGACCAGAATGGCCCGGCAGGCGTGCTCGCGGGTGAGCTCCCGGACGATCTTGGAGTTGGCGATCAGCGCTCCGGGTTTTTCCGAATACACCACCAGATTCATGAGCGACGCATTGGTCCGCGCCTCGTCCTGTTCCCAAAGCTTGCGCAGCTCACGATCGATCGCCGCTATCGGAACCTCGATTCCAAGCTCGGGGCAAACTTCGGGAATGGGGCTTGGCAGAATGCTCATGGCGATGGCTGTTAGCCGATGACCTCGGGCCAGTCCGTGTGGAACATTTCGCCACGTGGCTTGTCGGTGCGCTCGTAAGTGTGGGCACCGAAAAAGTCGCGTTGCGCCTGCAGCAAATTGGCGGGAAGGACCGCGCTACGATAGCTGTCGTAGTAGCCGAGGGACGCCGAGAAGGCGGGAACCGGGATGCCTGCTAGAGTCGCAAGCGAGATCACCTCGCGCCAGTTTTCCTGGAAGCCGTTGAGGAGATCCGTGAAAAACGGAGCCAGCATCAGGTTGCTAAGTTTGGCATCGGTGCGGTAGGCCTCGGTGATGTCGTTGAGGAAGCGGGCGCGGATGATGCAACCGCCGCGCCAGATGGCGGCGATTTTCGCGAGGTCGAGGTCCCATCTTTTTTCCGCGCCCATGCTGGCGATGAGGTCGAGCCCTTGCGCGTAGGAAATGATCTTGGAGGCGAAGAGCGCGTCGTGGACTTTTTTCACGAGCTTCTTCTTCTTAATGTCGATCTCTGGCTTCGGGCCTTGGAGGATTTTGCCGGCGGCGACGCGCTTGTCTTTCATCGAGGACAGGATGCGCGCTTCGACCGCGGCGTTGATGGTGGAAATGACGACGCCGTTTTCGACGGCGTTGATGATGGTCCACTTGCCAGTGCCCTTTTGGCCGGCGGTGTCGAGGATGAGATCGACGAGGTGCTTGCCGGTTCCTGGATCCTTTTGTTTGAAAATCTCGGCGGTGATCTGGATTAGGTAGCTTTCGAGATCGCCGTCGTTCCAATCGGTGAAAACCTCGGCAAGGTCGTCGGCGTCGAAGCCAGCGGCTTTGAAAATGTTATAGGCCTCGCAGATGAGCTGCATGTCGCCGTACTCGATGCCGTTGTGGATCATTTTCACGTAGTGCCCCGCGCCGCCCGGTCCGATGTGATAGACGCAGGGTTCCCCATTCACTTTGGCGGAAATGGATTCGAAGATCGGCTTCATCACTTCCCAGGTGGAGGCCGGTCCGCCGGGCATGATGGATGGGCCTTTGCGGGCTCCTTCCTCACCGCCGGAGACGCCTGCGCCGATGAAGCGGTATCCGAGATCGCCTAACCATTTGTCGCGGCGCTCGGTGTCGGTGTAGAGCGAATTTCCGCCGTCGATGATGATGTCGCCCTTGTCGATCAACGGCAGGAGCGATTCGATCACGGCGTCCACCGGACCGCCGGCCTTGACCATAATCATGATTTTCCGGGGCGAGGAGAGCGACTTCACAAAGCCTTCGAGAGTCTCCTCACCGACGATTTTCTTGTCCGTATTTCCGGCCAGGAATTCCTGCATGACCGAAGTGGTGCGGTTGTAAACCGAGACCTGGAAGCCGCGGGATTCCACGTTGAGAACAAGATTCTGACCCATGACGGCCAGACCAATGAGTCCGAAATCGCTATTGCTCATAATAAGAATGCCGGTGGACGGCGCGGCAGGATGTAGGGAGATCGCTTGGTGGGTGCAACCCCTTGTTGCCATCCCGTTATGCATTTCCCACATTGCGCGCGTGAACTTACCGAATGCGATCACGTTTTCACGCTTGATAATGACCGCCGCCTTTGTGGTCGCAGTGTCGCAACGCTCGCTGGCGGGATACGGCACCGGCTTGGTGCTGTTCGTGGTGGCGGCGGTGAGCGATTGGCTGGACGGTTATCTCGCGCGGAAAATGGGACTCGTGACGCCGCTCGGAAAATTGATGGACCCGCTGGCCGACAAGATTCTGGTCAGCGCCGCGTTCGTCTTTTTCACCGAAAAGGGACTCTGCCCCGTATGGGTGACGGCGCTGATCATCGGGCGCGAATTTCTCGTCACCGGCCTGCGGCAGATCGCGATCGAGGCCGGACAAGTGCTGGCAGCGGATCGACTGGGAAAATGGAAAACCGCCTTGCAGCTCGCCTACCTGATCACCGGTCTGGTTTGGCTTACCGGCGAAAAAGCGCAGGAAATTTTTCCCATCGTCGAGCCGCTCAAACACCTCGCCCGCCCCTACGCGCAGGGCGGCTGGCTGCAACCGGTCTTCCTGTGGGCGGCCGTCGCGCTGACGGTGATTTCCGGCTGGAACTACGTTTGGAGCGGGCGCGGCCTGCTGAAAACCAAGTCTAACTGATCTGAGCCTCGTAAGCGGCGGCGTCCATCAGTTTCGCGACGTGCGCGGCGTCTTTCACCTTTAGTTTGAAAATCCAGCCTTTGCCGTAGGGGTCTGAGTTGACCAGCGAGGGATCCGCCTCGACATCCGGATTCACCTCCACGACCTCGCCGCTAACAGGGGCGTAAATATCGCTCGCGGCCTTCACGGATTCCACCACGGCGGTCGGATCGCCCGCGTCCACCGCGCGGCCCACGGCGGGGAGCTCGACGAACACCACGTCGGTGAGTTCTTCCTGGGCGTGATCGGAAATTCCCACGGTGGCGATGCCGCCCTCGAGGCGGACCCATTCGTGAGAGTTGGCATAGCGGAGATCGGCGGGAGTGTTCATGATTTTCAATGTCGCGCTGGTGTTCTAACAACCTGCGGCGCGAGTTTGGAAGCCCGGTTTCAGATTGTCAATCTGCGGCAGACCGACCATGAAATCCGGTGCTCTCGGGAAAAATGTATTTCTCATGAAACCTTCGTCGCACCGCTGGCGGAGTATTCAGCAGCCCCCCTTCGTTACTAACTCCTCCGCTCCCTGAATCCGTGAATTTCCTCGAATTACTCCCAACCGTCCCTATCAAAACCATCGCGTGCGGTTGTTTGGTGGGTTTGCTCGCCACCTCCGCCCCGTTGGTTGCCGCACCCGGCGGTCTCAAGCGTATCGATCTTGCCATCTCCGCCCGGGATCGCACCGCGACGGCAGTGGTTCCCCCCGGCATCGGCACCGTGACTCTCCAGCGCTTCGAGCACCCCGGCGGCTGGCGAAAAGTGGCCACCAAGAATGCCAGCGACGGACGCGTGGCGTTCAAGCTTCCCAAGGCCGGGAAAAAGGCGCGCTGGAGGGCGCTCGGACGCGTGGCGGAGGAAATCAAGCCGCAGCGGAAATTTCCCGACGGATTCTATCAGGGGAAAAATGTCTTCGCGCCGACGTTGGCCGAGCAGCTTAACGCGATCGTTTCGGTGGAGACGTTCTATTTTCCAGTGGTGATGTCGGATCTATCGATTTCGAGCTTCAGCCTTACATCCTCGACGCTGGATTCATCCGCAGTCGTGTTAGCCGCGACCGCCGCCGATCCCGTGGAGGCCGACATCTGGCGGACGGACGGCGGCACGGTCTATTTTTTCAATCAACTGCGCGGCCTGCAGATCCTCGATCTATCCGATCCGGCCGACCCGCGGCTGGTGGCCACGCTGCGGCTTGCGGCGGTGGGCGAGGACCTCTATCTGCTGCCCGGTTCGGGCGATTCCCGCACACTGGTGCTGCTCACCCGCGTCACCGGCGGAGCATCGCCCGCCACCCGCATCAACATGGTGAACGTGACCAAGGGCTTGGTGCAAATCACCCATCGTCATGACGTCCCGGGACTGCTGGCGGGCAGCCGGATCGCGGGCGGCAAGCTCGCGCTCGTGACCACCGAGCGGCCGAATCCGCGCTTTCGCTGGAGTGCCGAACCCGCCGATTCGAAGACGTCGGTCTCCCAGTGGCACATCGCGCCCGGCCAGGCGCCGGTGGCTGCCGGGGAAGCCACCCTGCAAGGCACGAATCCCGTCGTCGCCGCGGGAAATGATTGGCTCGCCGTCGCCCTGACTCCTCCATGGGACGGGAAAAACTCGGAGGTCAGCGTGTTCAGTTTCGGCCAGACGGGGTTGACCTCCCTGACGCCCGCTCCGGTGCGGACGGCCGGGATCGTTTTGGACAAATTCAAACTGCAGTGGAGCAACGGCGTGCTTACGACCATTTCCGAAAAGCGCCGAACTCTAAATTCCTGGACGCCCCCGCTGACCGTGCTGGAAAATTTCCAGGTGGCCGCGATGGCGACGGGAAATCCTCTGCTAGGTAGTCTGGAACTCGCCCGCGGCGAAAATCTCCACGCCACCCGCTTCGCCGGAAACAAGGCCTACATCGTGACCTTCCGCCAGACCGACCCGCTGTGGGTCGTGGATCTCAGCGACCCTGCGAAACCCATCGTCGCGGGGCACGTCCAAGTTCCCGGCTGGTCCACCTATTTGGAGCCGATCGGCGATCTGCTGTTCTCGGTCGGTTGGGAATCCGGCACGCTGGCAGCATCGCTTTTCGACGTTGCGGATCCCGCGCATCCCATGTTGCTGCGGCGGATCAATCTCGGCAGCAGGGGAACCCACAGCGAAGCGTCGTGGAACGAGAAAGCGCTCGGAATCCTCCCGGAGATCGGCCTGGTGATGATTCCTCTAACCATCCGTCGCGACGATGCCAAGGGCGGCACCCCGGTGCTGCAGCTTCTGGATCTGGACCTAGCGGCCCGCGATCTCAAAGAGCGCGGGGTGATCCAGCATGAGTTCGACGCTCGTCGCTCAGCCATGATCGGAGATGCGGTGGTTTCCATCTCCCAAAAGACCATGGTCACCGCAGGTATCGCTAACAGGGACCTGCCGGAAATCCTGGCGGAAGTGTCGCTCGCCTGGCCGGTGGACCGCGTGCTCGAGTCCGGCGCGCATCTGCTCCAGATCGAATCCGGCGGCAGCCGCACCAGCCGCGCCACCGTGCGGATTTCTCCCGCGAACGACACCGAGGCGATTCTAGCCGAAATCGATCTCGGTGACGGCCGGGTCCATTCAGCGTCCGTCCGAGACGGAAAATTCTTCGTCCTGCGGGATGATGGCCAAGGCTTGTTCTATTCCGGCGACGGTGCGGCCCAGCGCAAACTTCATCTCGATGTCCATGACCTTTCCGCCCTGCCGGCGCTGAAATTGTTAGGATCGTGTGCCGTCGGGATGGACCACGGCGCCCGTGTTACCGGCGACCTGCTCTGGCCCAGGCCGAACCGCCCGTCCGTGGTGCTGAATACCCAAAATGGCTTCCGCCCGTTTTACCCGCAGATCTTCGCTCCAAGCGTCATGCCGACGATCACGCTCGGACTCCCCGCAAGCCTCAACATCACCGGTGCGGGTTTGCTCACCTCCCATCCCATCACTTTATGGCCGAGGGAAGCGCCAAAGCTGCTGGTTTTCGACACCACCGATGCGAGCGCGCCGCTGGCGGGCCAGCCTGTCCCTATTGGAACCGAAGACACGGTTTCTAACGGCGTCCAGCAGGCTGTGGATGGACTTGTCGTGGTGGGCACCGGCGATGCTCTGCATGTCGTGGAAATTGCCGCGACCGGCGATCCCGTAGTGCGTCCGGGAATCGATCTCCCGGGCACGTTGTTCGCTGTCACCGAGTTGGACCGCGATGGATTCCTCGCCTTCACCCGCGGCACGGACGGCGAGGGCAAGCCCCGGCTTCAGGCGAGCGCCTGCGATGGCTTCGATGCCTTCGAGGTCGCCGCCCTCGAAGTTGCGGATTCTCAGATCGTTTCCACAGCCGGCGGACGGCGTCTGTTTCTCGCCGCGGACGAAGGAGTCGAGCGGTTCCGGTTAACCGACGAGGGCGTGTTCGCCTCCGAGAATCAATTGCAGCTAGGCTCGGAACCGACCGCCCTAAGCTGGCTGGACGGCATTCTGATAGGCAGAAATCCCCACACGCTTTTCGCGGCGGATCCCGGCGCAACCGCTACGGTCCAATGGCCCGTGCCAGCGGCCGGCCTGCTCTTCCAAAATGTCACCCGGGCTGCCGACGGCGATTTGCTGGCACCTCTCGGCAACTACGGAGCCGCCCGCTTGGAGCGCTGAAGATGCGGCTCTGCCAGATGGAAAAATAGGGGGAAGGGAGGTCTCCTCCCGTCGCATGGACGAGACGTCCATGCCCTGGAAACAAAGCTAGCATCATCGCCCACGGTCACACGAAGCCGCCTAAATTTCAACCCAACCTCCGCAGCACCCTGTTTGCCGCTACCGCAAGACCCTCCTCCAGGGCCCGGACGGATGTCCGGGCTTGCTGCGATGTGAATTCAATTTCGCTTGGCGATCCTCACCGGGCATCAGGGAGTCACGCAGACCCGCATGAAGCCCCTGGTGGGAGTTCCATTGGAACCATCGAGACTGAAGGTCCGATAATTGTAGCCTGACGGAGCGGATGGGAGGCCCGTGGTCACCGGATTGACCGGCGTGACTGGGCTCGTGAAGGTCGCCAAATCCAGACTACCTTGAATCGTGTAGGTGGCACCGCTCTGAGTCGCTGTGGGTGAGGGCGATCCAGTGAACGCCGGTGTGCCATTTCTCACCGCGATCGTCATCAGCAGCTCCGGAGCGGTGCCCGCGTCACTGCTGTCCGCAATGAGCACATAGACCTTCGCATTATCGCTTCCGCTGGCAGGGTCGCCGCCGAGCGCGAATTCAACGCGGTTGGAATTGCCGTCACCATCTGGATCCGCGTTCGGACCGACAAAAGCCGGATCATTCGGATTGCCGGGAAAGATCGGGTCGATGAAGTTATCGAAGGCGTTCGCCGGCCGCGTGAGCGTGATCTGGTTGGCGGTGTAGTTAAGCGTGTAACCCGGGGGCAGCGCGGGCGGGAGGAAGGTGCCGGTCCGCGATCCGAAGTTGGCGATGACATACACTCTGGAGGTGGGAGTCCCAGAAAGGTCGAGCGTCGCTCCACTGATCGAAAGGTTGCCGGAAACGTCCAATCGGTCCGCTCCAGAATCAAGGATGTCGATGCCCAGAGAGGCGCTGGCCGCAATGCTGACCGAGGCAGCGGTCAAAACGCCGGTGGAAACACCCGGGTTCAATTCCGCTCCAGCGGCCACGAAGAAGCCGGAGGGACTGGATCCCGATCCTCCCAGGATGCCGGCGTCGACATTGGTCGTTCCAGAATAACTGTTCGAACCGCTCAGGTTCAAGGTGCCCGCACCGGTCTTGATCACCCCGCCGATACCGCTGAAAGACTGCGGTGCGGTAAGGGTGAATCCGTTGCTGTTCACCCGCAGTCCGCCACTGTTGAGAGTTGCGGAAGTTAGGGAGGAAATAAACGCCGCGCTGTCCGCTGTGGCTACAATCTGACCGCCGCCAAAGCTCGCGGTAGAAGTTCCAGGTCCACCAATAATCTGGCCGGTCGTCAGTGTGCCACCCGTTATGTCGAAAATGCCCGTGCCTGCGGCCCCACCGTTCGCGACGATGACCGATAGCGACGAAACTTGAGCAGTCCCCGAAATACTAAGTGTGGATGTCGATGTGGCATTGTCCTCCCCGACTTCGATCGCATTATTGACATTCAGAACACCTCCGCTCGCAGTGAACGTTCCAGTTCCCGAGACGGGATTCACCGGGTCTGCGTTATTCACACCCGCGCCGATCACCAGTTCCCCAGGCCCCGTCTTGTTGATCGTGCCCCCGGTTTGGATAAAATTCCCGGTGCCACCCTGACGGCCAACGGCGATAAAGTTGTTAACGTTTAAAGTGCCTCCCGTCATGAAATAGGTGCTGGCCATTGAGCCTTGACCCACCCAGAGCTCGTCGTCGCCACTCGAGATTGTCCCTTCGGTTTGATTCACGGTGGCGATGCCGCGGTCGCCTACAATGAATTGGCCGCCACCTGATTTAGTTAGTGTGCCACCATTCATGTTATAAGTGCCCGTGGCCCCTTCCCGCGCGATGACGGTCCAGTTGTTTGTAGTGATATCTCCGCCGTTCTGAGTCAGCGTGCCATTGGCCCCGCCTCCCTGGCCGACCCAGAACTCACCTGCCACCACGTTGACGACAGCGCCTGCATTCAGGGTCAGCGAACCGGTCGTAGTGCCGCCCTGGCCATTCTTGTTCGCAATGATGAAATTCCCGGTCGTGTTGGTGATGCTCGAACCGACATTCAGGGTCATCGTGCCATTGCCGCCATCATTCCGCCCGATATTGACTTCTTGCCCGGCGGTGATGGTCCCGCTCGTGACATCCGCAGTGCCGGTGCCGTTTTCCGAGACCCAGAACTGGCCGGTTGAGTTGATCGTGCCGCCCGTCATGTTCAAGGTTCCGTTCGTGCCGCCGCCGGCGCCGATGATGAACGACCCACCGCCGCTGTTGAAGGTACCGCCGCTCATATTCAGAGTGCCGCTGCCTCCATTGCGACCGATCGCGGTCCAGTTGTTTGCCGTGAGAGTTCCTCCGGTGACCAAGTCCACGCGGCCGTTGGTGCCTGCGCCTTCTCCCAGCCAGATTTCACTTGCCCCTTGAGGTGCATTGTTCACCACCGGGAAATCCGTCGTCACGTTGACGATCGCGTTGTCGCCGCCGCCGGGAAGCACATCGCCCGCCCAGTTGATCGGATTGGTCCAGTCCGTCGTGGCAGCACCGAAGTCCCACTGGATGTCAGCCGCAATGGCGGTTGAGCAGAAGCAAAGGCTAATAGCGGCCATCGACCGACCGCTGAATTTTTGGGTTTTAAATTTAGGTTTCATTTGAGGAATCGTTTGAATTTTGACTGACGCATTGAGGGCACTTTGGTCCCCGTTTTTTGATCTCGAAATAAATGAGCAACCGGATGTCTGCGGCTGCAATTGAAACACCCCCCCCCCGTTCGGGGGGCAGGACCGGTCGAGAAGAAACTAATTCCGGCTGCCGTAGGACTGGCCCCGAAATGAACCTGAAGCCCCTGCTCCTCCACGCACTCGCCCTATCACTCCTTCCAGCGCAGGGAAATCCCCCCGCCTTCCCGGAGGATCCGCTTCAGATCCTCGAGCGCACCTGTTTCCAGACCTCCAAGCCATGGAGTCCTCAAGGAAATCTCCGCTCGGACGTCGCGCTCGTTTACGGCATCGACAAATCCCTGCCCGAGCGCGTCGCCACTTGGAAAAACCGCGGCTACCGCGTCCACCTCATGACCGGCGTCGCCTGGGGCGAATACCAGGACTACCTCTACGGCCGCTTCGATGGACAGAACCACGAGGACAACGCCCAGACCGACCGCCACGGCAAGAAAATCAGCCACGGCGGCGACGTCTATTACATGTCTCCTGCGGAAAACTACGGCGAGTTCCTCTGCGTCGGCGTCCAGCGCGGGCTCGATGCCGGGGTCGAGGCCGTCCATCTCGAAGAGCCCGAGTTCTGGGCCCGCGCCGGCTATTCCGAGGGCTTCAAGCGCGAGTGGCTCGCCTATTATAAAGAGCCGTGGAAGGAGCCTCACCTCAGCGTCGATGGCCAGTGGCGCTCGTCAAAATTGAAATACTACCTCTACCGCCGCGCCCTCCAGCAGGTCTTCAACCACGTCCTGGCCTTCAACCAGCGCACCGGCCGGAAAGTCCGCTGCTACGTCCCCACCCATTCCCTCATCAACTACGCCCACTGGTGCATCGTCAGCCCCCAGTCCAGCCTGGCCAAGCTCGACGGTTGCGATGGCTACATCGCCCAAGTCTGGACCGGCACCGCCCGCACCCCGAATCATTTCCGGGGAAAAATGAAGGAGCGCACCTTCGAGACCGCCTTCCTCGAATACGGCGCCATGCAGAACCTCGTCCGCGCCACCGGCCGCTCCGTCTGGTATTTGAACGACCCCATCGAGGACAACCCGCGCCACGACTGGACCGACTACCGCACCAACTGGGAATCCACCCTCGTCGCCTCCCTCCTCCAGCCCGACGTCTGGCAATACGAAGTCGCCCCCTGGCCCGAGCGCATCTTCGGCGGGAAATACCCGCGCGGCGGAAATAATCCCCAGCCCATCCCGCCCGACTACGCCACCGAACTCCAAGTCGTCTTCAACGCCCTCAACGACATGAAACAGCCCGACATCGAATGGAACTGCGGCACCCGCGGCATCGGCGTCCTCATCAGCGATTCCCTCATGTTCCAGCGCGAGCAGCCCACCCCCAGCGATCCGAACATGGCCCACTTCTACGGCCTCGCCCTCCCCCCGCTCAAGCGCGGCCTCCCCGTCACCCCCGTGCAGTTGGAAAACGTCACCCTCCCCGGCTTCCTCGCCGACCAAAAGGTCCTCATGCTCAGCTACCAGGGCCAGAAACCCATGTCCGCCGAGGTCCACCCACCCCTCGCCGAGTGGGTGAAAAACGGTGGCGTCCTCATCCTCGCCGACGACGACAAGGACCCCTACAACCAAGCCCGCGAGTGGTGGAACGACCACGGCAAGACCCAGAAAATCCCCCGCCATCACCTCTTCGAGACCCTTGGCCTCCAGGACGACCAATTCACCGGCACCCCCGTCCCCTTCGGCAAGGGTCACGTCATCTGGCTCCGCGAAAACCCCGTCCAGTTTGCCCTCAGCCAGCCCGCCGAAGCCCGTCTCATCGACACCCTCAAGCAAGCCGCCGCCCTCGCCGCCCTTCCCTGGCGGGAAACCAATCACCTCGCCCTCAAGCGCGGCCCCTACCGCATCGCCGCCGGCCTCGACGAATCCGTCCCAGCCCCCGAGCTCACCCTCACCGGCCGCTTCGTCAATCTCTTCGATCCCCAGCTACGCCTCCAAAAATCCATCACCATCACCTCCGGCAGCCGCCATTTCCTCCTCGATCTCGATGCCGTGAAAAAATCCGAAACTCCCCAAATCCTCGCCTCCGCCTGCAAGGCCCTCCCGCTCAAGCCCAACCAGTGGACCGTCGAAGGCATCGGCAACACCCCCGCCATCGCCCTGATCGCCACCGACAAAGCTCCAAAATCCATCCTCCTCGACGGCACCGAAATCACCGATTTCACCCACTCGGACGGCCTCCTCCACCTCCGCTTCCCCAACGAACCCCGCCCCCGCGTCCTGACGATCGAGTTCTGACGATCAAGTTCTGGCCGTGGCTGCGGCGTCTCGCCGCAGGCCGTGCAAGGAGGCGTCTCGCCTCCTGAATTCATTCATCCTGCTTCCCGCATGATTCCCCCTTCGCCTCCCGGCCATTTCTCGCCCGGCACGGGCCGATTTCCGGAGCGCTGCCTTCAGCCGCCGGGTTTCCTCACCCTTCCCCGCCTCTGGAAAAAGGTGCATCCCCACCGCGCCGCCTAAAGTTCATCGCTCCGGGAGGTCACTGAGGTCGGGAACCGCCTACACGACCTCACTAAGTGCTCTTTTTCGTTATTATTTCCCGCTTTTCACAAGTCATTTATCACTTAACGACTTAAATTTCATAATTAATATAATGCATTTCACACTATTGAGTATTCAATTTGAATTATTTGTCATTATTTTTCATTATTGTGGCTTTATTTCTCACTTAATTGGTATTATTCCTGAATTTTTCTCGTGAGATGAAATTGTAATGCGGTATTTCATAAAATACCCTCTCGCGCGAAGGAGAGCGCCCTCCACACCGAGCCGGCAGGCCGTCGCAGGGCCGGCATGATGCGATTACAGGCCGGCGAGAGCGACTCGAGAGACCACGGTGTCGGACAAATGGATCATACAGACTGAAGATTTCAAAAATGCCCGCCTGAGGCCTTTCGCGGCCTGAGATTTCCGATACTACATTCCAGACATGCCACGCCTCGCCCTCCTCCAGTCCGGCACCTTCGCCACCAAAGCCGAATCCTTCGACCACCACGAAGCCCTGATCCGCGATGCTGCGGCGGGCGGTGCGAACATCGTCGTGACCCAGGAACTTTTCCTCACCCCGTATTTCTGCACGGTCGAGGACACGGCGTTTTTCGACCTCGCCGATCCTCTCCCCGGCCCGGTCACCGACCGCCTCGGGAAATTGGCGGGTGAGCTCGGCATCGTGCTCATTTCCTCCCTCTTCGAGCACCGCGGCCCCGGCCTCTATCACAATACCGCCGCCATCCACGACGCGGACGGCTCGCTGATGGGCCTCTACCGAAAAAGCCACATCCCGCAGGACCCCGGCTTCGAGGAGAAATTCTATTTCACCCCCGGCGACAGCGGCTGGCCGGTGTGGGACACGCGGTTCGGGAAAATCGGCGTGCTCATCTGCTGGGACCAGTGGTATCCCGAAGCCGCCCGCCTGATGGCGCTCGGCGGCGCGCAGCTCCTCGTTTACCCCACCGCCATCGGCTGGCTGCCTGCGGAAAAACCCACCCTCGGCGACGCCCAGCATTGCGCTTGGGAAACCGTCCAACGCGGCCACGCCGTCGCCAACGGCTGCTACCTCGCCGCCATCAACCGCACCGGCCACGAGGGCGACACCGAGTTCTGGGGCCGCTCCTTCGTCGCCAACCCCTACGGCGAACTCGTCGCCAAGGCCTCCACCGACAAGGAGGAAATCCTCTATCACGACCTCGATCTGCAAGCCGTCGAAAACTTCCGCCGCATCTGGCCCTTCTTCCGCGACCGCCGGATCGATGCGTATGGCGAGCTGACGAAGCGCTGGCGGTGAGGTCCCGCTGATTTCCTCAATCAAACGCCTGCGGATTGTCCAGCAAGCGGCGTAAGGCCATCGCGTCGAACTGGTCCTTCTCCCGCACCGATTTGGATTTCCAGCCGATGAGCGATGCCTTCGACGCAACTGCGATTTCATGGACGCCAACTTTAAACCGATCCGCATCCGCGATGACATCGGCGTATCGCCGCCCGGACATGCGGGTGAACAGATCGATCTGACATTGCTCGGTTTCCTCGACGATTCGGATGGCGCCTTCCTCGTCATTGAAATCCACAGGCGAAAGTTCCCGGGCGAATCCTTCGCCGTAGGTCGCCAGCCGGCCCAGCAGTCGATGGATATTGTCCGGATGATCATCGACCAATAAATCGACGTCCTCCGTGAGACGGACGTAGCCTTGGATCGAAACGGCAATGCCGCCGACCACGATGAAGTCCACGCCCGCCTCAGCGAGGATGACCAACAACTTTTCGAACGACGGTTCCATCATCGGCGGGCGGTGACCAGGGCTGCTTGCGGATCATCCATGCATTGCGGCGCAGCATTTCCAGGCGTTGCAGCGGAGGTAGTTTGGACAAGCTGCCTCCGACTTTTTTCTTCAACGGCTCCTGGAAGGGATCAACCACGCGGCACGCTAACGACGCCACCGGGTGCCAACAAGTGCAAACCCGATGGCACCCGCGCGGCGGTGAGTTGCTGGCGCAACTGATCGCGGGAAGCGCCGAGTCGCATCCGAAGGGACCGCCGCCGTTGGGGTGATTGATTGAGGCTGCAAGCGGATGACCAACTTTTAGGTTTGATCGAGGAAACTGGCGTTTGGGCTCCCGATGCCGCCCGCCGGCTAATCAAACACCAGGCACTGAAGCGGGGAGCCAATTGCATCATCAATTATCGTGAGGAACCTTGGGGTGAAGAGGGTGAAATCAAATGTTATGGGGAAGCGGTTTGGGTCAGCGGGCGGAAAGCGAAATGATTTTAGTCTCACGTCCTTGTTCCCGGTTCACCACTGATCCGCCACTTTCCCGCCATCCCTGCGATCCACGCCTTCACCGCGGCAAACCCGCGCGCCATGGCGTGTTCGCGCACGCCGTGGAGTTTAAGGTGTCCGACGATGTTTTCCTCGTGCCCCCGGTAGCGCGGCAAGAATAACAAAAGCTTCATCTCATTTCCCTCGCCGGTCCGCTGCACCAGCGAGGGTGAAAACACCCCTTTCTCCACGTGTCGCCGGCCTTCCGGCAGCGGGATGGTCCGCTCGTCCAGCACGCACCACCGCCGGTAACGGAAAACGGTGGTGCCATCCTCCCGCAGAATCATCCGCCCGCCCGTCCGCGGCGGCAATCCAGCGACCCGACCCAGCGTGAAAGCATGCGGTTGATCCGGGGTCGCTCGATTTCGCGCCCGCCACGGCAGCAGAATGTCCGTCGCGTAACGCGCTCCGAAAATCGCCAAGCGCATCGCGGCCGGCGCCATCCAGGCCGCCACCGCGATGATGACCAGGCAGAGCGCGGCCCCCAGCCACGGCGCGATGGCATACACCAGCGCCACCGATGCCAGCACCGCGGTCCGCAGCAGTTTCAGCAAGGCGTCGAGCGTCGAGAACGGCGACAGGATGATCAGCACGTTGATCGCGTGGCTGCACACCCACACCAGCAGGAACGCCACCACCGCCGCCGGCACCAGCAGCCAGGACATGTCGATCATCGCGAAGCCCGGGCCAGCGATCGACGCCGTCGGAACGGCCAGCTCCGCCTGCAAGTGCTTCGCCATCTCCTGCGCCACCAGCGGCACGAAGGCACCGCTGGCCACCAGCGCGCTCGCCTTGTTTTCAAACAACTCGACCATGTCGAACGGCTTTTTCAGCAAGCCCGGCACCGCCGTCCCCAGCGAGTCCTTGAGAAAACACAGCGCCAGCAACCCGAAGCCCGTCCCCCAGGCCCACGGTTGCGCATACCATGGGAGCGCCGCCCGCGCCGGGGCGGGAGTCTTCCAATACCGCCACGCCCCCACCGAACTCACCCCCAGCAGCGGGGAAATCGCCACGCCCGTGATCTCCGTAATCCCCTGGCTCAGTGCCAGTCCAGGCAAATACTCAGCCTTCCCAGCCGGAGTCTCGGTCTCCGGTTCCGCCGCCAGGACGCAGGAACAACAAAGCATCAGGCAAACCAAACCCCAGATCACGTTCATACCGCACTCCATAACAGCGGGTCGAAGTTCTGTCCATTTTGCGCTCCGCGAAAACAGAGCGATGCTGGGCCAGCATGTTCCGAAAAATTTCCATCGTCATCCTTGCGGCATTCTTCACCGCTGCCGGAGCCTATCACCTCATTTCACCGGAGACCTATTTGCCGGCCATGCCGGGCTACCTGCCATGGCCGCTGGCGCTGATTTATCTCAGTGGCGCGGCTGAAATGTTAGGTGGGATTGGGATTTGTTTTACGAATTGGCGGCGGCCGGCGGGCTGGGTCCTGATCGCCCTGCTGGTCGCGGTTTTCCCGGCGAATGTGCACATGCTGACGGCCGATGTTCCGATCAACGGCCGCCCCGTGCCGGAGTGGATCTACTGGGCACGGCTGCCATTGCAGGGAGTGCTGATCGGCTGGGTTTACGGGAGTTGCGTCCGGAGCAAGGTCGCAGGGGTTAGATAATTTGTTCTCTTGAACACCTATTCAGTGGGCGTTAAAGTGCTTCCGTGACGGCGACGCCCCTGCAGGACATCCGGCGGCAACTGCGGGAAAAATTCCCGGCGGCGCATGGCTTCACGCCCGTTGTCGAGGCTCCCGAGGAAGTTTGTAAGACACTTTTCGAAATCGCCACTTTCCCGGCCGGGGCGATTTCCGAGATCATTCCCGCAGCGGACGGCGGCGGACTTTCGCTGTGGATCGCCGGCTTGCTGGCGGAGCCAGAGGAAGCGGCGGAGTTCCCGAAATTCGTGCTGGTGGACGGTGCGGATTCGTTCGATCCGGCGTCTTTCAGTCCGGCGGCCTGCTCGCAGCTCTTGTGGGTGCGCTGCTCAAAGATCCAGGAAGCGCTCAAGGCTGCGGATCTGCTCGTCCGCGATGGCAATGTGCCGTTTGTCATGCTCGACCTTTGCGGCCTGCCGGTGAAAGCGCTCCGCTCGATTCCCGCATCGGCTTGGTGGCGGCTGAAGCAGCTTTGCGAAGCGACCGCCTGCCGGTTGCTGGCGCTCTGCCCGGCTCCGCTGGTGCCCTGCGCGAGCTTGCGGCTTTCGCTTTCCGCGCGGCTCACGCTGGAGGATTTTGCCCTGCCAAGAAACGAAGTTCTGCAACGCCTGACCGCGCGGACGGAGCTGATGCGCTACGCCAAGTGAGCCATGTTCGCCGCATTTCACATCGCCAATCTGCCAGTGGTCGCCGCGCTGCAACAGCAGCCCGAGTGGCAGTATTTTCCGTGCGCTGTCCTGCGCGACCCGACGGACAAGGAGGATGGGAAAATACCGGTGCTGTCGGTCAATCCCGCGGCATGGCAAGTTGGCATCGCCCTCGGTTGGCCACTTGGGCGGGCGCTCGTACGATGCCCGGATTTGAAGGTGCTGCCCCGTCAGCCGGAAACCGAAGCCGCGCTGTTGGCGGAGCTGGTCGAATTCGCGGACCGCTTCAGCGCGGACGTCGAAATCACCTCAACCGACACTGTTCTGCTCGATTTGAGCGGAACGAAACGCCTTCACTTCGACGGCTTGGAAAGCCTGCCAAATTCCGACGTGGAAGTCTGTCACGCTCTGGCGGACACCCCGGACCTCGCCCATTTCGCCGTGCTCGAACCACGGACCCGCGGTCGATTCATTTCCACCGCGGAGATCGGAACGCTGCCACTGGCCCTGCTCGGCAAACTGGAAGGCGATGGCAAGTTTTTACCGCTGCTGGATCTTCTCGGACTGCGCACGCTGGCGGATTTCTGCCAACTACCGCGGCAGCAACTCACCGAGCGATTCGGTCCGCAGGCCGGGCATTGGCAAGATTTGGTCTCCGGAAAAACCTGCCGCCTGCTCAAGCTGCACCGCCCGCCGGAATCGCTGCTCCAGTCGATCGATTTCGACGACGCCATCCATTCGAGTGAAGCGCTGGTGTTTGTCTTCAACCGACTGCTGCACGTCCTCTCCTCGCGACTTGCCGCGCGCCATCTCGCGGCCTCCATTTTAGAAATCCGCCTGCGCCTCGAAGCAGGCGAAATGCGGCGCGAAATCCGTCTGCCCGAACCACTGTCAGATCCTGCCGCGCTTCTCAAACCCATTCAAACCATGGCCGAGTCACTGGTGCTGCTCTCGCCGGTGGTCGGCATCGAGTTGGACGCGACCGCCGCGATTCCCCTTTCCCGTCAGAGCGATTGGACGAAGCGCCAACTGCCCAATCCCGAGCGTTGGGCGGATACCTTGGCGCGACTTGAAGCGCTGGTAGGCAGCGGCCATGTTGGCACACCGATGCCTTTGGAAACTCATCGGTCCGATGCTTTTCAAATGCGCGACGCCACGAATGACCGCTGCCAAAACAAACTCCTACCGGCTTGCAGCATTCCCCTGCGGCGCTTCCGGCCGCCGGTGAAAATTTCCGTCGCATTTGACGCAAAGCCGAATGTTCATCCCCGGCCGCTGGCTCTGCTAACCGGCCCTCACTGCGGCCAGGTGCTGGAGCAATCCGGCCCGTTCATCACCTCAGGCGATCTCTGGGATCCTGAGAAAAAGTGGGGCCGGCTCGAATGGGACATCCGGGTGGAACGCGCGCCCCTGCTCCGGCTGGTCTATCAACCCGGCGACCGCTGGCAACTCGACGAGACCGCGGTCGCCCGCTTGCTACACATCCGCGAGCGCGCCGAGCGTTTCGTCGACGAGGTCGCCGGCGATCCCGGATGGGGT
>JANMSI010000047.1:0-16885 GCA_031389115.1 Akkermansiaceae bacterium
GAGAAATCCAGCAAGGTGGACAGCATGATGACGCCATTGAGGCTCATTCCGTAGCGCGATTGCAAGTGGCTGGAAAGCCCTGCGGCCCGGATCCCGCCGTAGGATTCGCCGAGCAGATACTTGGGCGACGCCCAACGGTCATGATCGCTGACCCAGCGGCGGATGAAGTCGCCGACCGATTCAATGTCCTCATCCAAGCCATGGAAATCACCGGGCTTCACATCCTTTTCCGCGCGGCTGTAGCCGGTCGAAACCGGATCGATGAACACCAGGTCGCAGACATCCAGCACGCTCAACGGATTGTCCACGACCCGCGTCGGCGGCACAGGAGCGATGGTTCCGTCGCCCGGAAGCTTAACGATTTTCGGCCCGAGCACGCCGATGTGCAGCCAGACTGCCGAGGAACCCGGACCACCGTTGAACGCGAACATCACCGGGCGCGTCGTCGGATCCTTGATGTCCGTGCGCACATAGCTGACATGAAAAATCGAGGCGCGCGCTTTTCCGTCGTCCTCCTTGAGCTGGAGTTTTCCCGTCGTAACCGTGTAGGGAATCTTGACGCCATCAATGGTGACCGTGGAGTCTCGGACCACTGGCTCGATCACTTTCGCTGCGGGTGCATCCTTGGCCGGAGTGTCCGTAGATTTCTCAGCCTCGGGCGCACCGGTAGCGGACAGATTCAAACCGACTAAAAACGAGAGGATCCGGTAGCGCATGGAACGGAGCGTAAGGAATGAATCACTTTTGTCGATGGCTCTGGGTGTAGCCGCTCGGACTTCTGCCATTCGAGGGGAAATTGGTTCAGACGGGTAACTCATTACAACTTGTTACAATATATGTAATGCGGAATCAAAAGGTAGTGGGTCAGTTTGAAATCTCCTGAAAATCCGATGCTTGCAGGCCAGTCCCGCCGGTGCGAAACTCCCCTCATGATCCTCCCTGACAATCTCGGCCCCGTTGAGGACGAAAAAGAAACGCCGCCCCGCGTGAAGCAGGACGGTGACAAGGACGAATGTGGATGTGGTGACGATCACTCCCCCGAGGAGCAAGGCGTGGAGAGCGCATACGATTTCATGCGGAAGTTCCTGAAGAAGTCGGAGCAGGACTAGATGTTAGTCATCTAGGTCTAAGAGGAACTGGACCGAATCTCCTTTTTTTGGCATCGTCACATCTAAAAATTCTTTGAAGCGAGACCATTGCCCGTCGCGGAATCCGCGCATGATTGTGATGATTGTGTGGAGATGCTGCGCTAGAGCGGGCACACCAAAGTCGTCGGTCAAAAGAGAATGGTGATAGCCCACCCTGCGGTTTTTCTCGGGAATCCAAGGATTTTTGATCTCTAATTCTTTCAAAATTCCTACCTCCAGACGCGAGTAAACGAGATCTTTGGTGTCATTGCCGACGCATTGAGGCCGGTTCACTTTCATGCCTTTCCATTCCCAGCCCCGCAATCGGAAAAGCTCCTGATAAAAATCGTCAGGGAACCGCTTTGCCCATGCGGAAAATTCGTTTCTCAAATATCGATCAAGCAATGCCGCGAGGGCATTTCTTTCGCGGACAAGTTGGAAACCTGTGGCTTCGTCGATGAGTGCGGCAATGGCCACCCCCGCGAGTGAAATCACCACTCTCTCACAAGCCTCGGCGTAGCCAACCGCCCAATCGGGCAGAGCGGAATTTCGCCGCGCTTCCATCATGGCCTTGCAGTATTCCACGACCAAGATGCTGTCATAAGCATAGATCATAAGCCGGTTATCTGTGATGAGTTTCACCGGATTCTGAATAGCCTTTATGATCCCGGAGGTCTTTTTCGGGGGCATGAGAGGGTTATCAAGCAACATCCCGATTCGGTTAGCCCCAGCTCTCCCGCTCCCGACCACACCAACGATATCCATAAAGCTGGCCTGTGAAATCATCCGCTTCGCTTCCCCGTCGATCTCAACGTTGAAGCATTGAATGTTCGCCCATGGCCCAATTTTTAAAGATCCGCTGTGGGATGCTACTGGGGTTTTCCACCTCACGGCAGCAGCAGCGGAGGCAATCTCCTTGCGCTTTTCGGGAGATAGTTTTTCAGCACGCGCCTTTCCGCCTTGCGATTGAATGCTTTCTTCCGGGTCGAACTCGCCTTGCTTGCTCATGGTTAGTTTTTATGCTTGCATAGCAGGCATGGCAAGAACATTCTTGCAAGCATGAACCGCACCGGCACAGAGAAGAGAGCGATGATTATCCGTTGCCTCACCGAAGGTAACTCAATCCGCTCCACGGTTCGGATGACTGGGGCGGCCAAGAACACAGTGACGAAGCTGGTGGTGGAGTTCGGCGAGTTCGCCGCGTGGTATCAAGACAAGACGCTGCGGAACCTCAAATGCACCGATCTTCAACTTGATGAAATTTGGGCGTTCTGTGGCTGCAAGGAAAAGAACAAGGGAACTTCGACCCATCCGCAAGGCGGCGATATCTGGACATGGACGGCACTCTGCCGCGATACCAAGCTCGTCCCTTCATGGCTGGTTGCAGACCGTGGCCACCGCTCCGCGTGCGACATGGTGGACGATCTGGCCTCACGGCTCGCCAACCGTGTCCAAATCAGCACGGACGGTCACCGGGCGTACATTTACGCCATCAAGGGAGCGTTCGGCGAAGAGATCGATTACGGACGGCTGGTGAAGGTTTTACGGAACGGACGCCAAAGGGAATGACGTTGTGATCCGGGCCGACAAAGTGCCAACAATCGGCAACCCGGAATTTGACCGCATTTGCACAAGCCACGTTGAGCGCCAGAACCTCACCATGCGGATGACGATGCGGCGGTTCACTCGTTCCACCAACGGCTTTTCCAAGAAGGCTGAAAACCACGCCGCGATGGTTTCAATTCATTTCCTTAATTACAATTTCTGCCGCACGCATCAAACGATCAAAACCGCGCCTGCGGTGGCTGCCGGGGTGATCGCCAAGCCGATGACGTTGGGGGAGCTGCTGGCGCTTTTCGATGAATTTCGCATGGCCTTGTATCCTGTGAGCCGTCCGCTTCGCTATAAGACCCGAAGCGTCCGCACGACCTACGCGCCACAAGTGCCGCTTACCCCTTGGTATCTCGATCCAGAAAGCGGCGGAAAATGCCCTCCGATGGATCAGCGGAAGGCGGGGATTCGTTACGAGGATGAAAAAAATTCAAACTGACCCACCACCAATCAAAAGCAGCCTGGAGTCGATTTCGGGAGAGCACCCATCTCCCACCGCCGGCGGCAGGACGTGCCGCACTCCGGCGGCATCTGCAAGTTTCTTGCATCTTCTCTGGACACGTTCCAGTTTCCCGGCGTGCGCGGCTCACCACTCATCCGGTTCATTCTCATGGTCTTCGCTCTGGCGGCGACAGGGGCCGGATTGCTGAGGGTTACGACGGCACGAGGAAGCGTGCATCCCGCGATCCGAGTTCCAGAAGTGAAAAAACCGACACTTGCGGCGGTGCCATTTCGCTTAATTCTATCCGCCCCCGCAGCCGCAGTGGAAATCGATACCGGCAGCGTAATCCGCCCGCTGTCCAATCGATCGCCGGTATCCGGGACGCTGAATCTCGATCCTAACGATCCGCGTGTCGGCCTTGTGGTCCGTTGGGAAAACGCCGCTATTGCCGGTGAGCACCGTTTTGCGAAACTCACGCTGGAAGCTCCCGGGCAGGAAACATTCACCCACGTCTTCGATGCCGACGGCGACATCAATGATTTCCTCGAACTCCCCTTGCCCGCCGAGAAATGAGTGAACCGCATCAGCACCATGACGGCTGCGCCCACCACGGGCAGCATCACGAACTGGTGATCCGCAACGTCACCGTCTCCTATCGGCAAGTGCTCGCCTTGGAAGACGTGTCGCTGGCGACTTCGTGCGGCAACCGCGTGGCGCTGATAGGCCCTAACGGCGCTGGCAAGAGCACGCTGCTCAAGGCCATCGCCGGACTGGTGCCTCGCGACACCGGCTCCATCCTCTGGCGCGGCACGGCGGTGAAAAAGTGGTCGCGCGAGTTTGCCTACCTGCCCCAGCGCGAGGAGGTGGACTGGTCGTTTCCCATCACCGTCCGCGGGCTGGTGGAAATGGGCCGCTACCCGCAAACCGGCTGGTGGCGGAGGTTTTCCCAGGAAGACAGTGCTGCGGTGGACCGCGCGCTGGAGTCGCTCGCACTAACGAACTTGCAGCACCGGCAGATCCGCGAGCTGTCCGGCGGACAGCAGCAACGGGCGTTCCTCGCGCGCGCGCTGGCGCAGGAGGCCCACGTGCTTTTGCTCGACGAGCCCTTCACTGGATTGGATAGGAATGCCTCGCAGCTTCTGGGCGACCTGCTTGCCAAGCTCGCCCGCGAGGGACGCTTGGTGATCGCCTCGCACCACGACCTCAACACCGCGCCGCAGCTTTTCGATGAAGCGCTGGTGCTGGCGACGCGGGTTCTGGCATTCGGCCCGGTGGCGGAAATTCTAACACCCGAGCTGATCGAGAGCACCTTTTACGAGCCCGCCCATGGACTTTGACCTGCTCACCAATTCCTTCTATCAGCGCGCGCTCGCCACTGCGGGCTTCATCGGCTTTGCCAACGGATTTTTCAGCGGCTTCGTGGTGCTGCGGCGGAGCGCGCTTTCGGTTTCCGCGCTTTCGCATACGATGCTGCCGGGGATCGCGCTGGGGATTTTTCTAACCGGCGCGCTGAGCCAGTGGAACGCCTTCCTCGGCGCCATGTTCGCCGCGCTGTTAGTCGGGCTCGGCTCGGTCGCCGTCGCGCGGGGAAACCGGGTGGAGCAAGGCACCGCACTGGCCGTGCTCTACACCGCCGCGTTCGCCGCGGGCATCGCGTTGTTGCCGAAACTCGACACCCGTCAGGAACTCGAGCACTGGCTGTTTGGCGACATCATCGCGGTGGGCAACTCGGACATCTGGATCGCCTTTGGCATCGGCGCGTTCACCCTGCTCATCACGAATCTGCTGATGCGGCCCATCCTCCTCACGTTGTTCGAACCGAATGTGGCCGCGGCACAGGGCGTGCCGGTGCGTTTCATCCAGTATCTGATTTTCGCGCTGCTGGTGCTGGCGCTCGTCTCGTCGCTGCAAGCCGTGGGCTGCGTGCTCTCGGTGGGCCTGTTAGTCACCCCGGCGGCGACGGTTTCCCTGCTCACCGACCGCACCTCGGCACTGTTTTGGGGCGGCGGGCTGATCGGCTGCGTTGGCTCGGTGGCGGCGGTGTTGTTGTCCGGGAAATTCGGGATCGCGCCAGGTCCGGCGATCGTGATCGTGCTCGGGCTGTTGTTTATCGCAGCGTATCTGTTTAGTCCAAAGTATGGTTTGCTGGCACCGCGAGCGAAGAGACAGGCACCGCGAATCTAGCGAATCCAGCGAATCTTGGAGAGGGACAAGATGCCTGATTCAATGCTCAGAGGCTATCTGAAATAAGGAACATGGACGTCTCGTCCATGTGTGGGGACGAGACGTCCCCACCCCCTATCTACAGAGCTTCTTAATGATTCGCTAGATTCGCTAGATTCGCGGTGCCTTCCATCTTCATCTGGGCCTGCACGGCCCCAGTCATCAGGTGAAATCAAACTAAGACTTAGGCACCGCGAATCTAGCGAATCGAGCGAATCTTGAAGAGGGACAAGATGCCTGATTCAATGCTTAGAGGCTGTCTGAAATAAGGAAAATGGACGTCTCGTCCATGCGTGGGGACGAGACGTACCCACCCCCTATTTCTCAGACAACCTCTTAATCATTCGCCTGATTCGCTAGATTCGCGGTGCCTTCGATCTTCAAGAGCGCCGGAGATGGTCTGGACATGCGCCACCCTTGTTTCATGCTCCGCGCCATGCCTTCCGTCCACGTCGATCTCGCCGACCGCGCCTACAACGTCCTTGTCGAGCCTGGCCTGCTAGGCCGGGCTGGCGAAACCTTAAAATCGGCGGGAATCTCCGGCTTGCGCGCGGCGATCATCAGCGACGAAACGGTGGCCAGATTTCACGCCGGTGCCTTGATGGCGTCGCTCGAAGCCGCCGGTTTTCATCCGACATTGCACACGGTCGCTGCGGGCGAGGCATCGAAGTCGATGACCCAGGCGGAAACCATTTGCCGCGAAATGATCCGCGCCGGGCACGACCGGAAATCGCTGGTGGTCGCCCTGGGCGGTGGCGTAGTGGGCGACCTGGCGGGGTTCGTGGCTTCCATCTTCTATCGGGGAATTCCCTTCGTGCAGGTGCCGACAACCATTGTCGCGCAGGTCGATTCGTCCGTCGGCGGCAAAACCGGTGTCAATGTGGGCGAAGGTAAAAATTTGTTAGGCGCGTTCCATCAGCCGCGGCTGGTGCTTGTCGATCCGGAAACCCTGCGGACCCTGCCCGACCGGGAGTTCCGTGAGGGCTTCGCCGAGGCGATCAAACACGCGGCCATCCGCGACGCCGCGATGCTCGGTGACCTCGCTGCGTTTGACCCTAACGGCCGGGACGTCCCGCCGGATTTGATCGCGCACAACATCGCCATCAAAGCCCGCGTGGTGGAGGCCGATGAGCACGAAACCCGCGACATCCGGGCGCTGCTGAATTTCGGTCACACCATCGGTCACGGCATCGAGGCGTCCGTGCCCTACGGCGAGATGTTGCACGGCGAGGCGATCTCGCTCGGCATCCGGGCGGCATTGGTTCTATCCGAACGCCACGCCGGACTCTCGCCCGACGACAGCGAAAAGGTGATCGCATTGTTGGAAAAATATCACCTGCCGCTGGTCCTCCCAGCGGTGATCACGACCGACACGGTGATGGAAAAACTCGCTCGCGACAAAAAGTTTTCCGCCGGGGCGATCCGTTTCGTGGTGCTCGACGCGCTCGGCAGCGCGAAGGTGATCGACACGGTCACAGCGGCTGATCTGCGGGAAGCGATCAGTTATTTGAGACAGTGAGCCTGCCGATCCATATGACCGGGCAAATCGGGCTTCTATCCTCAAGCACAACCGTTTCCTTCGAGAAATTGGCATCGCTCTTGGTCTCAATCGTTTCGCGCAACATCGACCGGACGATCAGATAGCCACCGGGTGCAAGCGCTGCTGCCGCGCGCTCTACCAGAAGTTGCCAGGCATCCTCGTCCAACACATCAGGGAGGTTGCTAACTGAAATCAGGCCCAGCGAATGACCCGCCGTGTCACTGAGAACTTGCCCGATGTCTGCGGCTTTCAAAACAATCCGGGCTGTCTCTCCCCGCCATTTCGCGATTCCCTGCTCGCTCCAGACATCGGGAGATACACTTTCGAACCGCTTGCCGAGCAGCACTTGGAGCAGTGGATTCCTTTCCGCGTTCGGCTGCCGCATCGCTTTATCAAGCCGCCGACGAATCAATCGGATCGCCGGACGATCCACTCTTTTGGCCGCACGGGTGCCATGGACGAGGAAAATCACCAGGTGCAACAGTTCCTCGAACCGGTTGGTTAGAGTAAGTTTAAGATTACCCGCCCTCAACCGCGGCCAGTCCAGCAGCCACGCGAGGAACGGACCGCCAAACCGCAGCAGGCGGTCCACCCGTCCGCAAAAACAGAGGGTCATCAGGTTATCCGGGCACCGCATCTTCTCCCTCACCAGCTCGATTTGCGCGGGATTTGAATCCACTGCGGTCACGTCCACGTTAGACCCGGCCAGTGCAAATGCGAGGTCGCCACCGGACGCGATCACCAGTGCCCGCTTCACCGGTAAGAGATTGACCAGGGACAACTCAATCGAGTGATCCTCATGCATGTGGCCGAAGACCACGCGCTCACGCCCCGGCTTCATGATTCGCGAGTCCCCAGATCGCCAGGGCGAAAACCAGGTTCATGGTGAGCATCCCGCCGATGTCCGGAATCTGGTCACCGGCGAAGAGAATCCCGGCGGCATTCATCGCCACCAGCATGCCAATCTGCAGCCATGCGAAAATCCGTTGCCGCCATCTCATCATGATCGAGATGGCGAAAAGGGTTTCCAACGCTCCGATCATCCCGAGCGCGACCCGCGGCGGCACGAACGCTGGCGCGGAGCCCACGATCTCCAAATGCCGCGCTTCCACCGCGATCAGCTTGTGCCACAGCCCCTGATAGATCCACACCAGCGCCACCGCAACGCGCAACAGCCACCACCAGGTTTTCATGGCAACCACCCCGCCTGCAGGACACCACACGCGCCGAAGACCAGGACGAGAGCAAGCCACACACCCGTGAACCAGAAGTGCATGAAGGTTTCAAACCGTTTCCCGCGCCAGAGATTCGAGCCATAAACAAACCACTGGCAATACAAGCGCAGCAGCCAGAATCCGCAGATCGACCACGAGGCCCAGGCAGCGGCCCGCGATTTTTCGAGAAACACCGCCGGTTCTATCAGCCCCGGCAGGCCCATCATCACCAGCACCACGCAGATGAAAAACGCGTGCACGTGGAAGATCGCCGCGTTCTCCGCCGACATCCGCGCGGCGTGCTCCCGCCACATCAACTTGCGGCTGATCGGGACATGCACCACGGCCAGCAGGATCAAGCCGGCCCCGGCGATTCTCAACAACAGCGGCAGTGTTTCCATCATGATCGTTTCAATACAAATACCCGCACGAAGGGTGTGACCCGGAAGCTGTCATTTTCTATCAGACCGCCGCTCTCCCAGGATCTTCGCCAGGCGGCTACCGAATGAAAATGCAAAAATCCCGGGCCGAAGGCCACGAAGTTCGCCAGATCGCGGACATGCTCCACCAGCACGACCCTGCCATCGTCCGTTAGGCAGCGGCGGGCTTCGGAAAACCATGCCGTCCGCTCCGCGTCGCTCCTCAGTTCATGGATCGCTAGCAAGCCAAACACCACGTCCAGTTTGGCATCCTCCACCGGCCATTGGTAGAATCGGGAAGCGACCGTTCCCGCAGTCGGCGGATAGAGTTTTCTCGCCCGCCGGATCGAGGCTTCCGTCATCGTCGCCGGATCGTAGTGGTCCAACACCTGCCACGCGGCCTGCGGAAATTTGCGTTTCAACATTACCGAAGCCTCGTCGAATCCGGAGTGGCAGAGCGCGAGTTTTTCAACCCGCGAATTTCCCAACGCCCGGTCCAACCACGCCCACTGATAAAGGTCCGACAGATCATAGACCCAGTGGGAAACACCCAGCGAACCGATGAGAAAATAACAGCAGCCCATAACGACCGAAGCACCCGCGACCGCAAGCCATCCACCCGCTGCCACTCCGATCCAGCCTAGCACCATGAATCCGGCAGCGGCCGCGTAGAATGGCCAGTTGAAGCGGGCGATCGCCAGCATTCCGTCCCATTTGCCGCGCTCACTCATGGGTCATCGGCGTGATCAAACGTCCCCGCTCCCAACGATACGGCACGCCTTCCACCCGGAACGCGTTTGCCAGCACCGGCGTCACTCCGCGGAACGGAGCCTCGTCGAAAAGTGCCACTTTCCAACCCGTTACCCGCACCGGGCGCGGCGTCCATGTTTCCCGTTTGCCTTCGATCACCACGAACCGGCCATCGCCTTCGGCATCGAAGGTGAACGGCATGGGCCCGGCAAAATTTCTAGCAGCCCTCCAGTCTGCGAACGGGGAACCAGCGGGCGGTGATTCGGGCTCAGTGGTTAGATCGAACGTCAAATCCAAGGTCTCGCGGCCATCAGGCAACCAGGTTTTTACCCGCGAAGCCGACTGCTCAAGCTTCACCCGGCGGTATTGATAGTGGGTTAGCAGATTGCCGGAGAAAACCATTCGTGCCTTGTCCGTCTCGCTTCGCAGGATCTTGAGCCCCCTCAACCGGCGGCCGTTCTCATCCCGCAACCGCGTGAAAACCCGATAGCCCGCCAGGAAAAAATCCTGACCCATGGACCGGGGTAATACCGCGGGCCGCAGTCCCTTGGTCCAGACCAACGCCACCGTCACAAATCCAGAACCGTCGTGGGTATCGATCTCCAACGGCTCCGGCACTAGCGGTCGTAAAATCTCTTCCGGGAACGCGAACGAAACCGCCAGCACCCGCTCAAACCAGGCGACCACGGGAAACGGATGGCGCTTGAGCATCATCGCAAGCTTGGAGCATTCCATCCTCATACCGGTGGGGTCAACCTTTCCGCCCCAGACTCGCGGGATCCATAAGGGGCATGGACGTCTCGTCCATGCGTGGTGACGAGACGTCCCCACCCCTGATTTTTCAGACGCTGATAGGGACTGGTTGGCAGTTCGGGTCCGATCATGACGACTGGGATTCATCCACGATGCTGAGAGTCTCCCCGTCCGCGAACTTGGTTCGCATGAGGTCGCCGGGTTTGAATGCGTTAGCCGAAGTCGCGATCCTGCCATCTGCGGCGAGGGTGATGGAAAAACCGCGCTGGAATGCGGACTCTGGACCTAACGTGCGAAGCAGCCCGCGCAGACGAACGAGCCGCTCGGTGCGCTCCTTCACGATGTCCCTGCCCGCCCGCTCGAAGCGCTGACGCAGGTTTTTCACGGTATCCATCCGCCGCTCCACGACGCTGGCCGGATGAAACAATTGGTGCCGGGCGCGGGCTTCATTGAGTCGCATCACGAACGTCTCGAGTGAGACTCTGGTGGCTTGGGCAAGCTGGCCGCGCGCGGAATCCAGCCGCATGACGGACTCGCGCAGGAGCTTCTCGCCATCGCGTTGCAAGGCACTGCGGCGGAGCGCGTCCACCGCCAGCTGGGAGCTTGTCAGGCGATCCGCTGCGACCCGCGACATCCGCCGGCGGAATTGCGCGAGGCGGGCTAACAACTCCGCGCCGTCGGCCACCGCGAGCTCGGCGGCGGCGCTCGGCGTGGGTGCCCGCAGGTCGGCCACGAAGTCGGAGATGGTGAAATCGATTTCATGCCCGACCGCGGAAATGATCGGAATCGGGCAAGCCGCGATGGCGCGGGCGACGACTTCCTCGTTGAAATTCCAAAGATCCTCAGTGGAACCACCGCCGCGGCCGACGATGAGCACATCGCAGCGCGGATAGCCGAACGCTTCCGGCCGACCCATCTTCGCGATGGCCTGGGCGATCTCCATCTCGGCTCCCCTGCCCTGCACCCGCACCGGAAAAAGCACCGGCTGCACCCACGGCGCGCGGCGTGTTAGAACGTTGAGGATGTCTTGCAACGCCGCGCCGCTGGCGGAAGTGATGATCCCTAACACCCGCGGATAGGGTGGGATCGGCTGCTTGCGATCTGTGTCGAACAAGCCCTCCGCATTGAGCTTCCGTTTCAGCGCCTCGAATTTCGCCTGCAAGTCCCCCGCCCCCGCGCGCTCGGCCTTCAGCGCGATGAGCTGAAGCTGGCCCCGAGCTTCATAGACGGTGGCTTCGGCAAAAACACGGACCTTCGCCCCGTCCTCCAGCGCCTCCGAACCCTCGCGCTTGCGGGCACCGAACATCGCGCAGGAGATCTGCGCGCCCTCGTCCTTCAGCGAAAAATACCAATGCCCGCTGCCTTGTTTCCGCAAGTTAGAAACCTCGCCCTCCACCCAGGTCTCGCCGATCTGGACTTCCAACAGATTCTTCATCCGCCGCAGCAATTGGGTCACGGAGAGCGCCTTTTCCTCGGGCGTTCGAGGTTTCGAAAACAAATCCACGCCGCAATCTGGCGGGCAGCGAAAATATTTCGAGCGGGAAAATCTCCTGATCAGACGTAGTCCGGCACGCATCCGACCGTCGCGACCGGGATCCTGCCCGGGTTTTCCGGCTTACTCGCCGGCTCAATCATGGTTTCAAGCGCGGCGGCGGCTCGTTCCCGAGTCCGGCAGAGGACGACCATGTCGTCGGCATACCACACCATTTCCAGGCCCCATCCGGCCATCAGCCAGTCCAGCGGATCGAGATACATGTTAGCTAACAATCCGACGCACGACTCCGCCTTGCGGGGTGCCTTCCTCCGCGGGAGTCTCCCACTCCAGAGGGTCTTGGCGCTTCGCTGCACACGAGTGCGCGAAGCTTGCTCGCGCCGCGGCAAATCGTTCCGGTCTTGCTTGGCTCGCCTCCCGTGTGTTTCCTCCCCCGGCACCCGCCGTGCTCCATCACCCCTGATCCATGCTGCGCAAAACCAAGATCATCATCACCTTAGGCCCGGCCACCGAATCCGAAGAAATGATCGGCCGCCTCATCGACGAAGGCACCAATGTGTTCCGTCTCAACATGAGCCACGCCAAGCATGAATGGGCGGCTGAAATGTCCAGGCGGGTCCGCCGCCAGTCGGACGCGCGCGATGCCCACGTGGCCGTGCTGTTCGATCTAACCGGTCCGTCCATCCGCACCGGCGATTTGGAAAAACCTTACACCTTGATGGAGGGCGACATCGTGGAGTTTCGCAAGGTCGGCACCGACCCGACGGTCCCGCTTTCCACCACCGTCAATTACGACGGGCTGATGGGCGATGTCGCCGTGGGCAACACCCTCGTCGTGGACAACGGCGCGATGCTCATGCGCATCGACGTGGTGGAGGCCGACCGCATTCTCTGTTATGTGAAAACGCAGGGCTCGATGGGCTCGCGCCGCCACATCAATCTGCCAGGCGTCCGCCTGAACCTGCCCGCCCTAACGGAAAAGGATCACGCCGATTTGTCACTCGCCGTCGAGTGCGGGGCGGACTACATCGCCGGCTCGTTTGTGAGGGACTCCGCCCATGTCCGGGAGCTTCGCGACGCGATGGAAGCCCTCGAGGGCGAGGCCCAAATCGTCGCCAAGGTCGAGGACCAGGAAGCCATCCGCAACATCGACGCCATCATCACGGCCGCTGACGTGATCATGATCGCCCGTGGCGATTTGGGCACGGAGGTCGAATTCGAGGAACTGCCAATTCTCCAGCGCCGCATCGTCAAGCGCTGTCACGAACTCGGCACCCGCGTCATCGTCGCCACTCAGTTGCTAGAGTCGATGATCACCAATCCCACGCCCACGCGGGCGGAAGTCACCGACGTCATGAATGCCGCCTACGAGGAGGCCGACAGCCTGATGCTTTCGGGAGAAACGTCGGTCGGCCGCTATCCCGAGCGATGCGTCGAGGCGCTTGTTAGGATTTCCTCGCGCATCGAGCGATCCGGCGGCCACGGCTTCGGCCAGAACGTGCTGCTCCGCGACGAGCGCCAGAAAACCGCCCGCGCCGCCGTCACCCTCGCCGACTCCCTGCCCGATGTGCGGCTCGTCGTCCTCACCCGCCGCGGCGTGCTGGCCAATCACGTCGCCATGCTCCGCCCCCGCACCGCCGGCTTCTACGCCTTCACCCCCACCGAGCGCGTCTGCCGCCAGCTCTCGCTCACCCGCGGCGTGCGGGGCTTCAAGCTGCCCTTCGCGTCGAACATTGAGGAAACCATCCAGCGCGTTTGCGAGCTGCTCAAGACCGCAGACCTGGTCCGGCCCGGCACGCCGCTGGTGATCGTCTCGGACATTCTATCCGACCACTTCGCCGCGAACTCGATCCTGCTGCATCACGCGTAGCGCCCCGAGATTTTGTTGCTTGGCGGAAAACCCAGCCCGCTCCAATATCATCCCAGGTTCCGACCCGAAGCCTGCCGCCCATGCCCACGTTCGACTATCCACACATCACCTGCGCCGACGAAGACGTGGCTCGTTTGGAGCGCTTGCCCCGCATCCGTGTGGCGCAGATCGCCGCCGACCACATTGGCAATGGCTGGTCCGCCGAGGAAATCATCCGTCAGCACCCGCACCTGACCGCTGCGGAAGTCCACTCCGCCCTCGGCTATTATTTCGATCACCTCGACGAGTTGACTGTGGAACTGTCCGCAGAAATCGCCGCACTCGATGCTGCCGATTTACAAGCACCCTCGGCGTTGCGCTTGCGTCTCCTCGCCCTCCGCCGCGGCGCATTGGCATGACCGCGCTGTATCTCGACGTGCATGTTCCTTCCTCAATCGCGTCGGAATTGCGACACCGGGGTGTGGATGTCATGACAGCCCGCGAGGATGGCACTGCGGAACTTACCGACGACGCCTTGCTGGAAAGAGCCAGCCAGCTAGGTCGCGTCATTTTCACCCAGGATATCCGCTTCAAGGCTCTCGCCGAGTCTTGGCAGCGGGAGGGCCGGAATTTCGCAGGACTTCTTTTCGGGCATCAGCTCCACGGCTCCATCGGACAATACGTCCGCGATCTTGACCTCATCGCCCGGGCAACCGACACGGCCGACTGGACAAGCCAGGTCGAGCAATTGCCACTCCGCTAACTCACCGCATGTCCAACTTCGGCTCCATCCACACCTACCGCTCCGAGGTCGATCAGATCATCCGCTACGGCGGCAGCACGCGGGAAACCTCCATCCGCCGCGCCGTCTTCTCGCTCATCAACGCCTATGCCCGCCCGCGGAATCTCCTGCTCGTGGAGGAGCTGGACTACTACAACCCCCGCCGCAAGAAGCGCGTCAAGCCGGACGGCACGCTGAAAAATATCCTCCGCCTCGACTACGGCTTCTGGGTAAGCAAGGACACCGCCGACGACCTCCGCACCGAGATCGCCAAAAAGTTCGATACCGGCTACCCGGACTCCAACATCCTGTTCGAGGACTCCCAGACCGCCATCCTCTATCAGGATGGCCGCCAGCTTCTCAGCGCCTCCTTCGCGAAGGACGGCGAGCTCGACGAACTCCTCACCGCCTACGTCTCCTTCGAGCACCCCGAGGTCCGCGAGTTCAAGGAAGCCGTCGAGCGCTTCAAGCAGGACATCCCCAGCATCGTCAGGACCCTGCGGGAAATGATCGAGAAGCAGGAGGCGGAAAACCGCGCCTTCCGCCTGCGCCGCGATACCTTTCTGGAACTCTGCCGCAGCTCCATCAATCCCTCCGTCACCCCGGCCGATGTGGACGAGATGCTCATCCAGCACATCCTCACCGAGGAAATCTTCCTCTCCATCTTCAGCGATACCCAGCTCCTCGACGAAAACAGCATCGCCCGCGAGCTGAAGGAAGTGGAGGCCACCTTCTTCACCGGCGCAACCAAGCGCGACACTCTCGGCCAGATCAAGCACTACTACGAGGTCATCAAGGCCCAGGCCACCCGCATCGTCAGCCACCGGGAAAAGCAGACCTTCCTCAAGGTCATCTACGAAAACTTCTACAAAGCCTACAATCCCAAGGGCGCCGACCGCCTCGGCATCGTTTACACCCCCGGCGAGATCATCGACTTCATGATCCGCTCCACCGACACGCTGCTCCACCGCCACTTCGGAAAAGGTCTCGCGGACAAGGGCGTGGAAATTCTCGATCCCGCCACCGGCACCGGCAGTTATATCTGCGATCTCATCGAATACCTTCCCCGCGAAGTCCTCGCCCGGAAATACAAGAGCGAGCTGCACGCCAACGAAGTCGCCATCCTGCCCTATTACATCGCGAACCTGAACATCGAAACCGCCTACCACGCCAAGATGGGGAGTTATGTGCCCTTCGAAAACATCTGCTTCGTCGATACCCTCGACAACACCGAGGGCCTGCGCGTGGAAAACCAGTTCGAGCTCGGCGGCATCAGTCTGGAAAACACGCGCCGCATTAAGGCGCAGAACAAACGCAAGATCAGCGTCATCATTGGCAACCCTCCCTACAACGCCAACCAGCAGAACGAAAACGATAACAACAAAAACCGCGCCTACAAACACATCGACGCCCGCATCAAGGCCACCTACATCGCCGCCAGCACCGCGCAGAAGACGAAAGGTTATGATATGTACGCCCGCTTCATCCGCTGGGCCTGCGACCGGCTGGACGAACACGGCATCGTCGCTTTCATCTGCAACCGCTCCTTCATCGACGCGCGGCATAACGACGGTTTCCGCAAGGTCGTCGCTCAGGAATTCGACCATATCTACATCGTGGACACGAAGAGCGACGTTCGCTCGAATCCGAAAATCTCGGGCACTAAGAACAACGTCTTTGGCATTCAAACCGGCGTCGCCATTGTATTTTTCGTAAGGTCGAAGAGCCGCATCGAAGGGAGGCGTTGTATTATCTCCTACACTTCCATGGCGGACGAGGTTCCTCGGCTAGAGAAGCTGGAGGTTCTGAGCGCGGCGAAGATAGAGAATTTGAGAATGCAGGTCATAGCCCCTGATTTGAAAGGAAACTGGCTGAGTCAGTCAGAAAGCAATTTTGAAACTCTCCTACCGGTAGCCACAAAAGCGGTGAAGTCTGGTAATAGCCAGGAGGCAATATTTTCTTTCTACTCGCTTGGCGTTGTCACTGCCCGGGATGCTTGGGTTTATGACTTCGAAAAGCGCCACCTTACCTCAAAAATTAAATTTCTTATCGATGCCTACAATGCGGACGTAAAGCGACTGAAGGGCGATGCAGACCCTAACAAACTAGATTATTCAATTAAGTGGACTCGTTCATCGAAGCGAAGTTTGGAGAAACGTGAACTCTCGAAATTTGATCCTAAAGAGATCGTGGAAGCGTGTTACCGCCCGTTCACAAAATGCTATCTCTACTATTCCAAACATTGGAATGAGATGCGCAATCACACCGCGAGATTATTTGGTGAATCTGGAAAGCTTATAAATCCATCTATCACTGTGATGGGCGATTCCTCGGGTAAACCGTATTTCTGTCTAGCGATTGATCAGTTGCCAGATTACAATTTTGTAAGTCCTGCTTCTGGAGGCACGCAGACGCTCAGCTTCTACCGCTACGACTCCGAAGGCGAGCGCCACGACAACCTCACCGACTGGGGCCTGCGGCAGTTTCAGGAACACTACGGCGACAAGAAGATCACCAAGCTGGATATCTTCCACTACACCTACGCCGTGCTCCACCACCCGGCCTACCGGGCGAAATACGAAATCAACCTCAAGCGCGAGTTTCCCCGGTTGCCGTTTTACGAGGATTTCCCGCAATGGGCCGCGTGGGGCCGGGACTTGATGGAACTGCACCTGAACTACGAA